>JBDRJH010000318.1:0-10857 GCA_043815125.1 Verrucomicrobiota bacterium
CCGCCAACGGCGGCGTCATCGCCAACGCCGGCTCGGCCACGCTCACCTTCGACGTCGAGGCGACCGATGTCTGCGCCAATTCGGGCGCGGGCTCCGTCTCCTACGAAGCCCGTTACACCAACGGTTGCGGCGACGCCTACACCATCCCCCAGACCATCGGCTCCATCGCCGCCGCCGCCGACACGCCGGCGGTCAGCCTCGAAAAGGAAGTCTCCGAGTCCCGCATCGCGATCATCGAGAGCGGCACCTACACGCTCACGCTGTCCGCCACCAACCGCGACAACATCGCCACCGATCCGCTCATCGTCACCGACACCTTGCCCGCCGGCGTCACCTACGCCGCCCACACCGCCAGCATCGGCAGCGTGAACGTCGTCGGCCAGATCGTTACCTGGACCGTTTCCAAGGCCGCGCTCGCCGCCGACCAAACCCTCGAGATCGACTTCACCGTGGATAACGAGCCCTGCATCGCCGGCGACATCCTCACCAACACCGCCACCGTCTCCGCCACCAGCAGCCAGGGCTGCGCCATCGGCGCTTCGGCCAACGCCACCTTCCTCGTTTCCAACAACCCCGGCCTCGCCAGCAGCCAGTTCTTCAACGTCACTCCGGCCGCCCCCGACGGCATCTTCGAGACCGGCGTCGCCAGCGCCGACGACACCCGCGACGACGGGGAAGGGGAGTTCATTCCCTTCGAGGCCAACTACGAGTTCGGCGCCATGTATCCCGGCACCTGGGTTGGCACCACCTACGAGGACGACTTTGCCGGCGTCTCCCAACAGACCCTCGTGCCCGGCACGCTCACCTACCGCTTCAACGGCGGCGGCGCGACTCCCGTGCCCCCGGCCAGCATCACCCCGCTCGCCATCGGCTTCCGCATTGATCTCTCCTTCCTCGGCACGACCGTCGCCGGCACCGAGCTCCAGATCAACTACGAGACCACCATCCCCGACGCCGCGCTCGGCGGCGGTGCCACCCGCGCACTCACCCAGCGCACCCACCTCGTCGTCGCCGGCATCGATCCCGAAGACGTCCCCGGCGGCATCTGCGACGAGGTCACCCAGTTCCGCTTCACTCAGGGCGCCTTCTACACCGTCGGCCGCGCCGCCGCCACCATCGGCCTGAGCATGGCGTCGCAGCTTGAGGTCTGCCGCGAGGAAACCCTCACCATCACCATCGGCAACGGCAACGCCGAGAACGCCCACAACGTATTCGTGACGTTGCTCAACGACGGCACCGAGTTCATCTACCCCGCTGCGCAGGTTCCGGTTTACGGCGGCGCGTTCAACGCCGGCAACATCACCTACACCGCCAACGCCGGCGACAACCCCACCTTCCAATACACCGGCGATCCGCTCACCGCCTCGGGCACGATTCAGGTCCGCGTCATCCGCCGCGCCACCAGCCCGGTCAACACCAGCGGCTTCTCGGCCCGCGTCGATTACGACAGCTCGCAGACCGACGCCGCCGGCAGCCGCGTTTACTCCGACAGCGCCAGCTACGCGCCCTCCGTCGTGCGCAAGGCCAACCTCGCCCTCACCGTCACTCCCGGCAGCATCACCGTCGCCGGCCAGACCGCCACCTACGTCATCTACGTCACCAACACCGACGCCGGCACCGCCTACGAGGCCAAGGCCACCGCCACGCTGCCCGCGGGCATCACCCCCAACGCCGGTCTCATGAACACCGAGAACTCCGGCACCGATGTGTTCGTCAGCGGACAGGACATCGAGTTCGACCTCGGCGACATCCCCTCCGGCACCACCGTGGTTCGCACCGTCGTTGGCGACGTCGGCACCATCCCCGGCTGCGCCATCACCATCACCACCGAAAAAGTCCAGGCCTCCTGGGGCTGCGAGGGCGACATCTTCTTCACCACCGAGCGCAATCACCCCGCCTTCTTCTTCCCCACCGGCAAGATGCAGGTCGTGCATGACAGCACCAACTCCTTCGCCAGCATCTGTTCCGAAGGTCTTGTTGAAATCGTTGTTCGCAACACCGGGGCCACCTCCATCGAGAACGTGATCGTCGAGGAAATCCTGCCCCTCGCCGAAGGCCTCAGCCTCAAGCCCGGCAGCGTCGAGATCCGCATCAACGGCGCCGGCGGCTGGCTGCCTCGCGCCGATCCCGTCATCGTGGGCAACAACCACACCTGGACCTCCGCCCAGATCGCCGAGCTCGCCCAACTCTCGCCGGTCGGCGCCACCGTCGATGGCAACAGCAACTACGAGGTCCGCATCCGCTTCGACCTTGAGCAGACCGAGTCCCTTGCCGGCAACAGCCCCACGCTCACCGCCTCGGCCACCGCCGAACTCGCCTGCGGCGCGTCCGTCAGCTCCCCCGGCGTCGGCTTCGACATCACCGTCTTCCAGCCCGACGTCACCCTTGTGAAGACCGGCCGCAACCTCACCGCCGGCCAGACCGCCTACTCCGAGACCGTCTACGGCGGCGACGGAGACGTCATCGAGTGGCGTATCCAGGTCACCAATACCGGCAATCTCACCGCGCAAAACGTGCGCTTCTCCGACGAACTCTCCGGCTCCACCGGCCTGGCCGAGTTCTCCACCGTCCAAGGCACCGTCGGTATCGCCACCCTCGGCGACCCCGGCACCGCCTACACCGCGAACACCGTCGAGACCATCGCCGACCTTGCCGGCGGCGGCGGCTCCGCCACCTATTACATTCGCGAGCAACTCGGTAATAATTGCGTGACCGACTCGCCCGAGGCCCGCGTCACCTGGGGCTGCGATATTCCCGGCGCCGGTCTGCACAACTCCATTGACGAACCCGGCGACCCGGAAGACCCCGCCACCATCGTCATGCTGCCTGAGATCTCCGGCGGCACCGACATCGAGCAGACCATCACCCACCTCAACGGCGGGCGCGCCCGCATCGACGTGGCCATCACCAACACCGGTGGCAACGCCTACGATCTGGTCGTCACCAACACCTTCCCCAACGCCGACATGGTGCTCGACACCACCGTCGCCCCCGCCATCTCCGGCCACGTCGCCACCTTCTATCCGGGTCTGACCTCCGCCATCAGCGGCGTCACCACCGACAACACCAACACGCTCGCGCCCGAGTTCACCCTCACCACGGCCTCGCCCACCGTGCCCATGCTGCGCTTCGGTGATCGCGTCACGATCACCTACTACGTGCGCCCGGTCGTCTTCGACACCACCACCGCCACCACCTTCCCCGACCTCGCCTCCGCCGAGGGCAATCCCGCCCTGGATCCCAACGTGCCCGCCACCGGCAACAACATCGTGCGCGTCGACTACGAAAGCTCCTGCGGCGGCGCCGCCTTCGACACCGACAGCGTCTCCCTCAACCTGCGCACTCCCGACCTCGACATCACCGCCAGTTCCCCGGGCAACGCTCTTATCACCGGCACCGGCAACGCCAACTACACGTTCACCATTCGCAACAACGGCGAGGCCGGCTCCATCGCCGACTTCATCACCGCCGACTTCCCCGACCTCGGCGCCGGCTGGACCATCAACTCCATCACCCTCACCACCCCCGGCACCGGCGGCTCCGGCGGCACCATTCCCGTTGACGGCGCCACGCCCTTCACCACCGCCCAGTTTGGCACGCTGTCCTCCGGGCAGACCGCCGTCATCACCGTCAACGCCGCCTACTCCGGCACCCCCGGCCCGCTCACCCTCAAACTCCGCGTGCGCGGCGAGTCCCTCGGACAGGACGGCACCACCGCCTACGGCGACTACTCCCTCGACCAACGCGCCCAGCGCATCGTCGGCGTCACCCTGAGCAAGGACCTCGCCTCCACCTCCGAGCCCACCACCAGCGGCACCAACGTCATGGTCGGTGAAGAGGTCACCTACCTGCTCCGCGCCGACTTCTTCGGCGTCGAGGACGACCTCACCGACGTCACCATCCGCGACACCCCGGCCGACTCCAATTTCAACGCCCACACCAATCTCGGCTACGTCTCCCACGCCTTCACCGGCAACGACGAACTCGCGCTCACCGCCGCGGCCCCCGTGCCCGTGACCGATCCCGCCACCGTCGCCGCCAGCCGGATCAACTTCACCGCCGCGACCATCACCGCCGCCGACATCAACGCCGGCACCAACACCTTCGAGGCCGAACTCGTCGTCCGCGTGCTCAACGTCGCCGACAACACCCACAACAAGATTCTGCGCAACAACCTCGGCGTCGAGTTCACCTACCTCGGCCAAAAGTTCCGCTCCAACAACGGCGACGACGGCTTCTCCGGCGGCACCTCGACCGGCAATCTCCACAAGGAACTCAACGTCACCGTCCGCCGTCCCACCGCGACCATCGCCAAGACCGTGCGCAACGTCACCACCGCCACCGCCTTTGGTCCCACCGCCGAGGGCCAGGCCGGCGACACTCTCGAATACCGCATCGTCGTCACCAACCCCAACGTCGCCAACGCCGCGCCGCTCTTCTCGATCAGCGTCGAGGACAACGTCCCCGCCAAACTCGTGCTGCTCGACACCGACGCCGGCGCCGACACCACCGGTGACGACGTCCCCGACACCCTCACCACCGGCATCGTCTCCGGCGACGGCACCGACATCACCTTCACCTCGGCCAACACCGCCATCGCCGACCCCGGCTCCGATCTCGATCAACTCGACCCCGGCGAGTCCGTCACGCTGATCTACCGCGTCACCCTCGCCGCGACCGTCAACCCCAGCGAAACCCTCGTCAACTCCGCCACCGTCACCGGTTACACCCTGCCCGCGCCCTCCGGCAGCCAGACCGCCCCGCTCGGCGCGCAGGACTCCGTCACCGGCTCCGACGCCATCACCGCCGGCGCGGCGGCCACCGCCACCGTCAACATCATCGCCATCAATCAGGAAAAGGAGATCACCGACTACGCCGCACTGCCCGATGACGACGACCGCGTGACCATCGGCGAGCAGATCCGCTACCGCGTCACCCTCAACCTCCCGCTCGGCACCGCGCCCGACCTCTCCGTCACCGACACGCTCCCCGCTGGCCTCGCTCTCGTCGGCACGCCCGTCATCGACATCGGCGACGACATCGCCGCCGACAACGAACCTCCGCTCTTCACCCAGACCAACGGCGGCCAGACCCTCACCTGGACCTTCGGCGAAACCCTCGCTAGCGGCGCCGACCGCTCCATCACCATCGACTACGTCGCCCAGGTGCGGAACATCGCCGGCAACACCCCCGGCACCGTCCTCACCAACAACGCCGCCTACAACTTCACCGGCCTGCCCGGCGACGTCATCAACCTCACCCAGCGCTCCGTCACCGTCGCGCAACCCTCCATCACCGTCACCCACGGCGTGCGCAACGCCACCCGCAACTCCGGCGGACCCTACGTCCCCTCCATCGCCGCGTCCGACGCCATCGCCCCCGACGCCGGCGACCTCCTCGAATATCAAATCTCCATCACCAACGCCTCCGGGGCCAACATCGCCTCGGCGTATGATTTCAACCTCACCGACACCATGCCCGCCGGCGTGGTTTATGTCGACGGTTGGGCCGGCTTCGACGCCCTCTCCGGTGTCACCCCGCCTGCTTTCGCCACTTTCGAGCCCGACATCGACGGCCAGCTCCTCACCTGGGGCCGCGGCAAGGCCGCTCCCGTCAACATCGACATCGCTCCCGGCGGCACCCTCGTCTTCCACTACCGCGTCCGCGTCATCGACGCCGGCCAGCCGCTGCAAAACTACACCAACGCCGTTACCGTTGACTGGACCTCCCTCGACGGTGCGCCCGGCCCCGACCTCGGCGACCCCGTGCTCGCCCCCGGCAACGCCCTCGGCGAACGCAACGGCGCCGGCACCGCGCCCAACACCTACCTCGCCGAACGCGACGCCCCCGTTGTCGCCCGCAACGCCACCGACCTCACCAAGACCAAGGCGGGCGACACCCTGCCGCGTGACAACACCGACGTCCTCGACGCCCCCGCCGACGGCTTCCGCATCGGCGACATTGTCACCTACACCCTCACGCTCCCCGTGCAGGAAGGCACGCTCGCCGACTTCACCATCGCCGACACGCTCCCCGCCGGCCTCGCCTTCCACGACACCGTCTCCATCACCCCCGCCACCGGCGCGGACGGCTTCACCTACACCACACCCGTCGCCGGCGCCACCGCCCCCGAAATCGGCGACACCGGCGCGCTCGCTTGGGATTTCGGCACCCTCGTCAACACCGGTGACAATGACACCGACAACGACGAGCTGGTCGTCGTTTACCGCGCCCGCGTCCTCGACCCCGCCGGCCTCGCCGTCACCCCCGTTAACCAGACGCAGGACAACACCGCGACCATCGCCTTCACCCTGGCCGACACCAGCACGCACACCTCCGAGCCCAGCATCGCCGGCCTCACCGTGCGCCAGCCGCGCCTGACTCTCGCCAAGGCCATCATCAGCCCCGTCGTGGACGCGCTCGGCAACCACGTCCGCCGTCCGACCGACACCGCCAGCTACCGTATCACGATTTCGAATACCGGCACCGCGCCCGCCTACAACATCGCCCTCACCGACACCTTGCCCGAAGGCCTGCGCGACGCCGCTCCCGTGCTCACCGCCGCCACCCGCAACGGCATCGACGTGCTCGCCACCCAGACCGCCCCCACCTGGGACAACGGCACCGGCGCCTACGTGTTTGACCTCGCCGACACCGAGCTGCTCCTCCCCGGCGAGGAACTCGTGCTCACCTACACCGTCACCGTTGACGACGACGACACCCTGCGCGGCGCGACCCTCACCAACAGCGCCGAGATCGACGCCTTTTACTCGCTGCCCTCCGGCGACGCCGAGGCCGCCTCGCGCCGCACCTACGCCGCCGTCGGCCCCGAGACCGCCGACCTCGTCATCGGCCTGCGCATCGACGGCTTCGTCTATCACGACATCGACCTGAGCGACGCCCGCGACGGCGCCGAGGACTGGTCCGGCCTCAAGCCCACCGTCTTCGCCAACCTCATCGCCGACAACGGCGGCGACCCCATCGTCTTCCGCACCGTCACCGTGCCGCCCGGCACCGGCGCCTTTGCCTTCGACTACCTGCCGCCCGGCGACTTCGACATCATTCTCACCGACTCCGCCGGCAACCTCGTCGCCCAGCGCCCCGCCAACTGGCTCAATCAAAACCCCGCCGCCGGCCTCATCGCCGCCACCATCAACCAAGGCACCGGCGACCTCGTTGACCAAAACCTCGGCCTCAACCAAGGCGTCTATTCGCCGGTCGTCGCCCCCACCATCACCAAGACCGCCACCGGCGAAACCATTCCCGCGGCCGGCCCGCAGACCGCCTTCCGCATCGGTGACCTCGTCACCTACACGGTGGACATCTTCCCGCACGAAGGCACCAACACCACCTTCCTCGTCACCGACGAACTCCCCGCCGGCCTCGCCTGCCACGACACCGACAGCATCGCCCAGGTCGCCGGCCCCGCGCGCTACACCTTCGTGACCCCCGCCGGTGGCAACGCGCCCGCCGCCGCCACCGAGGGCACGATCACCTGGAACTTCGGCACCTTCACCAACGCCATCGCCGATCCCGCCAACAACACCCTGCGCATCACCTATCGCGCCCGCGTGATCAACACCGGCACCGATCCGCTCGCCGTGCCCGCCGTGTCACCCGCGACCACCACCGACGGCCCGCTCACCAACTCCGCCGAGGTCGGCTACGGCAACACCGCCGTCTCGGTTGACCCGCTCGCCGCCGGCCCCGCCACCGACGACATCACCGTCGAGCAGCCGCGCCTCACCATCGCCAAAGCCCTCACCACGCCCGCGCTCAACCGCCTGCCGCCCGAGGCCACCGGCACCTTCACCGTCACCGTCACCAACGACGGCACCGCGCCCGCCTACAACATCCGCGTCACCGACACCCTGCCGGTCGGCCTGCGCGACACCGCGCCCACGCTGACCGCCGCCACCCTCAACGGCGTGGACGTCCTCGCCGGCCTCACTCCCGTCTGGACCGGAGCCGCCGGCACCTACGTCTTCAACCTCTCGAACACGCAAATCCTCCTCCCCGGCGAAGAACTCGTGCTCGCCTACCAGTTCACCGTGGATGAAGACGCCACCCGCGCCGCCACGCTCACCAACAGCGCGGTCGTCAACCGCTACTTCTCCAAGCCGGCCAACGACAGCACGCAGCGTCGCCAATACGCCGCCACCGATCCCGCCACCGCCGACATCATCGTCGGCCTGCGCATCGCCGGCACCGTTTACGAGGACGACGACCTCAACGACGCCCTCACCCCCGGCGAAGACTGGACCGGCGCGACCAAGCCCACCGTTTACGTCAACCTCATCGCCGGCGGCGTGGTCGTCGAATCCGAGACCATCGCGCCCGGCACCGGCGAATTCGAATTCACCAACCTGCCCGAGGACGACTACACCCTCATCGTCGCCACCACGCCCACCGCCCTCGTCTCCGATCGCCCGGCCAACTGGCTCTACCGCGCACCCAACGACGGCACCTACGACCTCGCCGACACCGACGACGACCTCGTGCGCAACTTCGGCTTCTGGCAAGACACCCTCGAAACCGCCGGCATCACCAAGACCCAGACCGGCGGCACCCTGCCGCTCTCCGTGCCGGCTGATGGCTACCGCATCGGCGACCTCGTCACCTACACCCTCGACCTCGCCCCGCAGGAAGGTGAACTCACCAACCTCGTCGTCACCGACGTGCTCCCCGCCGGCCTCGCCTTTGTCGAGACCGTCTCCATCGCCCAGCCCGCCGGCGCGCCCCGCTACACCTACGTGACCCCGGCCGGAGCCAACGCCCCCGCCGCCGACGACACCGGCACGCTCACCTGGACCTTCGGCGACTTCGAGAACGCCCTCAACGGCCCCGCCGACAACATCCTGCGCCTCACCTACACCGCGCGCATCCTCGACACCGGCGGCATCGCCGTGCCCGCCGCCTCGCCCGCCACCACCAGCGCCACCCGCGTCAATTCCGCCACGCTCGCCTACGACAACGAGGACGACGACCCGATCTCCGCCGGACCCGCCACCGCCACGCTCGACGTTGAACAGCCCCGCCTGATCATCGCCAAGACCCGCCTCGCGCCCGTCGCCGACAACATCGTCATGTCCGAGGGCACCGCGCAGTTCCGCCTCACCGTCACCAACAACGGCACCGGCCCCGCCTACAACGTCACCCTCACCGACACGCTCCCCGACGGCCTGCGCGACGCCACCCCGGTCCTCGACAACGCCACCCTCAACGGCGGCGCGTTCGTGCCCGATTCCGTGGACTACGTCGCCGGCACCGGCGTCTGGACCATCGCGCTCTCCGACGCGCAGATCCTCCTGCCCGCCGGTGAAACCATCGTCCTCGACTACACCGTCACCGTTGACGCCGACGCCACCAAGGGCGCCGTGCTCACCAACTCCGCCCGCGTCGCCAGCTACGCCTCCAAGGAATCCGCCGACGCCGACGAACGCCGCGTTTACGACCCCACCGCGCCCTCCACCCAAGACCTCATCGTCGGTATGCAGATCGACGGCTCCGTCTATCACCAGCTCATCCCCAACGGCATGAAGGACGACGGCGACGAGGACTGGACCAGCGGCACGCCCGTGGTCGTCAACCTCGTCACCAACAACGCCATCAACTACGGTGGCTTCAGCCTCGGGGCCAACCAGGTCCTGCGCTCCATCGCCGTGCCCGTCGGCGACGGCGAGTTCACCTTCACCAACGTGCCCGCCGGCAACTACCGTATCATCGTTACGGATACGGCCGTGAACACCACGCCCGCCGTGCCCGCAACCTGGACCTTTGACACGCCCGCCACCGGCAGCATCACCCCCGTCGCCGCCTCCAACGCCGACATCACCGACCAGCACCTCGGCCTCTACCAGGGCCGCATCATCTCCGGCCGCGTTTACAACGACGCCGCGCCCTTCGGCTCCCGCGAGGCCGAAACCTGGGCCGGCGGCGTCGAAGTCGTCGTCAACCTCGTCAACACCTACGGCGTGCCCGTCGTGCACGAATCCATCACCGTGCCCGCCGGCGTCGGCACCTACGAGTTCACCGACGTCCCGCCCGGCAGCTACCAGGTGATCGTCGCCCCCGCCGGCCAGGCCGCCGCTACCACCGCCGCCGCGCCGGCCAACTGGGTTTTCGTTGAACCCGACACCGGCACCATCGGCACCTTCCTGCTCACCACCAGCGACGTCACCGGCCAGGAGTTCGGCCTCACCCTCGGCCGCACCGTCAGCGGCTTCGTCTTCAACGACACCAACCCCAACGGCACCAAGGACGGCTTTGAAGACTGGCTCACCGGCACGCCCGTGGTCGTCAACCTCGTGCGCGCCTCCGACAACACCGTCTTCGGCAGCGCCAACGTCGCCATCGGTGCCGGCGATTACGAATTCACCAACGTGCCGCCCGGCGACTTCCGTATCATCGTCACCAACGCCCCCGGCCAGACCACCGCCGTCGCGCCGCCCTCGTGGCTCTTCCGCAACCCGCCCACCGGTTCGCAAAACATCACCGTCGCCGGAGCCGACCTGGAAGACCGCAACTTCGCGATCTTCCGCGGACGCACCCTCGCTGGCCGCGTCTTCCGCGACAACGGCGCGGGCGGCGGCGCCGCCAACAACGGCACCCAGACCGGCGGCGAACCTGGCATCGGCAACGTCACCGTGCGCCTGCTCTCAGCCGGCCTCACCATCCTCGACACCGCCCAGACCAACGGCTCCGGCGACTTCCTCCTGCGCATCCCGGCCGACACCGCTGACGGCGCGACCCTCATCGTCGAGGAAATCAACCCGCCCGTGCACCGCTCCACCGGCGCCGACGTTGGCGACTCCGGCGGCACCTACAACATCGTCACCGACCGCCTGACCTTCACCT
>JBDRJH010000319.1:0-3387 GCA_043815125.1 Verrucomicrobiota bacterium
CGGTGGAAATCTGGCGCGGGTGTTCCGCGCGGCGCTCGACCCATGATGCGCGGCGCCACCAGCGCGGCGCTGCTCGCACTGCTGCTCGGCGCCTGCCAGGGCCTGGAAACCTACCCAGCCGCCGGGACGCCCGACGCGGACGACGGCCCGCCGAAGCGCTCTCAGTTCACGCTGTCGGGATCGTTCTGCGCCACCTCGAACAACTCGGGGCCGCGGACCGGCCTCGACTTGCTGGTGAGCAACCGCAACACCCGGCTGCTCGGCGCCGAGGCCGTGGCCGACAGCGACGCCGACGGCCTGTCCGACCAGGAAGCCAACACCAGCCCCACAGACCCGGACAGCGATGATGACGGTCTCAACGACCGGGTCGAGATCTATCTCGGCGCGATGGGTCTCGACGCACTACGCTCGGACACGCCCGGCGCCTGCCGGTTGATGCCCTGTCTACGTGGACACGGACGGTGACGGGCTGAACGACTGCGAGGAGACTCTGCTGGGCAGCGACGAGAGGAAATACGACACGGACGCGGACGGGCTGCCCGACGCGATCGAGTTCAACGGCGGCACGAGCTACCTCTACGACGACCGCTTCGGCGACCTGGACAACGACGGCATGACCAACGGCGACGAGATCGCCACCCACCTCGACCCGCTGTTCGCCGAGGATACCGACGCGCGCGCTTTCTTCGGCTACCGCTACAATCTCGACGCCAACGGCCTCGCGGTCGGCGGCTTCCCCTGCTACGACTTCGAGGTGACCAACATCGGCCTGCTCGACACGCTGGAGACCCATCCCGACGCAGGCCACGGCTGGAACCGGATCGTGGCGATCATCGCCGAGTGGCCGGCCGCCGGCGGTGAGCCGCAGCACCGCATCGCCACGGTGCAGGTGCGCCGGATCGAAGGACAGCCCACGCCGGACGGCGTGACCCTCGAGGATAGCAACTTCTTGTTTGTCGACTAGGCACGCCGCTCAGCCGGCGAGCACCGCCTTGAGCTGGGCGATGGCATAGTCCAGGTCCTCGTCGTCAACATCCTTGTGCGCGACCAGCCGCCACTCACCGCCGAGTGAAGGGTATACGATCACCTTGCGCTCGCGCAGGGCGTCGACGATCTGCCGATCCGGGCGCGTGGTGTCCAGGGTGAACCAGACCATGTCGACGTCCAGCCGCTCCTCGAACAGGTTCAGCCCGGGCACGTCGCGCAGCGCCTCGGCCAGCTTCCTCGCCCGGACGTGGTCGTCGGCCAGGCGCTCGACGTTGTGCTGCAGCGCGTACAGCCCTGCCGCGGCGATGTACCCGGCCTGGCGCATGCCGCCGCCGAGCATCTTCCGTTTCTTGCGTGCGCGAGAGATCCACTCCGCCGGGCCAACGAGCACGGAGCCGACCGGTGCGCCCAGCCCCTTGGACAGGCAGAACATCACCGAGTCGGCGCAGTCCGCAATGGTCGCCGGATCGATGTCGAGCACCGCAGCCGCATTGAAAATCCGCGCGCCGTCGAGATGCACGGGCAGGCCCAGCCGTCGGGCCAGTTCGCGGATGTTGAACAGCGACTCGAACGGCTGCACCGCGCCAGTGCCGTGCGCGCACTCCAGGCAGATCAGCCCCGTCGCGGGGTGGTGGATGTCGTCCTCGCGCACGAGCAACTCCACCTCGTACGGATCGATCACGCCGGTCGGCGCATCCACTGTTACCAGCGTGACGCCGGACAGCACGGCGGCCGCCCCCACTTCGTGCTCCTGGATGTGGCAGGGTCTACCGCAGATCACCTCGTTGCCGTGCCGCGTGTGCGTCATCAGGGCGACCTGGTTGCCCTCGTTCCGCTGGCCACGAACAGGCCTGCCTGCTTGCCCAGCAGTTCGGCGGCACGCGCCTCCAGCGCCTGCACGGTGGGATCGTCCTCGAACACATCGTCGCCGACATCGGCGGCGACCATCGCCTCGAGCATTGCCTTGTCGGGCCGGGTCACGGTGTCGCTGCGCAGATCGACGGGCCTGCGAATCATCGGCGAACTCCTAGCGGATCTTGAGCGTGGCCACGGCGAAGGCGGCGAGGATCGCACTGACGATCCAGAAGCGCACCACCACCTTGGTCTCGGCCATCCCCCGATGAGCGAAGGTGTGATGAATCGGCGCGCGGGCAAAAATGCGCCGCCGCAGCAAGCCCAGCCCGATCCACTCCTGGATCGCGGTGGACAGGATCTCGGCGGCGAAGATGCCGCCGGCGATGACGAACAGCACCTCCTGCTTGAGCAGCACCGCCGCGGTGCCCATCGCGCCGCCGAGGAACAGCGATCCGGTGTCCCCCATGAACACCTCGGCCGGGTGCGCGTTGAACCACAGGAAGCCCAGCGCGGCACCGCCGAGTGCGGCGCAGAACACCGCCACCTCCCCGGCGCCGGGGATGTACGGATAGAACAGGTATTCGGTCAGCTTGATGTTGCCCAGCACGTAGCCGAACACGCCGAGCACCACCAGCACGAAGAAGCTGGGCACGATGGCCAGGCCGTCCATGCCGTCGGCGAAGTTCACCGCGTTGGCCGAGTACACGATCACCACCACGATGAAGGCCACATAGACCCAGCCCAGATCGAGCAGGGCGTGCTTGTAGAACGGCACGTGTAGCTCGCTGGCCAGCGCCGGGGGCAGCGGCGTGGTGTGCTGGTTGACCACGATCATCCCCAGGGCCAGGCCGAACAGGATCTGACCGAAGTACTTGGCCGGCCGCGAGAGGCCCTTGTCCGAGTCGCCCCGACGCACCTTGAACAGGTCGTCCAGGGCGCCCATCGCGGCGAACCACAGCGAGGCCGCGAACAGCGCGAGCACGAAGGCGTTGGACAGATCGCACCACAGGGCCGCGCTGCCCAGCCCCGCGATCAGCAGCAGCACGCCGCCCATCACCGGCGTACCCGCCTTGGACGCGGAGTTGATGTCGCCGTAGCTGCGCTCGGCGGAGCGGTAGCCCCGGCGGTACAGCGCGTTGATCAGCGGTCGACCCACGAGCAAGGTGATGAGGAAGGCCGTGATCACGGCGAACACCGAGCGCACGGTGAGGTAGCGGAACAGCGCGGGACCGCCGGCCTCCTGGATCACCTCGGAAAGCCAGTAGAACACGCGCTACTCCCCCTCCCCGTCTCTCTGCTCAACCGAGGCAAGAGGTGAAGCGCAGGCAAAAAATACTTTTAATGCATGGATAGAGGTTGGGAAAGCCTCAAATGATTCGGAAACTGTGGTTGAAGCATATACCACATGGATTAAAAATTTCCCATCTGAAGAAGCTTATCGAAATCTTGGATACTTCTACGAAGGGCTAGCTAAAAATGAGTCAGATCCTGCAAAAGCTAAGCTTTATGCCCAAAAGGCGGTTAGTGCTTTTGAAGATTTGGAAG
>JBDRJH010000320.1:0-4814 GCA_043815125.1 Verrucomicrobiota bacterium
CGCCGAGCTCGAAGCCCCCGAAACCTACGCCGACAAGGGCAAGTTCCACCACCTCAACCTCGAGCTCAGCACCGTCGTGGACGAACTTCAAAAAGCCACCACCGCCTGGGAATCCGCCGTCGAAAAACTCACCGCCGCCGAGAGCTGAGACCAGGCTCAAGCCTAGCCGGCAGTGAGCGCAGCACCACCCCAGACACCGTCGATCAGGGTCACCCGCGGCGTGGTCGGCAGTCCGAATTCATTGCGCGCCAGCTCGCCCGCCAACTGGTCCACCGCCGTCACGCAGATGCCCGTCCAATCCTGGCGTATGCCCGGAAGCCGCGACCCCCGGTCAAGGTCCAGACTCGCATAGCCGATCTCGGAAGGCACGCGCAGTCCGCGCTTGCGCAACCAGTCCACCACATAGTCCGGATGGTTGCCGATGACTGCGTCCGGTCGCTGCCTGCCAAACCAAAGGTCAAACATCGCCTCGTCCGGCTCGTCGGGGAACACCAGCGGCTTGATGGCCGCGCCACCATGCAGGCGCGGCGCGCACAGCGCGGCGGCCTGCCAGTAGTGCCGCGCGCGTTCGTCCTCGTCGCGCCTGATCACACAGCCGATCCGACGATAACCCGCGTCGGATAATTTCTGATACGCCGTCAGGAGTCCGCCGAAATGGGCATTGGCCACCCGATGGGGCTCGGCCTGCTGAAAGGAGTAGCCGATCGCCACCACCGCGTGCTGGCTCCAGTCGATCCTGAGCTCCTCCAGATCCAGCGGCATCGGGGCAAGAATGACGCCGCGAATGCCGCGATTGAACAACACCCTACCCACGCTGGCGGAATTTCTCCCCCGATGCCCGAGCGGAAACAACTCCAGCTTCAACCCCAACTGACGCGCCCTCTGCCGCATCTCCGTCCAAACCGGGACCAGCGGCGGCACGTGCTGCAAGCCCGCCCCCTCGAGCACCAGCGCGATCACCTCGCCGGTCGCGTTCACTTGGCGCCGCCGCACCTGCGTCAGCAGCGCGCTCACCAAAATGTTGCCGCGGTAGTTCATCTCGCGCGCAAACGCCTGCACCCGCTCGCGCGTCGCCGGTGATATGGACGGATGGTTGCGCAGCGCCATCGACACCGTCGCGTGGCTCACGCCCAGCTTCGCGGCCAGTTCTCGCAGTGATGGGGGACGGTTTTCCACGGCAGGTTACTTAACGTGGTAAACCACGGCGCGATTGTGCCGCAAGGCAAATGCCGGAAGATGGACGTCACCCCGCCCCGTCATGCGTTTTTACCTTGCCTCACAGTTCCATGCAGCGCGCCGCCCGCAACCGCGCGCCGCGAGCCCGGGATTCACCCTCATCGAGCTCCTGGTCGTCATCGCGATCATCGGCGTGCTCGCGGCCATCCTGCTGCCGGTCATCGGCCGGATGAAGGAGGCCTCCCACTCGACGCGCTGCTTCACCAACCTTCGCAATATCCACACTTGGCTCGGCATCTACGCCGCCGACCACAAAGGCACCTACCCCGCCGCGTTCGGCGCCACCGCCGACTTTCCCAAGGGCACCCAATACTGGACCGAACTGCTCACCTACATCCAGTCATCACCCACCAGTGCGCTCGTCCAGAACGAGGGCGGCGAGGCCATCCGCTTCTGGTATTGCCCGTCCGCCGAAAAGACCTTCCCCGAGAGCCCGCACCGCGTGTATCCGATAAACTGTTACGGACGCTCACAGTCCTCGCCCATTCGCCCGCTCAACGTCAGCCAGCCCGCCCGCACCCTGCTCCTCGCGGACGGCGCCTACAATCCCGGCGGCGGCGGCAACTCGCTCGCCTATTTCCGCGACGCCAAGGCCGGCCCGACCGAGCGCCCCGACAAGGTCCTCGAGGCGCGCCACCTCGGCAAGGTCAACGGCATCTTCATGGACGGCCATGCCGCCGCCTTCCTGCTGACCGATCCGAGTCTCGACGACTGGATCACCAATCTAGGCAAATAACATCCCCATGCCCCTCCCCCGCAGCACCGCCCTCGCGTGCGGCCTCGTCGCCGCGCTTTGCTCGCAACTCTCCGCCCGCGACCTGCTGGTCGACGCCCGCGGAGGCGCGCCATACTCCACCCTCGCCTCCGCGGCGGCCGAAGTCGCCCCCGGCGACACCATCGTGATCGCCAAGGGCAGCGGCCCGTATCGGGAAACTCTATACATCAAAAGATCCGGCACCGAGGGCTCACCCATTGTCATCGAGGGCAACGGCGAGACCGTCACCGCGCTCGTCCCGCTCCTGTTCGAGAAGGATGGCGACACACTCGTCGCGCGCCTGCCCCAGCCATTCCCTTGCGTCATCACGCACAACGGCGTGCGCGTCCTGCAGGATCCCAACGCCCCCGAGGACACCTTTCTCGGCCCGATCAAACTCCGCGACGACAAGCGCACCATCGAGCTGCTCCCTGGCGCATCGCCGCAAGGTTGGGAAGCCTCCGCCCGCGATTGCCCCGTGCGCATCTACAACGCCTCCTGGCACACCTACCGCAACCTCGTGGCCACCGGCGGCACCAACGACGGCTTCAACCTTCACGGCGAAGGCACCGGCCTCCGGTTCGAAAACATCACCGGCGCCAACAACCTCGACGAAGGTTTTTCGCCGCACGACGGCATCCTCTGCGAGATCCACGGAGCCGACTTCTGGGGCAACGACAACGGCTTCGCCGGCGGTCCCGAATACACCCTCACCAACGTCCGCATCCACGACAACCTCGGCTGGGGACTCGTGCTCAACGGCACCCGGACCGCCCGCCTGAGCAACGTGCAAATCTGGGGCAACGGCATGGCCCAGATCATCTACGGCGCCAAGGCCGGCGGCACCGCCGAGGGCGTGACCGTCTGGTCGCCCACCTGGCCCGTGCGTCCCTGGCGCAGCTACAAGGAATCCTCCACCAGCAAGGCCCCCGCTCTCGCCGTCCGCTTCGACGAGATGGTGGACCGCGCCAACTGGCAGGGCTTCCCCGAGATTGTCGACACCCCGGCGCCCTCCGCGCCCTGGGCGGCCGACGCCGCTCGCAACCCCAACCTTTGATTCGCCTTATGTTCACCCGCACCACACTCGCCCTTTCACTGGTCCTTTCATCCATCGCGTCCGTCTCCGCCGACCAGGGCTCCGACACTCTGTCGTCGGTCGATTTCACCCGCCTGATCCGCGACGCGGTCAAGTCCGGCGAGACCACGCTCAAGCTGCCCGCCGGTGTTCACCGGATCGATCAAGTCATCCAAATCCAGAACGCGGACAACCTGGTCATCGACGGCTCCGAGACCACGCTCATCCAGACCAACAACCGGCGCGGCTTTTTTTGGATCACCGGCGGCGACCGGCTCGCGATTCGCGGCCTCACGCTGGACTACGACCCGCTTCCCTTCACCCAGGCGACCGTGACCAAAGCCACCGCCACGTCCTTCGAGTTTGAGATTCAGGACGGCTATCCCGACTTCGTGGCCGGTCCCACTCATCTCTTCACCGCGGATGGCAACCGCCACCCGGGCGCCCATGACTTCAACATGCCGCGCTTCGAGATGCGCGACCCCCGCCAAGGCACCGCCCATGCCCCCGGAGAATGGCCCGCCGACCTCGCGCCCGGCGATCAGATCGTCATCGACCGCCGCGGCGGAAACAACGCCGTCGAGATTCGCAACACCACCGGCCCGGTGCTCATCGAGGACGTCACGCTGCATGGCTCGCCCTCGCTCGGCTTCGCCGGGCGCTACTGCGAGGCACCGGTGGTATTTCGCCGCCTGAAGCTCGCCCCCGGTCCAGTGCCCCCCGGCGGCACGCAGCCCCGGCTCTTTTCCACCAACGCCGACGCCATCAACTTCGTGCAATGCCGCGTCGGCCCGGTGATCGAGAACTGCGACATCTCCCGTCAGGGCGACGACGCGCTCAACGTCCACGGCATGTTCCTGCCCGTCATGCGCGTGATCTCACCGACGCGTTTCCTGACCGTTTTCCCCTATGGCCCGGGCGGCTTTGTGAAACCCCTTCGCGAAGGCGACACGCTGCGTCTCTACACCAACCCCGGCTTCGCCATCACCAACACGGTCACCTTCGCCTCCATCACCACCCTCGCCGACAAGGGTGACATCACAAGCGAGGAGGTGAAGACCTGCTTCCCGACCTACGGCTCCAGCCGATACACCGTCTATCAGGTCGATCTCGCCGCACCGGCCTCGCTCTCGGTCGGGCAATGGTTCGACTGCCCCGCGGTCAACGGCGACGGCTTCATCGTCCGCGACAGCTACTTTCACGACAACCGCGGCCGCGGCCTGCGCGTGATGGCCTCGAACGGCGTCATTGAAAACAACCGCTTCGAACGCATCACCAAGTCCGCCATCTCCATCGGCCCCGAGCTCGGCTACTGGCGCGAGGCCGGCTGGGTCAGCAACCTCCGCATCACCGGCAACACCATCCGCGACATCGGCGTGGACGCCAGCCTCTCCGCCATCGGCTCCTACGTGCCCGGCGCCATCGGGATCTTCGTCCGCACCGACACCGGCAAGCCCCCCTACCTGCCGGGCAACGAGAACATCGTCATCGAGAACAACACCATCGAGCGCGTCTCCGTTGCCGGCATCCACGCCTACGCCGCCGGCAACCTCACCATCCGCAACAACACCCTCAAGAGCACCAACCGCGTCCGCGCCGCCGGTTGGGAAGACCCCGTCAACCACCTCGTCACCACCGGCCCCATCTCCACCGAAGGCGTCTCTGGCGTCACGCTCTCGGGCAACACCATCACCCCATGATCAGCAGACCCGTCGCCTCGCTCACCCTCTCCCTCCTCTCGGCCGTGGC
>JBDRJH010000321.1:0-10063 GCA_043815125.1 Verrucomicrobiota bacterium
CGGCCACATCGCGCTGCCCGCTTATGACGAACCCGATCCCGTGCTCGGGCTTTGCCCGCCGGCCACGTTGTCGCTCCGGCTGATGACCGACTTGCTCAAGACCGAGATGGGCTTCGACGGCCTCATCGTCTCCGACGCCGTCAACATGGGCGGTTTCTGCGGCTTCATGAACTACTACGACGCCTGCGCGCGCTTCCTCGAGTGCGGCGGCGACGTCCTGCTCTTCGCCAAGATCGACGAGCGCTTCCACGCCGAGATGCACCGCCGCCTCGCCGAGGGAAAACTCACCGAAGCAACCCTGCGCGACCGCGCCGCGCGCGTCATCGCCATGAAGGAATCCATCGGCCTGCTCGACGCGCCCGCGCCCCGGCCGGCGCCGCTCGACCTCGACACCTTAGGTTTGCCCGCCCTCGCCGACGAACTCGCCGCCAAGTCCGTCGGCATCCTCCGCGACCGCGCCGGGCTGCTCCCGCTCCGCATCGGCAAAAACACCCGCGTGCTCCATGCCGTCGTCTACAACCACTACGAACGCTACAAGCCCCACCTCGACGCGTTCACCCGGCTCCTGCGCGAGCGCTCGGAACACGTGACCGAGTGGGTCGACCCGGGCTGCGACCGATTGTTCGAGGCCGCGCGGGATCGCGAATTCGACGTCATCGTCTGCTCGATCGGCGGCGCCATCGAATACGCGACCAACGTCCTCCGCCTGCACGGCCCCGTCGCCCGCAACATGATGTATGGCTGGATGCGCCTCGGCCTGCCTGTGGTCTTCGTCGCGCACCACCATCCGTATTGCATTTACGAATACGACGCGCCGATCGACTGCGCCCTCGCCGCGTTCGGCGGCGGTTTGCCCGCCCTGCGCCGGCTCGTGGCCGGCCTGGTCGGCGAGGTCGACCTGCCGTGGGTGACACCCGGCCACGGGCGCGTCGAAAGCTGAGCGTTCCCGAGTGTTTCGAGCGGTTGCCCGCATTCGTTTGGCCGGGCGGCCCGCGGGCGGCCACGTTGACCGCACGCGACCTCCCCTTTCCCCAGGGTCGCGCTCCCGCAGGAACGTTTTTTCCGGCGCGCGACGCCGGCCCCGTTGGCTGCGTTCATCACCCCGCCCTCCACACTTGGAACGCATTTAAACCATGCCTACTTACCTCTGTTTGCAGGCGCGGCCCGGCTTTGCCGGCGCCCGTCGCCTGATGCTTCGTGTCGCCGCGCTGGCGACATTCGCCGGGCTTGTCGCCACCACGCACGCCCAGTCCCTCGACGAGCCGTTCGGCGGCACCGCTCTAGACACGTCGCGCTGGGCCGCCGGCAGCACCGGCTCCACCGGCGTGATCGCCGTCGGCGGCGGCCAACTCACGCTCGACGTCAACCGCACCACGTCCGGACGCGCCGCGTTGCTCACCAACGCGCATGCGTTCAATCCGTTCGCCCAGCCGCTGACCATCGAACTGCAGGGGATCTCCCTCGCCGGCGTGGGCAACGGCACCTCGTCCGTCGCCGCCTACGCCGTCATCGGCCGGATCGCGAGCGACACCGGCGGCGCGGCCAGCCCGACCCTCGCGCGCAACTACGTCACGGGCGGCGGCGGCCACAACGGCGGCGGCGCCCTCGGCCTGTCGCTCCTGTACTACGGTGGCGCGTTGCCTTGGCGCCTCCAGGTCATCGACAGCGGCACCACCTACACCGCCACCTATTTCCACCTGAACGGACCTCCCTCCGCGATCTCGTGGACGGTCGACGGAGCCGCGTCCACCTACACGGTCGTGCTCGGCGGCGCCACGTTCGCCAGCACGCCGTCGGGCTCCACGATCACCGCCGGCGGCACCACCGCCACCGTTCCGTTCACGCGCTTCACCGCCGCCGGCTTGAACAGCGGGGGCACCATTGTCTCCCGCGTCGCCGTCGGCGCGGCGAACAACAACACGGTCGTCGACAAGGCCGTCGTCACCCTCGACGCCGTGCACATCGGCCCCGCTTCCGCCCCGCCCCCACCCGCCGCGCAACTGCCGTGGATGCTCGGCGTGAACCTCGCCTCCGCCTGCTTCGGCGAATACTACCCGGGCGTTCACGGCACCCACTACATCTGGCCCGGCGCCGACGACCTCGACTACTTCAAGGCCCGCGGCATGGAGCTCATCCGTCTGCCGTTCCGCTGGGAAAACATCCAGCCCGTGCTCTTCGGCCCGCTCAATTCAGCCGAGGTCGCGCGCCTCGACGCCTTCCTCGACGCCGCCGAAGAACGCGGCATGCGGGTCATCCCGGACGTCCACAACTTCGGCCGCTACCACATCAACCACGTGCCGCAGATTCTCGGTTCCCCGCAGGTGCCCCGCACCGCCTTCGCCGACCTCTGGGACAAACTCGCCGCCCACCTCAAGGACCGCACCTGCATCTGGGCCTACGGCATCATGAACGAGCCAAACAACATGGCCGGCCACACCTGGAAGACCTCCGCGCAGGTCGCCATCGACGCCATCCGCGCGCACGACACGCGCACCGCCATCCTCGTGCCCGGCGACGCTTACAGCAACGCCCACACCTGGGTCGGCCACAGCGGCGACCTGCACACGCTCGTCGATCCCTCCGACAACCTCATCTTCGAGGCCCACCAATACCTCGACGCCGACCACGGCGGCACCGGCGACGCCGACTACGATGTCGACGGCGTCACGCCCACCACCGGCGTCTTCCGCCTGCAAAACTTCATCAACTGGTGCGAGACCAACGATGTGCGCGGCTTCATTGGCGAGTTCGGCGTGCCCGACAACGACCCGCGCTGGTCCGTCGCGCTCGAGAACATGGTCGCCTACATGAAGGCCAACAACCTCCCCGGCACCTACTGGGCCGCCGGACCGCGTTGGGGCGATTACCAGCAGCGTTGCAACATCCGGCCCAACCACGACGAGGCTCCGCAGATGCAGGCGATGACACCGCACGCCCCGGGCCCCGGCACCGGCTACTGGCCGCCGTTCACCTGGTATGAGGATTCCGTCACCACCGGCACGACCGGCTCCTACAGCTACCATTACAAGTCCGGCGCCGCCTCCCTCGCCGCCGACTTCGCCGACCCGGCCGCCAAGTATTCGGGCGAACACGGCATCAGCCTCGCCTACGCCGTGCCTCCGGGCGGCTGGGCCGGCGGCGGTCTCCACATCAACGGCGGCGTCAATCTCGCCGGCAACCACGCCAAAGCGCAGGTGCTCTCGCTTCGCGCCCGCAGCGGCACCGGCGGCTCCGTGCGCGTGTTCCTCGTCACCGATGCCGGACTCAACTCGGCCAAGATCGACCTCGCCTCGATCACACCGCTCACCGCCGCCTGGCAGCAGATCCGGATTCCGCTCCCGGCTTTCGTGAACGCCAACTACGACGGCACCCAACGCGTGCAACGCGTCGCCTTTGAAGGCCTGCCGGTCAACAACACCGCGCACGTCGTCCACCTCGATCACTTCGTGTTCGAGCGACCCGAGGCCGTCGCTCCCGCGGTCGCCGTCGCGGTCAACGGCGGCACCACCACCCTGCCCGCCGGCGCATCCATCACCGCCAACGCGACGGCGACCGACAGCCAGAGCGCGATCGACTTCATCGAGTTTCGCCTGAACGGCGACCGAGTCGGCATCGCCACCACGGCTCCCTGGACGAGCACGTTCAATCTGGGCGATCCCGGCACACACACGTTGACCGCCGTCGCCTTCGACATCCACGGCAACGCCGCCGAGTCCACTCCGGTCACGCTGACCGCCACGCCCTGACCAAGCCCCGCGTCCCGCCCCTCCGGCCCGGCCGCCCGCCTCCGCGGGTCGCCGGGGCGTTTTGTCAACGGATTTGCCGATGAGTGATTGAGCGGATTTGATCGTTTTGAGCGTTTTGAACATTGTTGGTCGAATAAGCTCACGACCTGCGAAACACTGCATCCCGTGCTGACCGCCGAACGCCACCGTCACATTCTCCGCCTGCTCGCCGACCGCGGCCGGTTGACGCTCGCGGAGATTTCCTCGCGGCTCGGCATCTCCACCGCCACCGCCCGACGCGACGCCGCCGAGCTCGCCGACGCGGGCAAGGTCGTGCGTGTCCACGGCGCGCTGCTCCCGCGCGACTTCGGCCTCGACGAGCCCCGCTACTCGCGCAAAGCCGAGAAGGCCGTCGCCTCCAAGGTCCGCCTCGGCCGCACCGCCGCCGCCCTCCTGCCCGAGTCCGGCCCCGTCTTCATCGACGCCGGCACGACCTGCCTCGAGGTCGGCCGCTGCCTGCTCGATCGCCCCGGCCTGCGCATCTACACCAACTCCGTCACCCTGCTCGCGCTCGCCGGCGAGGCCCGCGCCACGCTCGTCGCCATCGGCGGCGAAGTGCGCCCCCTCAGCCTCGCGCTCACCGGAGCCCTCTCGCAGCACTGGATGCAAAACCTCCGCTTCGACGTCGCCGTGATCGGCGCCTCCGGACTCGACGCCGCCACCGGCGCCAGCACCACCGAGACCGCCGAGGCCGCCGTCAAGTCCGAGGCGCTCCGCCGCTCCACCCGACGCATCCTCGTCGCCCACGGCGAAAAATGGGGCCGCCCCGCCGCCCTGCGCTTCGCGCCATGGAACGCCTTCAGCGACTTCGTGAGCGACCACCCGTTCTCGCGCAACGAACGCCTCGCCCTCAGCCGCGACGGCCTGCGCCTGCACTCCTCCGTTTCCCATCCATGAAAACCGCCCGCCTCAACCGCCTCTTTAATCCGCAAACCGGCCGCTGCTTCGATGTCGCCATCGATCACGGTTTCTTCAACGAGGGCTCCTTCCTCGCCGGCATCGAGAACCTGCCCGCGGCCGTCAAGACCCTCGTCGCCGCCGCCCCCGACGCCATCCAACTCACCCTCGGCCAGGCCCGGCACCTCCAGGCCCTGCCCGTCCGTCCCAAGCCCGCGCTCGTCCTGCGCACCGACGTCGCCAACGTCTACGGCAACCAGCTCCCGCGCGCGCTCTTCTCCCGCATCATCGCCGACCCCGTCGTGCAGGCCCTCCGCCTCGACGCCGCCTGCGTCGTCGTGAACCTGTTCCGCATCCCCGACCAACCCGAGGTCGCCGACCAGTGTATTCAAAATATACTTACACTTAAGCCCGTCTGCGATCACTACGGCATGCCGCTCATGATCGAGCCGCTCGTTTTCCAATCCAACGCCAAGGCCGGGGGCTACATGGTCGACGGCGATCCCCAAAAGATCATCCCGCTCGTGCGCCAGGCCGTCGAACTCGGCGCCGACATCATCAAGGCCGACCCCACCGACGACGTCTCCATCTACCACCAGGTCGTCGAGACCGCCGGCGGCATCCCCGTCCTCGTGCGCGGCGGCGGACGCGTCTCCGACGAAGTCATCCTGCAACGCACCGCCGACCTCCTCGCCCAAGGCGCCCGCGGCATCGTTTACGGACGCAACATCATCCAACACCCCAAGCCCGCCGCGATGACCCGCGCCCTCATGGCCGTGCTCCACGAAAACGCCACCCCCGCCCAAGCCGCCAAGCTCCTCGCCTGATTCCCATGTCCTCCCCCACTCCCGTCCGCGTCGCCGTCATCGGCGCCGGCCTCATGGGCCGCGAAGTCGCCAGCGCCTTCGGCCGCTGGTTCGCGCTGCTCGACTGCCCCGTCCGCCCCGAACTCGTCGGCGTCTGCGACGTCAACACCGCCGCCCTCGACTGGTTCCGCCAGGTGCCGACCGTGCGCCACTTCGAAACCGACCACCGCGCGCTGCTGGCCCCCCCCGACATCGACGTCGTCTACGTCGCCGTGCCGCACCACCTCCACGAGGCGATCTACCTCGACGTGCTCCGCGCCGGCAAGGACCTGCTCGCCGAAAAACCCTTCGGCATCGACCTCGCCGCCGCCCGCCGCATCCGCGACGAGGCCGCCAAGCTCGGCCGCTTTGTTCGCGTGTCCTCCGAGTTCCCGTTCCTGCCCGGAGTGCAGCGCGCCATCGCCGCGTTCAACGCCGGCGGCTTCGGCAAGATCCTCGCCATCCGCAACAGCTTTCTGCACTCCAGCGACCTCGACCCCTCCAAGCCGATCAACTGGAAACGCCAGACCAAGTTCTGCGGCGACGCCGGCGTGATGAACGACCTCGGCCTGCACGTCGCCCACGTGCCGCTGCGCATGGGCTGGAAACCCGTCCGCCTGCACGCGCAGTTGCAGAAAATCTACGCCGAGCGCCCCGACGGCAAGGGAGGCATGGCCGCGTGCGACACCTGGGACAACGCCGCGCTCCACTGCGCCGTCGACCTGCCCGGCCAGCCCGACGTGCCGCTCACGCTGGAAATGAAGCGTATGAGCCCCACGGATACAAACTCATGGGAGATCGAGATCCTCGGCACCGACGCCGGCGTGCGCTACTCGACCAAGCTCCCCAAGACGCTCTTCACCTACACCCGCGGCAAGGAGCAGGCGTGGTGCGCCACCGACCTCGGCTTCGGAACACCGTTCAAGACCATCACCGGCGGCATCTTCGAGCCCGGATTCCCCGACATCCTCATGCAGATGTGGGCCGCGTTCCTAGCCGAGCGCGCCGGCAAGCTCGACGACCGCTTCGGCTGCGCCACGCCCGACGAGGCCGTCGCCCACCATGAGCTCTGGACCGCCTCCCTGCGCTCCCACGCCGAACAATCCGTCGTCACCCCGTGAAACGTTCCCAAATCGACGCCGCCCACCGCGAAGCCCTCGCCTGCTTCACCCGTCACGGGTGGGCACTGCCGCCCAACGCCAAGTGGGACATCACCGACTTCGGCCTCGGCGACTTTGAGCGCCAGGGCCTGACCCTCATCAACCTCGCCGACGAGCCCGAGTATTGCGAAAAGCTCATGTTCGCCCGCCGCGGCCAGACCACCCCGGCCCACACCCACGCCAAGAAAAAAGAGGACATTATCTGCCGCGCCGGCGAACTCACCCTCGAGCTCTGGCCGGCCAAACCCGCCGCCCCCGACACCCCGCCCGGAGGCGTCACCGTGCCCGTGAACGGCGAGCCCCGCGCCCTCGCCGCCGGAGAAAAACTCGTGCTGCCCGCCGGCTCGCGCGTCACGCTCACTCCCGGCGTCTGGCACGCGTTTTACCCGTCCTCCGACGAATGCATCATGGGCGAGGTGTCCACCGCCAACGACGATGTGAACGACAACATTTTCCTCGATCCCGACATCGGCCGCTTCCCCGGCGTCGAAGAGGACGAACCCGCCGCCATCCGCCTGCTTTCCGATCGCTGAAAACTCACCGCCGTGTCCACGCCCCAAGCCCACCTCGCCGCGCAGCTGCGCGCCCTCGGCTCCACCCCGCCGCCGTCCGTCGCCATCGGCTTCGACGGCTTCGTTGACGAGATGATCCGCGTCGTCGGCGAGCGCCAGTCGCTCGACCGCTACACCGCCGTGCCGACCATCGCCGACTTCGGCGCGCTCATCAGCCGCGCCGCCGGCCACAGCAGCCTGCGCGAGATCGTCGTCACGGCGGTCCATGCCGGCGGCTGCGCGATCAACATGGGCGACGGTCTCGCCACGCTCGGCATCCCCGTCGATGCGTTCGCCACCCTCGGGGAGCCGGCGCACCCCGCCTTCGAACCCATTACCCGGCGCTTCCGTTCGGTCCACAGCTGGGGTCGTGAACCGGGCCGCACCCTCGCCTACGAGTTCGCCGACGGTAAGCTCATGTTCAGCTCCGTCACGCAGCTCGCCGAACTCACCGCCGACCACGCCGCTCGCTTGCTCGCAGACGGCGCCTACGCCACCGCCTGCCGCGAGGCCCGGCTCATCGCGCTCACCGACTGGACGCTTTACCCGCACATGACCGCCGTGTGGCAACTGCTCCAGCGCGAGGTTTACGCCCGGCTCACACACCGCCCGCGCTTCTTCATCGACCTCGTCGATCCGTCCGGCCGCAGCGAAGCCGACATCCTCGCCATGCTCGCGGTCCTGCCGGAGTTTGAAAAGACCGGTCCCCTCACCCTCGGCCTCAACGGCAACGAGGCCAACATCCTCGCGCGCCTGCTTCACCTCCCGCCGTGCAACCAGACCGTGCCCGCCGACAGTCTTTCGCTCGCCACCGCGTTGCGCGCCAGGCTCGGCATCAGCGAGGTCGTCATTCATCACATCAAATCCGCCGCGGTGTCCGGTCCCGATGGCGACGCCGTTTGCCTCGGCCCCTACTGCGAGCAGCCCAGGAAAAGCACCGGCGCCGGCGACCGCTTCAACGCCGGCTACGCCCTCGGCGCCCTGCTCGGCCTTTCTCCCGACGAACGCCTGCTCTGCGCCTGCGCCGGCTCCGGCTTCTTCGTGCGCGAGGCCCGCAGCGCGACGCTGGCCGAACTCGCCGCTTTTTTGGAAACCCACGTCTGGTCCGCCTGATCCTCCCCATGCCCGCCCGAGCCATTCCCCACCCCGCCTGGCAACTTGCCCGCCTCGCCGCCGCCACCGCCCGTCCCGCATCCAATGACTGGATACCGGCCGAGGTGCCCGGCGCCGTGCAACTCGACTGGGCCCGCGCCCACGATTTGCCCGACCTGCACTTCGGCCAAAACGTGCGCACATGGGAGGGCCTGGAGGATTGCTTCTGGTTGTATCGCACCCAAATCCCCGACGCCGGTCTCGCCGGCGGCGAACGCCTGATCCTGACAGGCGCCGGCCTCGATTATCACGCCGAGTTTCGCGTCGACGGCCGCCTGGTGCTCACGCACACCGGCGTCAACACGCCCTACGCCCTCGACCTCACCGATGTGCCCGCCGGCGCCACGCTGGAAGTGCTCTTTCACCCCGCGCCCCGTCGCCCCGGGGCCCCGCCGGACCGCGCCGAGCAGGCCCACGTCACCAAACCCGCCGTCAGCTACGGCTGGGACTGGCACCCGCGGCTGATCCCGCTCGGCTTCAGCGACGAACCGCGCTTCGAGGTTCGCCCCGCCGCGCATATTCGCCACGTCGATTTCGCCTACGTGTTGTCCGAGGATTTTTCGTCCGCCGCCATCACCGTCTCGGTCGAGACGAGCGAACCGACGGCGTTCACCTGGACGTTGCATGACCCGGACGGACAGCTCGTGATCGCCTCCGACCAACCGTGCGCCATGCTGGCGTCGCCGCGTCTTTGGTGGACGCACGACCACGGCGATCCGGCGCTCTACACGCTCACCGTCACGCTCACCGCCGCGGGGAGCGACCGCCATGCGCGTCGCGTCGGTTTCCGCCGGGTGCGCCTGGTGATGCACGAGGGCGGCTGGTCGCATCCGGTCGGGTTCCCCAAGTCGCGCAGCCACCCGCCGATCACCGTCGAGCTCAACGGCCGCCGCATCTTCGCGCGTGGCAGCAACTGGGTTTGCCCTGAGATATTTCCCGGTATCATCAATGCGGATACCTATCGTCCGCTGCTTAAGCTGGCGCGCGAGGCGCACTTCAACCTGCTTCGCGCCTGGGGCGGAGCCGCGGCGCCGAAGGAATCGTTCTTCGAGCAATGCGACGAGCTCGGCCTGCTGGTCTGGGCGGAGTTTCCGCTCGCGTGCAACGACTACCCCGACGAGCCCGCCTATCTGACCGACCTCGACCGCGAGTCGCGCGCGATCATCCGGCGCATTCGCCAACACCCGTCGCTCGCGCTCTGGTGCGGCGGCAACGAGCTGTTCAATTCCTGGGGCGGCATGGACGACCAGTCGTTGCCGCTGCGTTTGTTGAATCGCAACTGCTACGAACTCGACCCGACGACGCCGTTCCTCGCCTCCTCGCCGCTCGATGGCATGGCGCACGGCGACTACCGCTTCCGCGACACGGACGGGCGCGATGTCTTTCAGATTTTCCAACGCGCGTCGAACACCGCCTACCCCGAGTTCGGTTGCCCCGGACTCTCGCCCGTCGCCTACCTGAAGACCTTCATTCCCGAGGATGAATTGTGGCCGCCAAAGCCCGGCACGAGTTGGGAGACACATCACGCCTTCAAGGCCTGGAGCCCCGATCCCAACTACTGGATCAACCTGCGCGCCATCGAGCACTACTTCGGCGAGTCCGCCTCGCTGGACGAGCTCGTCGCCCGCGGCGAGTGGCTGCAATGCGAAGGCTACAAATCGATCTTCGAGGAG
>JBDRJH010000322.1:0-24059 GCA_043815125.1 Verrucomicrobiota bacterium
GGCCCTATCATCATTCGCTGGCGCAACAGCTCAGCGCCAACTACCCGGCCAAGCTGCCGCCGTTCCCCCACCCCACCGGTGAAAAGTCCAAGGAGGACGCGGACAAGGGTCCGAAGCCGGCCTCCGAGGACGACGCCATGAAGGCGATCCCCGATCCCGCGACGCTCAATCCCTCGCGGTCTCGCTGAACGTCGGCGCGGTGTCCACCTTGGTCTCGACCGGGGTGGACGCCGGAGCCGGTGTCGGCTCGGGGGCAGGTTCCCAAGCCTTTTGCAACGTGAGCGCGGAGGCGTCGTCGGGCGTCTGTTTGAGCAACTCGCGAACCGCGAGCAGCGCGGCCTTGTCGTTGCCGGCGGCGTGCCAGCCCTCGGCGAGTTTCAGCAACACGGCGCGGTGCTCAGCGCCGGCCCGGAGATATTCGCGCAGGCGCAGCTGGAGCAGCGACAGGTCGCCCGTCTCGGCGAGGAGCGACAGCTCCCGGCGCAAGACCGGCTCGTGGCCGGCGGTCCACCACGTCGGAGCCTGGCGACGGGTCATCGCGATCAGGCGCAGCGCCTCGGTGCGCCGGTCGGCCGCGGCGAGCCGTTCGAGTTCGGCCAGCAGCGCGCCGGCGTCGGCATAGGAATCACCCGCGTCCGTCGCAACGGCCGGCGCCGACTTCTTGGCGAGCCGGGCCATGCGTTCGTCCACCCGCACGGCCAGCGCCGCCAGCTCGGTGCTCTCGGGAAAATGGCCGAGACACAGCGTCACGATCTCGCGCGCCGTCTCGACGCGACCGGCGTCGAGCAACGCCTCCAGCACCAGGCGCACGGAGGCCATCCGGTAGCGGGGCGCGCGAAAGGTCGACACGAGTTGCTGCTGGGTGCCGCCGCCGCCGTCGAGGCACGCGTTGACCAGCGCGTCGGACAGCTCGAACACGCTGCGCTGCGCGGGCTCCATCTTCTCAAGGCGCGGACGCAGCAGGTCGGCCATGCCGGCGGCCCGGTCCCACTCGCGCCGCATGATTTGCACGTGCATCCGCCAGACCAGCGCGTCGGTGGTGTCGAAGCCGTGATCCGCCATCACCTCCTCGATGCGCAGCAGGAAATCCTCGCGGTTGACCGCCGCGATGAGCGGCAGCCAGCTTTCGAGCGCCTTTTGATTGGAGCTGAACCAGAGAAATCCGTCCTCCAGCAACGCCGCCGCGCGCTCCTCCAGGCCGGCCTGGAGATACAATTGCACGCCCTGCCCGATCACGCGGCGCTCCAGCGGAAACAGCTCGCGCAGGCGGCGGATGCCTGCGTCGAGCGCGTCGTGCCGGCCGGTCTCGGCATAAATCGCGGCCAGGTAAAACAGCATCATCGGATCGTCGGGCATGGCCGCGGCCCACGCGTCGCACAACCGCCACGCCTCGTCCTGGTCGCCGCGTTTGATCGCGGCGCGGATCAGAGCCATGCGCAGGTTCGGCTCGCCCTCTTCGAAGGCCGAGCGCGCCAGCGCCACGGCCTCGTCCACCCGGTCCTGTTGGAGCAACAGCTGCACTTCCCAGATGTCGAGCTGCGTCAGGTCCGCGGCCGGACCGTCCTCGCGGGCGTGCGCCTCGCGGGCGAGCTTGAGGAAGCGCGCCTGCAACTCCGGGCTGTCGCTGTCGGCGATGATGCGTTGCAGCTCGCGCAGCCGTTTCAGGTCGGGATAGGCGTGGGCGAAACCGTCAAACAGCAGCCGATGGGCCGCGGCCGGGGCGCGCATGAGCGTGTAGAACTGGATGAGGATATGGCGGTGTTCCCAGTCGGAGGGCAGCTTGGCGATGCCCACGCGCAGCAGCGGCAGCGCACCGCCGATGTCGCCGGCCTTGAGCTTGTCGTCGGCCTGGGCGAGAAACGTCGCCCCGCGCAACCGGTGCAGCTCCGACCAGCGCCAGGGGAACACAATGTCGGTGAACGCGACCTGATTGTGCGGCTGCCGGCGCTGCGTCGAGTAGAGCGCCACCGCGGCCGAGAAATAACCGATCACCGCCAGCGACACCGACCAGGCCAGCAGACCGCGCACGCTGAGATAAACCGCGGAGATCTTCAGCTGGCGACGCAGGCCGTCGGTCTGCTTGTTGACGACGACCTCGCTGCCCTTGCGGGTGCGCTGCAAGGCAAACAGCCCCAGCCGCCACTTGGCGTTGGTCAGCTTCTTCGGACTCCAGACAAACCTCAGCGGCAATGCGGACATGCCCAGACCTCAACGCAGGCGCCGCGCGAACCGCAAGCGCCGAAGATGTTAAAGTTCAGCGCAGGAGCAGCCAGTCGGCGACCGGACCCTGGTAAAGACCGAGCACCACCGAGGCCAGCGCGAGCGCGCCAAGGGTGAGGCGCATCCAGACCGCGACCGGCGTGCGGGCGGGGGTCGGGTCGGTCTCGCCTTCGAGCAGCGGCGCGCGCCAGGTGTCGAAGTAAGCGGCCTTGATCCAGCCGAAGTAATAATAGATCGACACGATCACGCCGACGATGGCGACGCCCAGCAGCCCGTAGTAGCAACCGGCGGTGAGCGGCGCGACCGGGGCGCCGGCGGCTTTGAAAACCGTCCAGAAAACCAGCACCTTGCCCATGAAGCCGGCCAGCGGGGGAATGCCCGCGAGCGAACCCAGACCGATGGCGAGCACGCCGCCGAGGAAGGGGTTGGTCTTGGCCAGGTCGGTGTAGTGGTCGAGCTCCTGATCGGCGTCGTTCGCACCGGCGACGTGGGTCATCACGCCGAAGACCGCGAAGGAGGCCAGCAGGTAGGCGAACAGGTAGAAGTAGATCGCGCTGGCGGCCTCAGGCACGGTCAGCGCGGCAAGCACGCCGAGCAGCAGGTAGCCCGCGTGCGAGACGCCGGAGAGGCCGAGCAGGCGCTTGACGTTGTGCTGGGTGAGCGCGGCGAGGTTGCCGAAGAGGATCGTGGCCGCGGCCATGATCGCGAGCACCGTGGCCACGAGACCGCCGTAGGGCGCGAACACGCCGACGAGGGTCAGGAGGATGGCGAAGCCGGCGGCCTTGGAGGACACGGCGAGGAACGCGGTCACGGGGGTCGGCGCGCCTTGATAGACGTCGGGGATCCAGATTTGGAACGGGACCGCGCCGATCTTGAAAGCCACGCCCGAGAGCACGAGCACGATGCCGAGTGAGGCAAGGAAGTTGCCGGGGTTCGCCTGCAGGAAGGCGTAGAGCGCGTCGAAGTTCATCGAGTCGGCGCTGGAGCCGGGCAGGGTCGGATTGCCGGCCACGCCGTAGAGCAGCACGATGCCGAAGAGCAGCAGACCGGAGCTGAGCGCGCCGGTGATCAGGTATTTGAGGCCGGCCTCAAGCGTGAGCGGGTTGGTGCGCACATAGCTGACGAGGATGTAGAAGCCGACGGTGACGGTCTCGAGCGCCACGAACATCAGCACGAAATGGTTCGCCTGCGAGAGCAGCATCATCGCGGCGGAGACCACCTGCACGATGACGAAGAACTCGACCTTGGGCATCTTCTGTTTGGCGAGGGCGACCACACCGAGCACGCTGACCAGCAGCGAGGCGGCCACAAAAAAGGTGCGCAGGAACTGGGTATGCGCGGTGGGCATCAGCAGGCCGTTGAAGAGCGGCTGGCCGACGGAGGCACCGTTCCAGTTGACCAACAGGCCGACCAGAATGCCGAGCTGCCCGGCCACCGAGATGGAGGGCACGAGGCTGTGCTTGGACTTGGGCAGGAAAATCTCCGCCACGAGCAGGAGCAGGGCGAGGCCGGCGAGGGCGATCTCGGGGGCGATCGCCATCCAGGGATTGTCGGCGGCGGCCTTGATAAGTTCGGAATTCATCGCGTCAGGAAAGTCGTTGGATTCAGCGGGAGAGGGCGGCGGTGTCGGCGGAGCCGACGGACGCGGCGGGATAGAGTTTGCCGGCGGCGGCGTTCACCGGACCGGAGATGGTCTTGGGCCAGAGGCCGATGGCGAGCAGCGCGACCAGAAGGATGAGCGCGGGCAGTTTCTCGCAGCAGGTGAGATCGGCGGGCTTGTGCTCGGCGGCGACCTTGGCAAAGGCCTCGCTCTCCGGGCCGAAGAAGACCCGGGCGACGGAACGCAGGCCATAGATGGCCGAGATGACCACGCCGGAGACGGCCACCACGGTGAGCGCGGGCGAGTAGTCCCACGCGGCGACGAAGATCGCGAGTTCGCCCCAGAAGTTGGCCAGGCCCGGCAGGCCGATGGAGGCGAAGGTGGCCGCGACGAAGAACGCGGCGAGCACGGGCGCATGCTTCACGAGGCCGCCCATGTCGGCCATCTCAAAGGTCTTGGTGCGATGGTGAATGCTGGTCGCGAGCAGGAACAGCAGCGCGGCGGACAGGCCGTGCGCGACCATCATCATGACGACGCCGCCGATGCCGACCGCCGAGTAGCAGGCCAGGCCGAGGAAGGCGTAGCCCATGTGCATGACCGAGCTGTAACCGACCATCTTCTTGAGGTCACCCTGCGCGATGGTCACCAGGCCGATCACGATCAGGTTGCCAAACACCGCGAGGCCGGCGAAGAGCGCGACCCACTTGGCGAAGCCCTCCGGCAGCAGCGGCAGCGCGATCTGGATGAGGCCGTAGAGACCGAACTTTTTCAGCACGCCGGAGTGCAGCATCGCGGCCGAGCTGGGGGCCTCGGAGTAGCCGAGCGGAGCCCAGGTGTGGAACGGCCAGAGCGAGACGAGAATGCCGAAGCCGAAGAGCAGGAGGGCGAAGATGTTGGACTGGACCGTCTCGGACAAACCGTTCTCCAACACCGCGCGCTGGAGCTCGATGATGGTGAAGTTGTCCGCGCCGCTCTTAAAGTAGAGGGCGATCAGGCCGAGCAGCGAAAGCATCGCGCCGACCGTGAGGTAGATGGTCATCTTCATCGCCGCGTAGCCGCGGTCGCGGCCGCCCCAGATACCGACCATGATGAAGGTCGGGATGAGGGCCAGTTCGTGGAAGAAGTAGAAAAAGAACACGTCGACGCTGGCGAACACGCCCATGAGGCCCGCCTGCATGACCAGGAGGAGTCCGAGGTAAAGCGGCAGGCGCTCGGCCTTGGATTGCAGGGCGTAGAGGCCCGCGGCGAGCCCCACGATACCGGCCATCAGGTAGAGCGGCATGGAGATGCCGTTGAGGCCGAGCATGAGGTTGATGCCAAAGTAGCCCATGCCGGTGTCGTAGCCGGTGAGGAAGTCGTAGTCGGAGCCGCGGGCCTCGAAATGAAACCTGCAGTGCAGCGCCAGCAGCGCGGGCAGAATGAAGCCGACGGCGGCGACGGCCTTGCCGAGCTTGGCGGGCAGCCCGAGCGCGAGCAGGCCGGCCGCGAACAGCGGAGCGACGATGGAGACCAGAAGCGGGTCGAAGGGAAGAGGGTTCATGACTGAAAGGAGGTCGAAGGTCTTAAGGTCCAAGGTCGAAGGTCGCCAGCGGGCCGCGGAGCGGCTGACCTGTGGATTTGGTGATGAGCGAAGCGAGCGGTGATGACGTTGGACGTTGAGACTTTGGACGTTGGACGGTTTTCGAAAATCAGAGGGTGCCGGCCGCGAGGGCCCAGAGAATGACGGCTCCGGCGAGGAACCAGTAGACGTAGACGTGCAGGTTGCCGGTGTGCAGGGCGCGGGCCGCCAGACCGAAGAGGCCGACCACCCCGGAGAGACCGCGGACGATCAGGCCGGCGACCAAGATCTGGTCGAGGAAGTTCAGCAACAGGGCGAAGCGCTGCTGGACCTTGGCCACGTAGTAGCCGTAGGCGGCGTCGAAGGAGGCCTTCAGGGCGTTGAGCAGTGCGAACGCGCCGGGCACGCGCTGCTGGAGCGAGTCGGCCGGACCGGATTTGTAGAACAGGAGCGCGCCGGCCGCGCCGATCAGCATGACCGCCAGCGAGACAATCAGGATCGTGGTGTGAGCCGAACCGTGCGGGTGGGCGACCTGCTTGAAGACGCCGTCAAAGTGACCGCCGTAGACGGCCTCGTAGCCGCCGATCACGGAGAGCGCGCCGAGGACGAGCAGCGGCAGGGTCATGCTCGCCCCGCCCTCGTGCGCATGGTCGGCGTCCTCCGAACGGGTGCCGCCGAGGAAGACCAGCTTCCACATGCGCACCATGTAGAACGCGGTGAGCACGGCGGTGATGCAGAGGATCACGAACACCGGGGTGCTGTTCTCCATGGCGAGGTAGAGGATGGCGTCCTTGGAGAAGAAACCGGCCAGACCGGGCATGCCGATGATGGCGAGCACGCCGACGGTGAAGGTGATGAAGGTGAGCGGCATCTTCTTGGACAAACCGCCCATCTTGAAGATGTCCTGCTCGTGGTGGCAGCCGTGGATGACCGAGCCGGAGCCGAGGAACATGAGGGCCTTGAAGAAGGCGTGCGTGGTCAGGTGGAACATCGCCGCGCCGACGCCGGCGGAGAGGATGACGACCGTGTGGGCCTCGTCGCTCAGGTGCTCGATGGACCCCAGACCGAAGGCCGCGACCATGTAGCCGAGCTGCGAAAGCGTCGAGTAGGCGAGCACCTTCTTGATGTCGCTCTGGGTGATCGCGCACAGGGCCGCGTAGAGCGCGGTGCCGGCGCCGATCCACATGACGGTTTGCAACGCGATGGCCGGCGCGGCGGCGAAGAGCGGCTCGATGCGGCACAGCATGAAGATACCGGCGGCCACCATCGTGGCGGCGTGAATGAGCGCGGAGACGGGCGTCGGGCCCTCCATCGCGTCCGGCAGCCAGACGTGCAGCGGCAGCTGGGCGGACTTGCCGACCGCACCGCAGAACAACAGCAGCGGGATGGCCGCGGCGACCACGGTGCCGGCGCCGGAGGCCTGGCCGATCTCGACCAGATTGACCGTGCCGAAAGCGTAGTAGCAAAGGATGATGCCGAGCAGGAAACCGAAGTCGCCCACGCGGTTGGCGATGAAGGCCTTCTTCGAGGCGTCGGCGGCGGACTGCTTGAGGCAGTAGTGGTTGATGAGCAGCCACGAGCTGAAACCGACCAGTTCCCAGAAAATGAAAATCATGAACAGATTGTCCGCGAGGACGATGCCGATCATGGAGAACATGAAGACCGACAGGCCGCCGAAGTAGCGGGCCTTGGCCGAGTCGTCATGCATGTAGCCGAGCGAGAAGACGTGCACGCACAGGCCGACCACGCCGACGATGGCCAGCATGAGCGCGGCCAAGTCGTTGTAGAGAAAGCCGAGCGAGATCGACAGGTCGCCGAGGCGCAGCCACTCCATGGCGACGGGCGCGCCGAGTTCGGTGCCGAACCGGGAGCCGCCGAAGGCGAGCATGAGCGAACCGGCGGCGACCACCGCGGCGGCCAGTGTGGAGACGATCGACGCGAGCGTGCCCTGCTTGCGCAGGAACAGCGCGATGAGCGTGGCCGAGGCCAGCGGCGTCAAAAGCGTGAGGAGGGCGATGAACTGGACGGACATGATGTGCGTGTAAGCGGTTGGTCGGACGGTCTGCCGTTGCCGGCGGGTCGGGATGCCGTGTGGTGGATCAGTTCTTCAGCGCGTTGAGTTCGCCGACCTCGATGGTCTGGCGGCGGCGGAAGAGGGCCACGATGATGGCCAGGCCGACCGCGACCTCGGCGGCGGCCACGGTGAGGATGAAGAACACGAAGACGTTGCCGTCCATCGTGCCGTTGAAGCGCGAGAAGGCCACCAGCGCCACGGTCGAGGCGACCAGCATGAGTTCCAGGCACATGTAGATGATGAGGGTGTTCTTGCGCACCAGCACGCCGAGGAAGCCGATGGCGAAGAGCACGGCGCTGAGATAGAGGTATTCGTTGAGTCCGACGGTCATTTGATGTCCTCCAAGCCTTCGAATTTTTTGCTGAGCACGATGACACCGAGCATGGCGATCAGCAGCAGGAAGCCGACGATCTGCACGGGCAGCAGGTAGGTGGTGAAGAGTTGCTCGCCGTAGGCCTTGAGCACCGAGCCGGAGGCGGCGGCGCCGGCGGGCAACTCGGCGGTGGTCTGGGCGCCCTGCTTGGTGAAGCTGATCAGTCCGATGACCAGCAGTCCGGCGGAGATGACGCCGGCCTTGCCGAAGGGCTTGCGCTCGCCGCCGCGCACGTCGAGCAGCATGACGATGAACAGGAACAGCGCGACGACCGCGCCGGCGTAGACCAGCACCATGAGCACCGCGAGGAGGAAGGCCTCGAGCAGGGCGAAGATGCCGGCGACGCCGACCAGGGCCAGCAGGAGGCAGAGCGCGGAGGCGATGGTGTTGCGATTGAACACCACGCCGAGCGCGCACGCCACGGTGAAGATGGCGAAGAGGTTGAAGAGGATGGCGGACATGGGAAATTTGAAGTCGAAGGTCTGAATGTCTAAAGTCGAAGGTTAGCGCAGCGAACGGTGGCGACTTTTAGTCTTGGGACTTTCGACCTTGGACGGTTTGGGAATGCGGATCAGTGGTGGCCGTTGCCCGCCTCCTCGGCGGCCTTCTTTTTGTCCCACTTGTAGTGGGCGTCCGGCAAGGTGCCGCCGAGTTCGTAGAGGCGCTTCTTGTCGTTGACCATCTCCTCGCGGGTGTAGCCCGACATGGAGAACTGGTTCTGCAGCCAGATGGCCTCCTCGGGGCAAACCTCCTGGCACAGGCCGCAGTAAATGCAGCGGAGCATGTCGATCTTGAACTCCTCGGGACGTTTCTCGACGTGCGCGGTGGGGTCGTCGGACGGGATCTCGCCGGGGGTGATGCGAATGGCCTTGGGCGGGCAGACAAACTCGCACAACTGGCACGACACGCACTTCTCGCGGCCATTGGGATCGTAGACCAGCGTGGGCACGCCGCGGTAGCCGGCCGGGATCTCCGGGCGCTGCTCGGGATACTCGAGCGTGATCGGCTTGCGGAACATGTGGCGGAGGGTGGTCCTCAACCCGCCGATGATCTGCGGGATGTAGGTGCGCTCGGCGAAGGTGAGCGGTTTGCGTTCGAGAGGGATGACGGCCATGGCGCGTTAAGATCGTTGGTCGGTTACTTGGTCAGCAGGGCGATGCCGATGGTGTAGAGAATCAGGTTGGCGATGGAGAGCGGCAGCAGCTTGCGCCAGCCGATGGCCATGACCTGGTCGTAGCGGAAACGCGGGAGCGTCCAGCGCACCCACATGAAAAAGAAGATCATCGCGAGCACCTTGCCCAGGAAGATGCCGATGCCGACGATGCCGGTGACGAGCGGCAGGTGGGCAAAGCCGAGCCAGTTCGCGAAGTCGGCCAGCGGAATCCAGGGCAACGGATTCCAGCCGCCGCCAAAGAGCAGCATGAACACGGCGGAGCCGACCAGCATGTGACAGTATTCGGCGACGTAGAAGAGCGACCACTTGAACGCGCCGTATTCGGAACCGAAGCTGTTCACCAGGTCGGCCTCGGACTCGACGGTGTCGAACGGCTGGCGGTTGGTCTCGGCGAAGAGCGAAACGAGGAAAATGAAGGCCGACAACGGCATGATGAAACCGAACCACATGCCCCCCCAGAAACCGGACTGGCTCTGGAACTCGACCACACGGGAAAGGCTGAGCGAACCGAGGAGCGAGTCGGACGACTCGCCGTTGAGCGGGCCGTTGGTCCAGAGGAAGACGGGCAGCACCGAGAGGGTCATGGACAGCTCGTAGGAGACGAGCTGGGCCGAGGCGCGGACGGAGCCGAGAAAGGGATACTTCGAATTGGAGGCCCAGCCGGCGAGGATGATGGCGTAGACGCTCAGCGACGAGATCGCGAAGACGGCCAGCAGGCCGATGTCGACGTTGGCCAGCATGATCGGGATGACCTGGCCGGCGGCGTCGAGGTAGGCGCCAAAGGGCACCACGGCGACGGTGGTGAGCGCGGGGATCACCGCGATGATGGGCGCGGCGATGAAGTAGAACTTGTTCACGTGTCCGGGCACGATGTCCTCTTTGAAGACGAACTTGCCGCCGTCGGCCGCGAGCTGGAACAGGCCGAGTTTTTTCAGGAAACCGATGCCGGGGATCCAGGCGAGGATGGGCGCGATGGTGCGGTTGGGACCCGGGCGGTCCTGGGCCCAGGCGGCGATCTTGCGCTCGGCCATCGAGCAGGCGGCGCCGATGGGGAACATCACCAGCATCACGGCCAGACCTTGCACGGTCAGGCGGATCCAGAGCGGGAGGTCGAAGTAGAAGTCGAACATTTGCGGAAAGTGAGAGGGAAAAAATTTAAACCACGGAGGACACGGAGAGCACGGAGTCGGAGGATCGTGGAGTGGACTCAGATCGGCACCTCATGGTCTGTCTCCGTGCGCTCCGTGTCCTCCGTGGTTAAATCAAAAAAGTCAGGCGACAGCGGCGGCGGCGGGTTTGTGGTGGAGGGTTTCGCCTTCGACGAAGGGCAGGCCCTGCCACGCGGTGGCGTCGAGGAGCAGGCCGGTCTCGGGCAGGTTGGCGTAGGTGATCGTGGCGAGCGCGGGCACCTCGGCGGCGAGGGTGTTCCAGATCGTGCCGACGGTGGCGCCGGGGGTCTGCGCGCCGACGGCGGCGGTGAGCTTGGCGAGAACCGCGAGGTCGTCGCTCGCGCCCTGCGGTCCGGGAACGGCGGTAGCGAATTTCTGGATACGGAACTGCTGGTTGACAAAAGTGCCGCTCTTTTCGAAGGCGGTGAGCGTCGGAATGACGACCTTGGCGGCGGCGGTGGTCGCGTCGGCGTGGGTGCCGAGCACGATGACCTTGACCTTGGCGAGCTGCGCGGCGGTGAGGCCGGCGGCGGCGAGGTCCTCGCCATGGGTGAAGATCGTCTTGACCTTGCCGGCGTCGATGTCGGCGGCGAGTTCGGTGAGCTGCGCGGAGGGCAGCCGGGTGATCAGGCCGGTGACGAGCGCGCCGCGGACGTTGGGATTGCGGTCGGCGGAGACGAGCAGCTTGTCGCCCTCGCCGGTGCGGCTGACGAGCGACACGGAGGCGCCGATGGCCGAGGCGAGTTTCTTGAGCGCGAACTGTTCCTCGACGGTGGCGCGGCCGGAGCCGACGATGGCGACGGAGCCGGCCTTGAGCAGGGCGGCGGCCTCGACGACAAGCGCGTCGAGGGCGGCAGTGGTTTTGAGGCGGTTGTCGGCGGCGACGGTCTTGTAGAGCAGGCGCCCGGAGTCGGTCATCCAGGTGTCGTTGACCTCGTCGTTGCGGCGCGGGGTGATGCGGTAGATGACGCCTTCGCGGGACCAGACGGTGGTGTTGGCGCCGACGCTGGACTCGGTGCAGATGGCCTTGGTCTGCTTGAGGAACCAGACGCGCATCTTGAAGCGGAAGTCGGTCGAGGTGAGCGCGCCGACGGGGCAGATGTCGACGGTGTTGAGCGAGTAGTTGTGCTCGAGCTTCTTGTCGGGGTGGCAGGTCAGCGTGGAGTAGCTGCCGCGGTCGACGAAGCCAAGCACGTCCTCGCCGGCGACGTCGCGGGAGAAGCGGATGCAGCGCGAGCAGAGCACGCAGCGCTCGTCGTCGAGGGTGACGCGCGGGCCGAGCTGGGTGCGCTTGGGCTTCACGTTCTTCTGCTCGATGAAACGGGAATAGCCGCGGCCGTAGCCGGTGGCCTGCTCCTGGAGCTTGCACTCGCCGGCCTGGTCGCAGATGGGGCAGTCGAGCGGGTGGTTGATGAGGAGGAACTCCATGACGCCTTCGCGGGCGTCCTTGACCATCGGGCTGGTGGTCTTGATGTGCATCCCGGGGGCCACGTTGGTGCCGCAACCGATCTGGGGTCGGGGGATCCAGTTGATCTTCTGCTTGCCGGTGGCCTCGTCCATGACCGGGGCCTTGGTGGCGGGATCGACGGCGGGCATGCCCATCTCGACAAGGCACATGCGGCAGTTGCCGACGACCGCGAGCTTGGGGTGGTAGCAATAGTGCGGCACGTCGACGTGCAGCTGGCGGGCGGCCTCGATGACGTTGGTGCCCTTGGGCACGGCGATCTCCTTGCCGTCGATGTTGACGGTGACGAGGTCAGGTTTGGCGGGCTGGATCATTGCGAGAAAGGAAAAGTGGATTCGATCAGACGAGGACGCGGCGGTCGGCGGGGAGCGCTTTCTTGGCTTCGGAGTAGCCGTCGAACTCGTCCTTGAACTTGGTGATGAAGCTCTGGGTGGGCCACGAGCAGGCCTCGCCGAACGCACAGATGGTGCGGCCGGGGATCTGGTCGGCGACGGACTTGAGCAGCTGGCCGTCCTCGGGACGGGCGTCGCCGTGGACCATGCGGCTGGAGATCTTCTTCATCCACTGGGAGCCTTCGCGGCAGGGCGTGCACTGGCCGCAGGACTCGTGCTGGTAGAAGGCGTTGATGTTGGCGAGGGCCTCGACCATGTTGACGGTGTCGTCCATGACGATGACGCCGCCGGAGCCTCCCATGGTGCCGATCATGGCGAGCGAATCGAAGTCCATGGGCACGTCCTCGACGCCCCAGTCATACTCGACGCCGGCGCGGGTCTTGCCCTTGAAGCGTTCGCCGAAACGGAGGATCTTGGCGGAGGAGCCGCCGGGGATGACGGCCTTGAAGGTGCGGCCGGGCAGCGGTCCGCCGCAGACGTCGTTGAGCAACTGGCCCATGGTGATGGTGCCGGCCGCGAACTCGTAGTAGCCGGGGCGTTGCACATGGCCGGAGACGCAGAAGATGCGGGTGCCGGTGTTGTTGGGCGTGCCGATCTTGGTGTAGGCCTCGCCGCCGATGTCGATGATGTGGCGGACGTGGCAGAGGGTCTCGACGTTGTTGACGATGGTCGGACACTGGTAAAGGCCGAGCACCGCGGGGAAGTAGGGAGGCTTGATGCGGGGGTTGGCGCGCTTGCCTTCGAGGGACTCGATGAGGCCGGTCTCCTCGCCGCAGATGTAGGCGCCGGCGCCGCGGTGGACGTAGATTTCGCAGCTGTAGTTGGTGCCGAGGATGTTGGGGCCGACGAGGTTTTTGGCGCGGGCCTCGGCGATGGCCCTTTCGAGGATGCGGGCGCCCTCGGGCATCTCGCCGCGGATGTAGATGTAGGCCTGCTTCACGTCGTTGGCGAAGCAGGAGATCATGGTGCCCTCGATCAGCTGGTGCGGATCCTGGTGCATGATGTAGCGGTCTTTGAACGTGCCGGGCTCGGACTCGTCGGCGTTGACGATGAGGTAGATCGGCTTGCCGCTTTTGCGGTCAACGAGGGACCACTTGAAACCGCAGGGGAAGCCGGCGCCGCCGCGACCGCGCAGGCCGGATTTCTTGACCTCTTCGCGCAGGTCTTCGGGCTTCTGGGTGACTGCTTTCTTGAGCACCTCGTAGCCACCGTTGCGCAGGTAGCACTCGATGTCGTTGGAGTAGCCGGGCTCGTCGATGTGCTTGAAGATGATGCGGGTCTGGGCGGGAGCGGACATGGCGAAATGGGTCGGTGGATTACTTGCGGGCGGCGGCCTCGGACTTGATCTGGGCGGCGAGTTGGCGGGCTTTTTCGCAGTCCACTTTTTCGTGGAGGACCTCGTCGATCATGACGACGGGCGCGGTGCCGCAGGAGGCGAGGCACTCGACAAACTCCACGGTGGCCTCGCCGTCGGCGGAGACCTCGCCGAGCTGGACGCCGAACTCCTGCTTGAAGGTGTCGCAGGTCTTGTAGCCGCCGACGAGGGCGCAGGAGAGGGTGCGGCAGACCTTGATGTGGCGGCGGCCGATGGGCGCGCGGCGGAACATCGGGTAGAAGGTCACGACCTCGAGCACGTTGATGGGCTGCAGCTCCAGTTTCTCGGCGATCCACTTGATCGCCTCCTCGGAGATGTGGCCGGCGTCCTCCTGGATGAGGTGGAGGAGCGGCAGCGTGGCGCTGCGCTTGACCGGGTAGTGCGTAATGACTTCGTCGATACGCTGGAAGGTTTCGGGCTTGAGATTCATCGAAGACTGAAGGGGATGGATTGGTCCGGGCGCCGGTCAGCGGTCGCACTCGCCCATGACGAAGTCGAGGGAGCCGAGAATGGCCACGACGTCGGAGAGCAGGTTGTCCTGGCACACCTTGGGCAGGATGGAGAGGTTGCAGAAAGAGGGGGCGCGGATCTTCATGCGCCACGGCACGCCGCCGCCCTTGCTGATAACGAAGAAACCGAGCGCGCCCTTGGGGTTCTCGGCCTCGAAGTAGACCTCGCCGGCGGGCATCTGGGGGCCCTCGGTGACGATCATGAAGTTGTTGATGAGTTCCTCCATGGAGGTGAGGATTTTCTCCTTCTTCGGCGCGAAGATGCGCACGGCGTCCTTGGCGTAGTAGTCGCCGGCGGGCATGGCCTTGATGGCCTGGCGGACGATGCGCACGGACTGCTTCATCTCCTCGCCGCGACAGAGGTAGCGGTCGTAGCAGTCGCCCTTGGTGCCGACGGGGACGTCGAACTCGTATTGCTCGTAGCCGGAGTAGGGACGGTCCTTGCGGAGGTCGACGGTGACGCCGGAGCCGCGGGCGTTGGGGCCGGTGAGTCCGTAGGCGATGGCGTCGGCCTTGGTGATGATGCCGACGTCGACGGTGCGGTCGGTGAAGATCTTGTTGCGGGTCAGCATCTCCAGCATCTCGTCGAGGATGGGGAGAAACTGGTCGCAGAAGGCGAGCACGCTGTCGGTCCAGCCGGCGGGCATGTCGCGGGCGACGCCGCCGATGCGGGTGTAGCTGGTGGTGAAGCGCGCGCCGGTGAGTTCCTCGAAGAGTTTGTAGAGCTTCTCGCGCTCGGTGAACTGATACATGAACACCGTCCAGGCACCGACATCCATGGCGAAGGCGCCGAGGCCGAGCAGGTGGGAGGAGATGCGGGCGAGTTCGCAGCAGATGACGCGGATGGCCTGGCAGCGGGCGGGCACCTCGAGGTTGGCGAGTTTTTCAACGGCGATGGCGTAGGCGACGTTGTTGGCCAGGGGGGCGAGGTAATCCAACCGGTCCGTGTAGGGCACGAACTGGTTGTAGGTCATGTTCTCGGCGATCTTCTCGTCGCCGCGATGCAGGTAGCCGAGCACGGGGTCGCACTTGGTGACGATCTCGCCGTCGAGCTCGAGCTGGAGACGGAGCACGCCGTGGGTGGACGGATGGGAGGGGCCCATGGCGACCGACATCTTCTCGGTCTGGAACTCGGGGGAGGCGTCCGCGGTCTTGGCGGCGTTGTCGGGAAAGGCGTATTCGGTGGCCATCGAAAAAACGGGTTGGGTGCTTGCGGTGTCGGCTGCGGGTTTACTCGGAGGCGGGCTTTTCGTTGGCCTCGCTCCAGCTCTCGTCCTTGGCGCGCGGTTCGGCCTCGGTGAGGTTCATGCCGCCGGTCTTGGCGACAAAGGGGCCGCCGGCCATGGGGACGGGCTTGGCGCTGGCGCCGGTGAGCGCGCCGACTTCTTCATCGGGGAGAGGGGTGTCGATGCCGGCGAGGGGAAAGTCCTTGCGCAGGGGGTGGTGGGGATAGCCGTCCCACATGAGGATGCGACGCAGGTCGGGATGGCCGGTGAAGGTGATGCCGAGCAGGTCGTAGGTCTCGCGCTCGTGCCAGTCGGCGGCCGGCCAGAGGTCGGACACGGTGGCGGCGGCGGGCTCGGTGTCGTTGGCGCAATCGGCGACGACGCGCAGGTAGACGTTGTTCGCCGTCGAATAAAGGTGCCAGAAAACGCTGAAGCGCGGGGAGGCCTCGACGCCCCAGTCGGCCGCGGTCACGTCCACGAGGAAGTCGTAGCCATGCCCGTCGCGGAGGGCGGCGAGCAGGGCCCTGGCCTCGGCGAGGGGCACGTTGATGGCGGGGTGATCCCCGCTGGGACGGGCGGTGACTTGCGGAAACTGGGCCTGAAGGGCGGCGGTGACGTCGGCGGTCGCGGTCATGAAGTTGGGAAAGGTCTTGGTCGGTCGTGGGTCGTCGCTCGGTGTTGATCGGATCAACCGAGGAGCTGTTTGGCGGCGGGTTCCTTGCGGATCTTGGCCTGCATCTTCATGAGGGCGTCGAGGAGGGCCTCGGGACGCGGGGGGCAGCCGCTGACGTAGACGTCGACGGGAATGATGCGGTCCACGCCCTGGAGGGTGGCGTAGCTGCGATACATGCCGCCGGAGGAGGCGCAGGCGCCCATGGCGATGACCCACTTGGGCTCGGCCATCTGGTCATAGATGCGGCGGACGTGCGGGGCCATCTTGTAGGTGACGGTGCCGGCCACGATCATGCAGTCGCACTGGCGGGGGGAGAAGCGCATGACCTCCGAACCGAAGCGGCCGATGTCGAAGCGGGAGTTGCCCGAGGCCATCAGCTCGATGCCGCAGCAGGCCAGTCCCATGGGCATCGGCCAGACGGAGTTGCTGCGGATCCAATTGATCACGGCATCCGCCCGGGAGACGATGACTTCTCCTTCGATCTTACTGTTGTAGGCGAGTTCGGTGTTTGCGGATACCATGGCGAAAGGCGGTGTTGGACGTGCGTAAAACAGGGGAACCTGTAGCAACGGGCATACCCCGCGCAAGACGCTTTTCGGCAAAGACCCGCATCCCCGACAGTCGCCCCGGGTGATGCAAAAGGCTGGCGCGGGCGAGGCGGCAAAAACGCGGATTTTAGCCATTGACCCGCATCGCCCAAACACTCTTCCTCTGCCCTTCGCCCACCGGGGCGGTCGCAAGGCCGTCACCGATTGCAACCCAAGGAGAGGTGGCAGAGTGGTCTAATGCGCACGCTTGGAAAGCGTGTGTAGGGAAACCTACCGAGGGTTCGAATCCCTCCCTCTCCGCCATTTTAATCGCTCCACAAGAGCGACTTAGGAAAACGCGGCAACGGATTTGTCTGGTTTACGTGGCAAATCGGTCAAATGCACCAAGCCGCTCCGTTCATCATTACTCCCTTCACGAATCCCTCCGGGGAAATCGTTTTCCGCGTCACCGGTTGGCTCGACGGCCAACGCGTCCGCAAAAACTTCCGCACCCGCTCCGAAGCGGAGGCCGAGCGCCAAGTGCTCGAAGTGCAGCGCGCCCAAGGCGAAACCGGCATCCGCACCGCCATTACCCGCCTCACCGATGAGCAGATCGGCGAGGCCGAGACGGTTTTCGCCCGCATGGCGGGGCTCCCCCGCCCTCTCGCGTTCTACGTCGATTTTGCCCTGACCAACTACCGCGAACCAGAAACGCAAAAGAAGCTCGCCGAAGCCATCAAAGAATACACCACCGCCAAGCAGCACGAGCGGGACCAGGACCAAATCTCCGAGCCGCACCTCGTCATTATCCGCCGCGACCTGAAACGCTTCCTCAAATATTTCGGGGATATAACCGTGGCTGAGCTGACCGCCGACCAACTGATGCGCTTCCTGCAGCTGGGGAAAACGTCGTTGAAGACCTTCAACAACCGGCGCGGCAACCTCTCCGCCTTCCTGAAATTCTGTTTTCAGCGCGGATGGGTGACGGAGAGCCCGATGGTGAAGGTTCCGCATTACCGCATCCGTCGCAAACGTGGCTCCGCGGCGACGCTCACCGCCACCGCGGCCGCCGAGCTGATGGCCGCCGTTGAGAGCTTGGAAGGCGGCCGATTCGTGCCCTTCTTCGCCCTCTGCCTTTTCGCCGGCATACGCCCTTGCGTTCGCACGGGGGAAATTCTCCGCCTAAAACCCGAGGACGTGAACCTTGAAACCGGGTTTATCTTTGTGAGCGCAGACGTGTCCAAGGTGCGCGAAGCGCGCAAAGTCACGATGCAGCCCAACCTCATTGCTTGGCTGAAAGCTTACCCGCCGACCGATGACCGCCCCATCGTCCCGAAGAACCTGCAGCATGTCCGGGCGCGGATCGCGAAAACCCACAAGCTGTCTCACGACATCATGCGGCATACGTTCATTTCCATGTTCGTCGCCAAATTCCGCTCCATCGGCGAAGCCGCGATTCAGGCAGGCAACTCGGAGACCATCACTCGAAAGCATTACCTAGACATAAAGAGCCAGACCGAGGCCGAGGAGTTTTTCGGGATCATGCCGAAGAAGTCCGCCGGAAAGGAGGAACCCAAGACCCTGCCCGCCGCTGCCTGACCACCTCGCCGGGCGCGGTCGGCCAGGGCCGCGCCACTTTGGGCGATGCGACACGCACCGTGTCGTTTCCCAGCGCGAGGCCCGCCGCCACTCGCTGCGTTTACACCGGCGCAAGGGTATGGAAACGCAACTACCCGCATCACCCCTCGCCCACCTCACCGACATCACCGGCCTCCGCACCTGCGGGCTTTTCCCCAAGGGACGCGAGCCGTCGATTCGCACCCTGCGCGAGTGGACCAAGCTCCGCCGTATACCCTACCACCGTGTCGGCCACTTCGTTTATTTCGACACGGCCGAGGTGGCCTTGCACATCCAGACCAAGCTCAAAGTGCCCGCCCGTGGCTGAAAAAAAATCGCCCGCCGTCCGGCGGCGTGAAACACGGCACGCCGCCAACCGGAGGCCACCGGGCGCGGACTCGCCGCGAGCTATGACGCCAGACACGCCGTTTCCTGATTTTTCCGCGCCGGTTTTCTCAGGGTAAGGCGGCGGTCAAGGTGTTCTCGGCGGCGATGCACGCCGCCTGCGCTCCACCTTTGCGTTCGGCCCTTCCCCCTCGTCGCTGCGCTCCTCGGCGGGCCTCACGACTCGCCGCCTGACTTCGCTGCCCGAAGCGCGGGCAGAACTGCGACATCCCGAAACGGTTTCGGGAACGGGACTGCCTGCATTCGCAGCAGTCTATGAAAACAACGAAGGACACTCCGACATTCAGGTCGTTGATCGAACAACTCGTGCGACGCCACGACGCCTACAAGGTGTTCGCGGCATTCACCCACCTGACGGCCTGCGCACTCGCGCACGGCACCCGAGAGGCGGAATACTTGGACGAAGCCAAACGATGGGAGCGGGACGAACTGGAGGTATTCAGCCACGCCCTTGGCGCACTCGTCATGGAAATGGAGGCCCAGCCCTTCACCGATCTGCTTGGCGGCCACTACATGGACTTGGCCTTGTCCCACAAGGGGCAGCAGTGGAACGGGGAATTTCACACCCCGCAGCCCATCTGCGAACTCATGGCCCGCGTGATTGCCGGCGACACCCCGCCGCCCGATGAAGGCCCCATCACGCTCTGCGAACCGGCATGTGGCGCCGGTGCGATGATCCTGGCATACTCCCAAGCCCTTCCGGCCGACGCGCGCCGCCGCCTGCGAGTCACCGCCATCGACATCAGCAAGGTCGCTTGCGACATGTGTTTCATCAACACCACCCTCTGGGGCATCCCCACCGAGGTGATTCACGGTGACACGCTGCGCATGGAGTTCCGGGCATCCTGGCGAAACATCCATTGGATTTTTAGGGGCAACCTGCACCTGCTCGCCGGACTCGTCGACAGCGGTAACGCGGAGGAGGCGGACGCGCCGGAGGCCGATCACGTGGCAACGATGCCGAATCTCGCGAAGGCCGTAATCGTATCCGCCGCCGAAAAACAAGGGCAGCAGCCATCCAAGGAGAAGACCGAGCAAATCAAAGCGGCACTCGGCCAGCAAATGATGGATTTTTCCTAGCGAGCAACACAGTTGGTTCAATCGTTCCGAAAGCGATTGCCGATGCCCGGCTCCGTCCTGATCACGACCGCCGCGCCGAGTTTGCGGCGCAACGCGGCAAGGTGGACGCGCAGATACTCGCGATGCACCTCCACGCCCGCGAGATCGGGCAAGCCGAGGTCGAGCACCACGCAGTCGGGACGAAAGTAGGACGCTTCCGCGAGGACGCGTGCGCCGGATTCGGCGTCGTGCACCGCCCAACCGGCGGAATCCAGCGTGACGCGCAGCAGGCGAAGCCGCTGGCGCGCGTCGGACGATTCGAGGCGCAAGTCACCGCCGAGCATGCGGGTAAGTTCGGTTTCGCCCCGCTGACTTTCGCATGGAGGACGGCGGCACCTCTTCCTTGCGGCAACTTGGATAAATAAGAAAATTCTAATCCGGGAGCGGGGGGTTCCTAAGGTGCCGGAGCTTAAGATGTGGGCATCAACTCCGTCGTCTCATGAAAAAAATCATCGTCTGGGATCTACCGATTCGCGTCTTCCATCTCGTTTTCGCAGGGTCGTTGTCGGCCGCCCTCGCCATCGGGTTTCTGGTCGATGACGACAGTCCGCTGTTTCAGTTTCACATGCTCTTCGGCCTCATGGCGGCAGCGGCTTTGGTGCTGCGGGTGGCACTCGGGGTGGTGGGTTCACGCTACAACCGGTTTACGGCACTGCCGCTGAATCCCGGCGAAGTGATTCGGTATTTTGCGGGCGCGATCACGGGATCGGCGCGTCGCTATATCGGGCATAATCCGGGGACCGCCGTGGCCTCGTTGCTGATGTTTGCGCTGGTGCCCTTGTTGATCGCGAGCGGCACTGGTTGGCTCGATGAGGACTTACACGAGGGGCTGGCCATCGCACTGTTGGTGGTCATCGGCGGACACCTTGCCGGACTCATCTGGCACAACGTGCGGCATCGCGAGGTGATCGCGCTGTCGATGGTGACAGGGCGCAAGGATGGTCCGGAGGGCGAGGGATTGAAGTCGGCGCATCCCGTGTGGGCGGGGGCGATTTTGGCTGCAGGAGTGGCGTGGGTCTCGGCCTTGTTCGCGAATCACGATGCCAAGGCCGCGACAGTAAAACTACCGTTGATTGGCACGGTGATTCCACTTGGCGAAAACGAAGGGAACGAAGGCGAAAAAAAGGGGGACCATCGCGAGCAGGGTGAGCAAGGCGAGAAGGACGACGATTAACCCATCTGCCCCCCGGAATGTTTTTATCATGAAGAATTCTCTGAAAGAAAACGGTCCGGCCGACTGCGAAGACGTGGTCACCGCGAAACTCACCGGCCGGTCCGGAGTGATCGGCGCGGTGCTGCGGCCGGAGCGTGACACCGTGACGATTGATTTTGATCCTAGGCGGTTGAGCGATGCGGCCGCCGGTCGCATCATCGCGGAGGTCGCTCCGGAATTGCGGCAGAACTACGCGAAGTGCACCCTGCGGCTGTCGGGTCGCGCGTGCGAGAGTTGCGCACTCCGGCTGGAACGGAAAGCCGAGAAACTCAAGGGCGTGCGCCGGGCCACGGCGACGTTTGTCGGCGGGGTGATGAGCGTTTCGTTCGATCAAGCGGTGCTCACCGAGGCCGGTGTGGAGGCGAAGCTCAAGGCGTTGGGTGCGCCGGTGAAACCGCTGGCCGAGGCCATTCGTGACGAGGCGGCGGCTGAGGAGTCCGGCTGGCGGCGTTGGTTTAAAGGCGAACGGCTTGAAATGACGTTCACCTGGGCGACGTTGGTCTTTATGCTGGCCGGTTGGGTTGCGGGCCGACTTTGGCCGGAGGCGGGTTGGTTGCGGGCCGGGCTATATGTGCTCGCCTATGGCACAGGCGGATTTTTTGGCGTGCAGGCGGGCTGGCAGTCGTTGCGAGAAAAAACCGTGGACGTGGATCTGCTGATGGTGCTCGCGGCGCTGGGCGCGGCGGTGGTGGGTGCGCCGTTCGAAGGAGCGATGCTGCTGTTTCTTTTTTCGCTTTCAAACGTGTTGCAGGCCTACGCCATCGACCGGACACGCAAGGCGATTAGTTCGCTGATGAAGCTGCGGCCGACGCAGGCGCTTTGCCGGCGCGGTGCCGAGACGAAGCTCCTGCCCATCGAGCAATTGGTGGTCGGCGATGTGTTGATCGTGCGTCCGGGCGAAAGCCTGCCGCTCGACGGTGTCGTCACCGAGGGCGAAAGCACGCTCGATGAGGCGATGTTGACGGGCGAATCCATGCCGGTGTCGAAGACGGTCGGCAGCTCGGTTTTCGCCGGGACGATGAATCAGACCGGCAGTCTCGAAGTGCGCGTGAGCAAGCTCGCGAAGGACTCGACCATCGCGAAGCTTATTCAACTCGTGGAGCAGGCGCAGGGCGAGAAGGCCAACACCCAACGGTTTCTGGAAAAGGCGGAGCAGGCTTATGCCATCGGTGTGATCTTGATGACCATTGGGCTGATTCTCGTGCCGTGGCTGATATTCAACCAAGGGTTCCACGATGTGTTTTATCGCGCGATGACTGTGATGGTGGTGGCGTCGCCCTGCGCGCTGATCATCAGCACGCCCGCGTCGATTTTGTCGGCCATCGGCGGGGCGGCACGACGCGGCATCCTGTTCAAAGGTGGTGCTCATCTGGAGCGCATGGCGGCCATCCAGGTGTTCGCTTTTGACAAGACCGGGACGCTCACGCGGGGAAAACCGCAGGTGACCGATATCATCGCGGGCGGGGAGCACAGCCCATTCACGGCGCAGCCGAGCGGTGAGGCGCTGGATCTGCTGCGACTGGCGGCCTCCATCGAGGCGCGTTCGGAGCATCCCTTGGCTCGGGCTATCGTCAACGCGGCGCAGGAGCGGCGGATTGGGTTGATGGAGTGCACGGCGTTTCAATCCGTTTCCGGTAAAGGGGCGTCGGCGACGGTGAACAACCGGCGGATCGCTGCCGGAAGCGCGGCCTATTTTAAGTCGCTGGACTGCGCCGGACTGGCCGAGGCGGAAGCGCGGCTGGGCGCGTTTCAGGACGAGGGGAAGACGTGCGTGGTGATCGGTGAGATCAACGCTGACGGCCGTTCGGCGCGGATTCTCGGCGTGATTGCCGTGGCCGATGTGGTGCGACCCGAAGCGGCAGCGGTGATCACGCGGCTGCGCAAGCTTGGCGTGAAGCGCATCGCGATGTTGACGGGTGATCATAAGCGTGTCGCCGAGGCCATTGCGCGCTCAATTGGCGTGGACGAGGTGCACGCGCAGTTGTTGCCCGAGGACAAGGTGCGGGTGGTGCGCGACCTGCGCTCGGTGGGACCGGTGGCGATGGTGGGCGACGGCATCAACGACGCGCCGGCGCTGGCGGCCGCGGATATCGGCATCGCGATGGGCGCGGGAGGCACCGACGTGGCGATGGAGACGGCCGATGTCGTGTTGATGAACGACCAGCTGCACAACATCGCTCTGGCGCTGGACATCAGCCGCCGGGCGCGACGGGTGGTCGCACAGAACCTGATTTTCGCTCTGAGCGTGATTGTGGTGATGGTTGCCATGACCCTGGTGGGGCGCGTGCCGCTGCCGGTTGGCGTGGTCATGCACGAAGGCAGCACGGTGCTGGTGTGCCTGAACGGTCTGCGACTGCTGATCAACCGTCGGCCGGAGGCGGGGCAGGCGTGAGTGGTCTCCAGCCTCGCCTCGTATTTCGCGACGGGGCAGGTTGATGTCATGCGCATTCTTGTCGCCGAAGATGAAGCCAAGGTTGCGGCCCACATCCGCAATGGATTGCAGGAGGCGGGCTATGCCGTCGATGTGGCCGCCGACGGACCGGAGGCGCTTTGGCTCGCAGGCAATCATCCGTATGACGCAATGGTCTGCGACGTGATGATGCCTGGGCAGGACGGTGTTACGGTCGTCCGACAACTGCGCCGTAAAGGCGTGAGATTTCCGGTGATTTTCCTCACGGCGCGCCATGAACTCGAAGATCGCGTGGCCGGACTCGACGCCGGGGCGGACGATTATCTGGCGAAGCCGTTTTCGATGATCGAACTGCTGGCACGTGTCCGTGCGCTGCTGCGCCGGCAGCGCACGGATGCGGTCGATCAATTGCGCTTCGCCGACCTCGAACTCGATCTGCTCGCGCGCACGGCGCGACGGGCAGGCGAAGACATACCGCTTACTAACCGGGAGTTTGCGCTTTTGGAATTATTGATGACCTCTTCGCCAAAACCCGTGAGCAAGACGGCCATCGTGGAGCACGTGTGGGATCAGCATTTCGATTCGGGCACGAACGTGGTGAATGTTTATATCAACTATCTACGGACGAAGATCGACCGGCCGGGGCTCGCGCCGCTGATTCATACGATTCGCGGGGTGGGTTACGCGTTGAAGGAGTCGGCATCATGAAGTCGCTGCGCTGGCGTTTTGCCCTTTGGTTTACGCTGAGCTTGCTCGGAGTGATGGCGGTCTTCGTGGGCGTGACCTACCTGCACCTGCGGCACGAACTGCGTGTGGAAAAATGGGAGCGGGAGCATCCGGATCGCAAGGACTGGACCTTGCACGGCAGCTACTCAGAAGCGGAGGTGGAGGATATCGCGGGCGAGCTGTGGCGGCTGGCGCTGCTCTATTCGGTGCCGGTGACGCTGCTGACGCTCGGCG
>JBDRJH010000323.1:0-2336 GCA_043815125.1 Verrucomicrobiota bacterium
CCGATGTAGAAGGTGAGCGCGGCGTCGTCGGCGAGGGTGAAGGCGCCGAGGTTGACGATGGTGTCGCCGGAGTGGGTGTTGATGCCGCCGAGGGTGAGCATACCGGTGGTGTTGCTGCCCTGATACTGGCCCTTGATGAGGTTGCCGGTGCCGGAGATCACGCCGTTGATGAAGGAGCCGCCGCCCACGTTGCGCACGCCGACGACGAGGTCTCCGGCGAGGCTGATGTTGCCGGCGTAGGTGCCACCGACGGGAGACGTGATGAATTCCAATGTGCTGACACCGGTGTTGCCGGCCTGCACGACAAGGTTGGTGTTGAAGAGGGCGGTGGTGTTGACGCGCAGGGTGGCGTTGCCGTTGCCGGTGGTGTCACCGAGTGTCACGCTGCCGGCGCCAATGTTGGCGGAGCCGGCCTGGAGGATGCCGCGCTTCACGGTGGTGCCGCCGGTCCAGGTGCTGGCCAGCAGGGAGACGGTGCCGGTGCCGGCGGAGTCGATGACGACAACGAGTTTTTTGGTGCCGTCGAGGCTGTCCTCGATGCTGTTGTTGAAGGAGATGTTGCCGGTGCTGTTCGCGGAGAGTGTCAAGGTGACATCGCCGGACGCGCTGTTGGAGGCGCGGACGCGGCGCACGCTCAGACTACTGGCGGAGTTGTTGGCCCACGTCTGACTCACGGTGGCTTCCGTGTAGAGGCTGTTGGTGCTTTCGCCGATGGTGATGCCGGTGGCGCCGCTGTTCACGGTGATGCCGCCGCCACCAAGCAGGAGGGTGCGCGTGCCGCTTTGCGACAGCCGCATCGTGCTGGTGCCGGAGAAGGTGAGCGAGCGGGCGGCCACGTTGCCGGCGATCGAGGTCTGGTTGGGATTCGCGCTGAACGGCGTTGAATTAAAAATGAGATCGTCGTCGATGGTGGGCACGGCTCCGGAGGCGGTCGTGCCGGCGGCGTCGGTGGACCAGTTCCCTGCGGTCAGCCAGGCGCTGCCGCTGGCGGCGTTCCAGTAGAGCGGGGCGGCGGAAATCGAGCTGGCGGTGAGAGCGGCGAGCAGCAGGGAGCTGGCGCGGCGAAGGGCGGTGCGTTGACCGGGGCAAAGGGTATTCATGATTGTGGGGCGGAAGGGGCATTGGGGGGATTACCCCATGCATTCATCATGATTTCGGCTCAACCGGCCGCAATGTGAGGATTATACAACTTATTGCATTAGGTAGTATTCTATTTATTAATGCTTAATGAATTTTATATTCTAGATAAATTCAATTTTCGCGCGCTGGCACCATTGACCCAATCGCATTCGACCAAGGTGGTGCGGGGCAGGCGGGGCACGCCGCGTTCGCCGCGGCGGATCTGGGCGATGATCAGGTCGGTGGCGGCGGCGCCGACGTCGCCGGGGCGCTGGTTGATGCCGGCGATCTCAGGTTCGGCGGGGGTCCAGTTGAGGGTGGCGTAGCCGATGTCGCCGGGGATGCGCACATCGTGGGCGCGCAGTTGGCGCAGCACGTCGAGGTTGTCGCTGAGGATGATGTCGAGGCGCTCGTCGCGAGCCCAGCGGGCGGCCTCGGCGAGGGTGTCGTTTTCGAACAGGAGAACCTTGAGCGTGAGTTCGGGGTGGTTTTTGTCGGCGAGGTAAGCACCGGCCAGCCAGAGGTCGTCCACGCGACGGCTGCTGCCGACGAAGAACGACAGGCCGATGCGGCGGTAGCCGAGCTCATGCAGGCGGCGGGTCGCGGTGACGATGCCGTGAAAGTGGTGGGGCGCGGTGCGGTGCAGGTCGGGGGTTTGCAGGGAGTAGCCGATGGTGGCGCAGCTGAAGCGTTCCCAAGGGAACTCCAGGTGGGAACGCACGGCGGGGGTGGGGGCGATGCAGACGGCGGCGATGCCGCGGTTAAACAGAATGTCGCCGAGGCGGGCGGGCGTCATGCCGGGGGCGCCGAGCCAGAAGTGCTCGAGCTTGTAGCCGTTGCGGGTGGCCTGGATTTGCGCGCCGCGAAAAAGCGGGCCGTAAAAGGTGTGTTGTCGCCACTCGTCCTGTGTGGGGAAGTTGGTGATGTAGGCGATGGTCTTGATGTCCGACTCGGTGAGGTGGCCGCGGCGCTGGCGGGCGAGGGCGGAGAGCAACGGATCGGGCCGGTAGCCGAGTTCGGTGGCGATCTTCTTGATGCGTTTGCGCGTCGCGAGGGACACCCGTGGGTCCATGTTCAGCGCGCGGCAGACGGTGGAGGCGGTGACTCCGGCCTTGGCGGCCACATCCTTGAGCGTAACACGGCGGGGCATGGGGGCGGCAGCGTGTCCGGGCGCGCGAGGCGTGGCAAGCCGGCCGGCGAAAACAACGACGCCGCCC
>JBDRJH010000324.1:0-4926 GCA_043815125.1 Verrucomicrobiota bacterium
TGCCGGTGGTGGTGACGTAGATGTCGGCCACGCCGAGGGTGGACTCGACGGTGTTGACTTCGAAGCCTTCCATGGCGGCCTGCAGGGCGTTGATGGGGTCGACCTCGGTGACGATGACGCGGGCGCCAAAGCCCTTGAGCGAGAAGGCGGAGCCCTTGCCGACGTCGCCGTAGCCGCAGACGCAGGCGACCTTGCCGGCGATCATGACGTCGGTGGCGCGCTTGAGGCCGTCGGCGAGGGACTCGCGGCAGCCGTAGAGGTTGTCAAACTTGGACTTGGTGACCGAGTCGTTGACGTTGATGGCGGGGACCAGGAGCTTGCCCTGCTCGTGGAGCTGGTAGAGGCGGTGCACGCCCGTGGTGGTTTCCTCGGAGACGCCGCGCCAGTCTTTCACCATGGCGGCGAAGATGCCCTTTTGGGTCCGCTTGAGTTTTTTGAGGAGGTTCTTGATGACCTGCTCTTCCTCAGAGGAGGAGGGCGTATTCACCCAGTCACTACCCTGCTCCATTTCGAGGCCCTTGTGGAGGAGCAGGGTGGCGTCGCCGCCGTCGTCGACGATGAGCTCGGGCCCCTTGCCGCCGGGGAAGCTGAGGGCCTTCCAGGTGAGTTCCCAGTATTCTTCGAGGGTCTCGCCCTTCCAGGCGAAGACGGGCACGCCGGACTTGGCGATGGCGGCGGCGGCGTGGTCCTGGGTCGAGAAGATGTTGCACGAGCACCAGCGGACGTCGGCTCCGGGCGCGGTGAGCGTCTCGATGAGCACGGCGGTCTGGATGGTCATGTGCAGGGAGCCCATGATGCGGACGCCCTTGAGCGGCTTTTTCTTGCCGAACTTTTTGCGCAGGGCGACGAGGCCGGGCATTTCGTGTTCGGCGACGTCGAGCTCCTTGCGGCCCCAGTCGGCGAGCTTGATGTCACGAACGATGTAGTCTTGGCCCTTGGGCGCGGTTTTGAGAAGTGAAGGCATTTTGCGGAATTTTTAGAGTTACGATTTACGAGTTACGATTTTTTGAGCGCGGCCTTCAGTGCGGCGACCTTGGTGGTGGCCTCCCAGGGGAGGCCGGCTTTGCCGAAGTGGCCGTAGTTGGTGGTCTCGCGGTAGATCGGGCGGAGCAGGTTGAGCTGCTTGACGATGTCGGCGGGCTTGAAGCTGAAGACCTTCTCAACGGCGGCGGTGATCTTCGCATCGGCGACGGTGCCGGTGCCGAAGGTGTTCACGTAGACGCTGACGGGCTTGGGGTGGCCGATGGCGTAGGCGAGCTGGAGTTCGCACTGTTTGGCGAAGCCGGCGGCGACGATGTTCTTGGCGACCCAGCGGCACATGTAGGCGGCGGAGCGGTCGACCTTGGACGGATCCTTGCCGGAGAAGGCGCCGCCGCCGTGGCGGCCCCAGCCGCCGTAGGTATCCACAATAATCTTACGGCCGGTGAGGCCGGAGTCGCCCTGGGGTCCGCCGATGACGAACTTGCCGGTGGGGTTGATGAGGAACTCGGTGTTCTTGGTGAGGAGCTTGGCGGGCAGGACCTTCTTGATGACGTTTTTGATCAGGAAGGACTCGATCTCGGCGTGCTTCACGTCGGCGGTGTGCTGGGTGGAGATGACGACGTTGACGATCTCGGTGGCCACGCCGTCGACATAACGCACGGAGACCTGGGACTTGGCGTCGGGGCGGAGCCACTTGACCTTGCCACTCTTGCGGATGCGGGTGAGCTCGCGGCCGAGGCGGTGGGCATAGATGACCGGGGCGGGCATGAGCTCGTCGGTCTCGTCGGAGGCGAAGCCGAACATCAGGCCCTGGTCGCCGGCGCCCTGCTCGGCGTGCTTCTTGCCCTCGGCCTTGGCAGCGTCGACGCCTTGGGCGATGTCGGCGGACTGGGCGGTCAGGTAGTTGTTGATGAAGGCGGTGTCGGCATGGAAGACGTCGTCGTCGTTGACGTAGCCGATCTCGCGCACGGCGTCGCGGATGACCTTCTCGACGTTGAAGGCCTCGTCGATGGGCTTGGTCTTGCCGGTCTTTTTATTCTGGAGCTTGGGCAGGGTGATCTCGCCGCCGACCACGATGACGTTGGATTTGACGAACGTCTCGCACGCGACGCGGGCGCTTTTGTCAAAGGACAGACACGCATCCAGGATGCTGTCGGAGATGAAGTCGGCGACTTTGTCGGGGTGACCCTCGCCTACGGACTCAGAGGAAAAAACAAACGTATTGGCCATGGTGGGAAAGCCTCAATCCATAGTCCATTTGCCCTGGTCCGCAAGCGCCAACATCAACGCATCCGTATTTCTTGATATGTAACTTCATCGAATGCTACTCACGGAAATTCTTCAGTGAACATTTGCAGTGACTGGTCCAAGTCTCAGTCTGTCGCTGATTTTCGCCTCCCCGCAAACATGTCCACCGCATTGAGTTTAAGCCAACGCCGCATCCTGATCGTTGACGACGACCGGATGAATATCCGGATATTGGAAAACATTTTGCAAAAAGAAGGGTTCGAAATCGCCACCGCCGACAGCGGCGAAAGCGCGCTGGAACGATACGTTTCATTCAAACCGCATCTGGTCTTGCTCGACGTCATGCTGCCAGGTCTGGACGGGTTCGAGACCTGCCGCCGCCTGCACGCGACCCATGGTGACACCACCGCGCCGATAATCTTCATCACCGCCAAGGTGGAGTCCGACGACGTCGTGACCGGGCTCGCGGCCGGCGGCATCGACTACCTGCCCAAACCCTTTCGCCCGAAGGAGGCCATCGCGCGCATCCGCATACACCTGCAAAACCGCCTCCTTCTCAAGCAGCTCGGTGCCGCCAACGCCGCCAAGAACAAGTTCCTTGGCATGGCCGCGCACGACCTGCGCAACCCCCTCGCCTCCATCCGCGGCCTCGCCGAATTCCTCGAGGACCCCTCGATCGGCCCCCTCAACCCCGAGCAACTCGACCTCGTGCGCACCATCCACGCCGCCAGCCAGTCCATGCTGCGCCTCGTCAACGAACTGCTCGACGTCTCCGTCATCGAGTCCGGCGAATTACGACTCGCGACCGCCCCCACCGACATCGTGCAACTCGTTGAGAAATCCATCCGCCTCGCCCGCATCGACGCCGCCAAAAAGCTCACCACCATCGTTCTCGCCCCTCCTCCCGCCATCTCCGGACCGTTCGTGATCGACCCCGACAAGATCACCCAGGTCGTCGACAACCTCCTCAGCAACGCCGTCAAATACTCCCCGCCCGGCGCCATGATCGACGTTGCCGTCACCCCACTGCCCTCCGCCTGCCGCATCAGCGTGCGCGACCAGGGCCCCGGCATCCCCGACCACGAGCGCGACCGCCTCTTTCAGGATTACGGACGCCTCTCCAACAAACCCACCGGCGGCGAGCAAAGCACCGGCCTCGGACTCGCCATCTGCCGCAAAATCGTCGAGGCTCACCGCGGCGAAATCTCCGCCGACAACCTCCCCGGCCACGGCTGCGAATTCAGCTTCACCCTGCCCTCCACCTCATGATCTCCCTGCAAAAAGTCCTGCTGATCGACGACGAAGCCCACATCCGCAAATACCTCTCGCTCGTCGTGCGCGCCCTCGGCAACCCCGCGGTCATCGAGGCCGACAACAGCGAGGCAGGACTCGCCGCCTACCAGGCCGAGCGGCCAGACCTCGTGCTGCTCGACGTCAACATGCCCGGCTCCGACGGCATCGTCACCCTGCGCGGCATCCTCGCCGCCGACCCCGAGGCCAACGTCGTCATGGTCACCTCCCTCGCCAACCGTCAGACCATCGAGCAGGCCATCGAGGCCGGTGCCCTCGGCTACATCCGCAAGGACACCGAGCGCCAGGAAATCCTCAGCCTGCTCACCTCCTATCTCCAACCCGAAGCCTGACCCTCCCCACCGCGCCCCGGCCACCCAACGCATGAACCGCCCGTCCACGCCACCCGCGCCCACCACCCTGGACGCCATCCAGCGGCACGAAGTCCGCTACTCCCTCGTCGAGCTGCAACGCGAGCTCCAGCTCGAACGCAGCGCCGGCTCCTACTCGATGGAAAAACTCAACCAGGCAGAGATCGGCAAAATGTTCCAAAACCGGAGAAAAGCCCGTGGCAAAAAATCCTGACACCGACTTCGTCGACCTCATCCTCGCCCGGCCCAACTTCGACGCCGGCCCCGAACTCCAGGCCCTCGTCGACCGGCATGGTCGCGGCCTCCCCCTGCTCAAGGCCGTCATCACCGAGAGCATCCTGCCCCGCGACGAGGCCGGCCGCCTCTGGGCCCAGTCCGTCGGCCACGCCTACGTCGACCCCTTCGCCTCCATCATCACCGAGGAAGCCGTCGCCGCCATCCCCGTCGAGATCGCCAAAAAAACCCGCGCCATCGGCCTCTACACCATCGACGGCGTGCTCACCGCCGCCATGACCACCCCCGAGGACGAAGCCCTCGTCAAACGCATCTCGCAGATCACCCAGCTCCCCGTCAGCCCCGTCTTCGCCCTGCCCGAGGACATCGAGGACTCCATCCTCATCCAGTATTCCAGCGAGAAAAACCTCGAGGAAAGCCTCGGGGAACTCGAACGCTCCGGCCTCTTTAACCAACCCGACCTCGCCGCCGAGAAGCTCGCCGTCTCCGCCGACACCACCCCCGTCGCCGGCATCCTCGACGAGATCATCTACTACGCCATTCGCGAACGCGCCACCGACATCCACATCGAGCCCCAGGAGACCCTCTCGCGCATCCGCTTCCGCATCGACGGCCGCCTCGCCGAGATCCTCACCTTCTCGCGCAAGCTCCACCGCTCCGTCATCGCGCGCCTCAAGATCATCAGCAGCCTCAACATCGCCGAGACCCGCTTCCCCCAGGACGGCCGCTTCTCAGTGCAGATCGGCAGCAACAAGGCCAACTTCCGCCTCTCCACCATCCCCTCCCAGTTCGGCGAGAAGGC
>JBDRJH010000325.1:0-3041 GCA_043815125.1 Verrucomicrobiota bacterium
GGCCGGGGCGCGGAAACGGGCGCGGCAGCATGGCTACCAGTTGGAGGAGTTTTTGCTCGGGTCGAAAAACATGACTTCCGAACGGATGCGGAACATCCTTCTCGCGAGAGGCATCACCGGGGTGCTGGTCGCGCCGCAGCCGCGCGGTGTGACCGACGGGAAGATCGCGATGGATTGGTCGCCGTTCGCGGCGCTCACCTTTGGTTATTCGCTCACCTGGCCCGCGCTGCATCTCGTCACGAGTCACCATGGAAACGCCGCCCGGCTCGCGGTGCAAAAACTGGCGGCGCTGGGTTACCGGCGCATCGGCCTGCACGTGGATCGCATCTCGAATGCGCGCGCCGCAGGGGGATGGGTCGGCGGCTACGCCGGCGAGGTGTGGCGAAATCGCGATCTCGCATGGTTCGAGCCATTTCCGCACGACACGAACGACATCGATCAATTCTTGCGCTGGGCGCGCGCCCAGCGGCTCGACGCGGTGATTACTTGGAGCGAATTCATCGACCGCGTCCGCGAGTCGGGACGCATCCGCGTGCCCGAAGATCTGGGCATGGTGAGCTTGCGCGTCCGTCCTGAAAACGAACACCACACGGGCATAAATCAGAACGAGCATGAAATCGGCGCGGTCGCCGTGGACACCTTGGTGGGCCTGCTTGGCACCAACGTCCGGGGCATCCCCGACAACCGCCGTTGCATCCTGATTGATGGCGTGTGGAACGAAGGCGCGACCACCCGCGTGATTGCGAAGACCCGGTGACCCTCTGTGCGCGGGGAGCGTTCGTCGCGACGATGGGTTTCGCGTGTGCCTGCAAGCAGGCGGCCTGCACGGAGGAGCCGAGTAGTCATGCGCGCCGCGATGGAGTGGAAAACCTGAGAGGCAACGACGGCGGTCCCGCCCTACCTGGTGCGTATTGGGTGAGGGCGCAGCGCGTAGATTTTTCGGTAACGGGCCGGAGGGATGCCGTGTTCGCGGCTGAAGCGGCGGGAAAAATAAAGCTCGTCCGTGAAGCCGACCGCGTGGGCGATTTCATGAATGGGGCGCGTGGTTTCGGCGAGGAGGCGACAGGCTTCGCGCATGCGCAGTTCCAGGAGATAACGCGCGGGTGGCGCGGAAACGCGTTCGGACCAGCGGCGGCGGAACGTGGCGCGCGACATGCCCTGGCGCGCGGCGAGGGCGTCGAAGTCGATGGGCGCGGCGAAGTTTTTCCGGACGGTTGTCAGGAGCTTGTCGATGATGTCGTCGGCGGTCGGCGCGGCGTCGGGTGGGAGCAGGGTTTCCATCACGATCTGCTCGGCGAGGCGATCCACGCGGTCGATGACACGCTCGGGATTGCGTGACGCGGCGAGGGCGGTGAACTCGTCGATCAAGGCGCGCACGCGGTCGGGATCGTGGATGGGCCAGACGGGACGCGCGCGATCGATGAACCTGGAGGCTTCGAAGCGCGGCATGAGGTCGGCTTTGTAGATGAGATAAAATTCGTCCCAAGTCGCGCGGGGCAGATCGGGGCCGTAGTCGAGCCGCTCGCCCGGCCATTGGGTGATGACGCAGGGGGCGATGACCTCGTGAACGACGCCGAGGCGGTGGAATTGTCCGCGGCCCTTGAGGATGAGCGAAAAATTACACGTGTCGAAGGCGTGGCGGACCCAGTTGGTTTTCCGTTCGAGGAAGTTGGCCGAGGCAAGGGGAAAAGGGGAGGGAAAGCGGCGCGTGTAGCCGAGCCAGTGCTTGATACGAAAATCCATAAAATCGGAAACTACGTCCATTCACATAGGTGAAGGGAGTCGCTATGTTGAGATGAATTAAACCAAAGCCCCTTCATTTATGAAAAGAGTCCTCTTTGTGTCCGGCGGTTGGGATGGTCATAAGCCGAACGAGATCGTGGAGATTTTCCGTCCGGCGCTGGCCGCGCACGGGTTTGAAAGCGTGGTGGAAACGACGCTCGATGTGCTGGCGGACGTTGAGCGGCTGAAGACCTTCGCGGTGATTTTTCCCTGCTGGACGATGGGGGCGCTAACGAAGGAGCAGAGCCAGGGGCTTCGCGCGGCAGTGCGTGGCGGCGTGGGCTTGGCGGGCATTCACGGAGGCATGGGCGACGCGTTCCGGGGCGACATCGATTACGAGTGGATGACGGGCGGCCATTTCGTCGGGCATCCGCATGTCGGCGACTACACGGTGAACGTGCGGGCGACCTCGAATCCGATTACGGCGGGATTGCCGGGCACCTTTGCGTATCGATCGGAGCAATACTACCTGCTGGTGGATCCGGCGATCGAGGTGCTGGCGGAGACGACCTATGTGCATGAAGGCCGGACCTGCACGATGCCGGTGGCATGGGTGAAATCGTGGGGCGAGGGGCGGGTGTTTTACTCGGCGCTCGGACATGCGCCGGAAGAGTTCATGACGTATCCACCGGCGAAGGAGCTGACGGTGCGCGGGGTGTTGTGGGCGGCGCGGGTGTTGTGAGCGCGGTGGAGCGAAGTCGTTTTCAATAAATTTTTCCCATGAGTGTTTCTTCACCGGTAGGAGTTGGCATCATTGGTTGCGGCAGCATTGCCAAAGCCTATTTCACGGCGTGCAAACGCTTCCCTTTTTTGGCCGTGACGGCGTGCGCCGACCTGCGGATGGAGGCCGCGGAGGCGCGCGCGGCGGAGTTCGTCTGCCGTGCGCTGACGGTGGACGCGCTGCTGGCCGACGCCGGCATCAGCATCGTCATCAACCTGACGATCCCGCAGGCCCACGCGGAGATCGATCTGCGTATCCTGAATGCGGGTAAACACGTGTTCAGTGAAAAACCCTTCGCGTTGACGAGAGCCGAAGGCGAGGCGGTGGTGGCGCGAGCGGCGGAGCTCGGCTTGCGCGTGGGTTGCGCGCCGGACACCTGCATGGGAGCGGCGACTCAGACCTGCCGGAAGCTGATCGATGATGGCGAGATCGGCACGCCCGTCGCGTTTCAGGCGAACATGGTCGGAGGCGGGCATGAGACGTGGCATCCGTCGCCGGAGTTTTATTACAAGCGGGGAGGCGGGCCGATGTTCGACAT
>JBDRJH010000326.1:0-2665 GCA_043815125.1 Verrucomicrobiota bacterium
CGCTCGCGGCAGCGGCGACGTTCGAGAGCGCATTCCGGCAGACGCGCAAGGGCATTTCCATCGTGTCCGGCAGCGACACGATTCTGTCATTGTCGCACACCAGCAACACCGGATTCGATTCCGAGCCGCGCGCCGAACTGGTAGAGGACCACGGACTGACGCGCATCTACGATGTGACGATTGCGTTCGGATTGCCGGCAGACTACTCCGACTTGGCAGGTCGCCGCACGTCACGGGTCGATGTCGATCTCAGCGACGCGGCGCGCAAAACCGTCACCGTCACCGGCGAATACACGGCCGTTGGTGCGGACGATGCGACCGACGTGTATGCCGATGCGGTCGCCACGTTGTGTGCTAACGTCCTGGCCGGATTGGGCGGCAGCTACAATCTGGTGAAGGAGACGTATGACTATCAGGAGACCGACAAGGAGCTGCGATTCGCGCGGCACTACGAACAATCGTTGGTCGCGTTGGCGTCGGCGCAACTGAAAACACAGGAGTTGCGAATCTCGGCAACGCACGTCAACCCCGGTAATTCGATGACGCTCAGCGGCGAGCGGCCAATGCAGTTGTCAGCCTGGACGGCGAACTACACGGCGGCCGTAGACGTGGACCAGACCACCGGCGCGACGGCATTGTGGACATTATGGGACGGAACGATACTGCCGTGGATCGTCAATCAGGTCAGCACCAGCGGCGGTGAACGAGTCGTTGTGACGAGCGCAGATGCAAGCCTGGACGCGACCGGAAATCACATCATCGCCACGGTGACGCTCGCGGGATGCCAATCTAGCGGGCCGCTCGAATGGACCGTCACTGATACGATCTCGATCAATCCCGGCGCAATCGTGCTGCCGATCCACTCGCCGCACCCGCTGGCGAACTTTCTGTCCTACGGTCCGGCGCGCGTGACGCGGACGCTGACAGAGGATGGAACGTGGATCGGAGCCGCCGCAGACGAACGCCCTTGGGCGCCGCGACCGGAAATGATCCTCGAGGGCATCGGCGAACGTTCGACCGTGCATGTACGCGGCGAGGCCATTGACGTTTTGTGGGTGCCGTTCCCGCATGTTGACTCCGTGACGCCGATAGACGTGGGCTTGCCGCAGTTCGGCCAGATACGGGTGTGGCGCATCCACCGCGAGTATCCGTTCGTCGGGTTGTGCGAGGATGCTTCGATTGTTCGTCCGGCAACGCTCAATGACACATAAGAACTCATTTACGATTGCGGGCCGCCGCGTCATTCATCCGCTGGGTGCGCCCTCCTGGTCGTTGCGCGAAGGTGCCCGACCGCACGCGGAGGATTTTGAGATTCCGGCCGGCAACGCGGCAGAATTCGCTCCCGACGGCGAGCCGCAGGTCGTGACGGTACGCCTTGAAGATGTATCGGGCGAAGAGCCGATTGACCACGAGGGTTTGTTTGTAGTGCAAGTCGGCCCATCTGCCGTGCCACACATTGAGCTGATGACTGTGGTGGACCAGCGGTATTTCTGGTCGTCAAAACATCTATTTCGCCGGTTCAACATGCGACGCACCATCGGGCACCGGCGGATCTCGTCGCCGTCGGCATTGGAAATGCGGGACGTAACGGACGACGTGTGGTATTGGGCCGCAAGTTTGCGCGGTTATGTTCCTGGCGATTCAGCGAGTGGACGACCGTGGACCATCGGCGAAATAGCCGAAGAATTGGCCCGCGAAACGCATCGGTTCGTGAAAACAGATTTGTGGCCATACTGTCCGGACCCGATCATCGATCATCCTGACGTGTTGGGTCGCGTCATTCCGCAGAACTTCGAACTCGACGACGATCTGGCGACGTGCTGGATGCGGTTGTTGGCCTACATGCCCTCAATCAAACTGTCCATTGCGGCGACCGGGGCAATCGTTGTCGAGACGCGAGTGCGGATGGAGGCTGAGGCGGCGGCGCAACACGATGAACTGATGCGGAACGAACTGGGTCCCGAGGTGTGGGGCAGCGGTCACGTCGAGGTCGTGGCGCGCGGTAACGAACGCCCGCGCGCTTTCATCGTGTTGGTTACGCCCGAGCACGAGGTCCGATTCGACTACGAAGAACCCACGAGCCTAACGGACAGTTACGTTGAGCCGGCGGCATCGGATCGTCAACTCGTGAACGTGGTGGCCGTCACGGACTACACGCTGGGCGACTATGTTCAGGGCGATTATATCTCTTTCGCCGAAGCGATGGGCTTGTGGAACGCGGATTTGCCCGCTGATTCCACATTTGCATTCGATTGGCAAGTGTTGCGAGCGTTGATTCTTCCGTATCTCGATCTGGCATCTGCGTTGCGCCAGGAAGGCGGGAATATTATCAGATCGGATTGGGCCGGCCGCATTGACGCCATGCAGCAGCATTTCCGTCGCACCTACCGGCTTCCGCGTGCGTGGCTGGATGCCTGCATGGACATCCTCGACGTGCGCGTGGCGGTCGCAAACCCCGAGACTGGTGACCGTGCCGGCGCGGCCGTCTACTCCGACTGGTTCCGCGTTTATGGACGCCGCAACCATCTGTTCCAATTCCGATTCGGCAGCGACAACTTGTCGTTGGGGTCGAATGTTCGTGGATATCCGACCGATGGGTTGTTGACGAACGAGACGGTTCAAGCGCCGGCGCGCGTGGCATTGTTCAACAAGGATTTGGGCTTGT
>JBDRJH010000327.1:0-9189 GCA_043815125.1 Verrucomicrobiota bacterium
GGATCGGCGGCCGCGAGCCAGCGGCGCGCGGTGTCGTTGGCCAGTTGCGGACGCCCGTCGGCGTCGGCCAGCAGCAGCCCGACGGGCGCGAGGTTGAGCAGCAGCTCCAGCACCTCGAGGTTGCGCATGAGCTCGCCGTGCCGGCGCGCGTGCTCCATCGCCGCGGCCAGCACCGAGGCCAGCGCGGACATGAGGTGCAGGTCGCCGGGGCCAAACGCGTGGTCGGGCGCGCCGGCCAGCCGCAGCACGCCCTGGAAGCGGTCGCCGACATTGAGCGGCAAGGTGACCTTGCCCGGCGTGAACACCGCCGGCTCGGGGCCGTCCGGCAGCAGCTGGACGCGCGACTCGGCGAAGAAGGCGGCCTTGCCCAGCACGGCCTCAAGCATCTCCACGAAGCGGCGAAAATCGGTGATGTGCGTGAAGGCCCGGGCGAGTTCGCGCAATGCGGCCGGACCGGCCATGGTGACCGGGGCGGGGGTGGCGTTGGTGGGCGGGTTCATTTATTTCAAACAGGGAAGTTGCACGGAAAAAGTGGTGCCGACGCCGGGCTTGCTGGCGACGGTGATGGTGCCCCGGTGAGCCTCGACGATGCGCTTCACGATGGCCAGGCCCAGGCCCATGCCGCGCTTGGCGGCCTCGTCGCCGGTGGACTTGGTGGTCACGAACGGCTCGAAGATGCGCTGGCGCACCGCCTCGTCGATGCCCGCGCCGTTGTCGGCCACGTCGATGACCAGGCTCGGCCCGTCGGCCGTCTCCGGTCCCCGCCGGTAGCCCACGCGGATGCTCGGCGAGGGCCGCCCGTCCAGCGCGTGCAGCGCGTTTTGAAAGAGGTTGATGAAGACCTGCAGCAACTGGCTGTAGTTGCCCGAGACCTGGCACGAGTCCTGGTCGGGCAGCACCAGCTCGACGCCCGCCGCGCGGAAATCCGGCGCGGAGATGTCGCGCACGCCGCGGAGCACCTCCGAGGGCCTGACCAGCGTGAACTTCACCGGCGCGTTGTCGGCGAACGCGGAGACATTGTCCACGATGCTGGCGATGCGCTCGACGTCGCGCGCCACCACGCTGCGGAACTCGCGACGAAACTCCGGGTCGCCGCCCTGCTCCTCGATCAGCGCGCTGAAGGTGCGGATCGAGACCAGCGGGTTGCGCAGCTCGTGCGCCACGCCGGCGGCCAGCGTGCCGAGCGAGATCAGTTTTTCCGCATGGTTGGCCTGCCGCTCCAGCTGGCGCGAGCGGATGGTGAGCGCGATGCGCAGCGCGAGCGATTCGAGCAGCGCGATGTCGACGTCGCCAAAGAGCCGGTGGTCGCGGCTGCGGCCGATCAGCAGCAGACCGTGGAGGTTGCCGCTCTCGGCGACGGGCAGGATGAGTTCGGCCTGATGAACGCGGCGCAGCTCGTCGAGCCGCGCGCGGTCCTCCGCCGCCAGCTGTTCCTCGCATTCGTAGAGCACCACCGCGCGATCGGCGAGCGGCACGCCGCACAGCGCCGCGCCCTCGAGCGCGAGCGTTCGCGGCCGCCCGCCCGAGGGCGCGGGGCCGGCCGTGCTGCGCAGGCTCATGTCGCTGGAGTATTCGTCGCGGGCGTAGAGCGCGACCGAGCCGGCGTCGACCGCGGCGGCGGCGACCTCGACGGCCTCGTTGAACAGGCAGGGCAGATCGGTGATCGAGGACACCCGGCCGGTGAACTCGCGCAGGCGGCGGCGGGCCTCGCCGCGGACGTTGAGCACGCGCGTCTCCATAAACGCGTCGACCCCGCGGTGCACCCTCGGCACCACCAGGAACATGAGCAGCGTGGCCAGAAACGCCGCGAGGAAGGGGGCCGCGTGGATGAGAGGCCCAAAGTCGGCCGGCAGGAGCATGGGCAGACCCGTCACCAGACCGAAAAAGGCCAGGGCCAGCGCCGAGACCGTCAGCAGATAGACGATGCCGCGGATGATGAACTCGTCCACATCGACGAGCCGGAAGCGCATCATCGCGTAGCTGACGCCGCCCACGTAGACCAGCGCGAGGCCGTTGCCGACGGGGGGGGATCGGGACGTTGAACCAGAGCAGGAAATTCGTCAGTCCGCCGACCCAGCCGAAGATGGTGCACAGGCAGACGTAGCCCAGCTGCTTGCGCCGCCAGTGGACGGCGGAGCGATAGGCCGCGAACGACATCATCCAGGCGCGCACCGTGTAGTAGGCGAACAGCACGATGTAGGGGTAAAAGACCACGCCGGGCACCGGCCAGTGTGGGAACATCATGCGGGGCTCCACCCTTGCCACCAGCCAGGGCGTGAAGGTGAACCCGCACACGGCCAGCGCGAGCAGGTAGCCGACGACGGTCTCGGCCGGACGCGGACGCTCGACCAGCCGGCTGACAAAGTGGAAGTAGGTGATCGGGATGAAAATCGACGCGCCCGTCAGCACGCGGGCCAGCCGCAGGGCCTCCTCGTCGGTGGCCGCCAGCTGCCAGCGCACGTAGAACCACGACCACGCGACAAAGCTCATCGTGAACCACGCGAAGAGGTGGTTGCGGCGGTTGCGCGGATCCTTCAGCAGCACGGCGACGCCCAGCACGACGCCCGCGAGCGCGTTGAGGAAACCCGTGATGATGCAGTAGGTGATCACTTGGTCGCCACCACCACGTGGGCCTGGTTGCCCAGAGAGTTGAATGCCTGCGGCGAGCGGAAGCCCGCCTCCGTGAGCAGATCGGTGAGTTCCTCCGCGCTGAAGAACACGTAGTAGCCCTGCTCCTGCTTGGTCTTGATCGCGCCGGCCGCGCGCAACAAGTCGCGGGCGGACTCGATGTCGCCCCGGTCGGCCTTCTCCTCGACGAAGTCCCGGTAGATCGAGGAGAGGTCGCAGTAGGGCTTCATGCTCGAGATCGCGATGCGCCCGCCCGGCCGCAGCACGCGGTGCAGCTGCGTGAGCAGGTTGATCGGCGACTTCAGGTAGGAGAGCAGCAGGCTGCAGGCGATCTTGTCGAAGGTGTTGTCGGCGATCTGCACGATCTCGCCGGGCGGCACCTGGTCCGAGCCGAACAGGTCGAGGTCGACCCGCGTATACATCAGCCCCACCGGATCGGCGCCGGGGAAGAGCGCCTGCACGCCGGTGTGCTTGCCCGCCGCGTCGCTCAGCCCGGAATCGGTCAGGTCCATGCCGAAATACATGGGCGGCACCGCCAGGCTGTCCTTCTGCCGGGCGAGCAGGTCGCGCATCACCCAGACGCCGAACAGGCCGTTGCCACAACCGGCGTCCAGGAGGATCTCGCCGTCGCGGAACTTGCCGAGCAATCCGCCGAGCAACTCCACGTATTGCTGGTAGTCGCCCATCTTCTCCATCACGCGGTATTTCTCCAGATACTTGCCCCAGAACTCGTCCTCCTCGGCGTCGAGCGGACGGGCCTCGCGCAGGCGGTCGCGCTCGATCTTGTTCTGGCGAAACATCGCCTTGCGCTCGGGCACCCGCAGCTGGTCGAGCTCGGGCGACTCCGGACAGGCGCGGCGACGGCAGACCTCGACGACCTTGCGCAACGTCAGCTCGGCGGCCTGCTGGTTTTCCTGCACCTCGTGCATCGCGCCCTCGATCGGGTGGATGGACGCGTCGCGCGCCGCCGCGGCAACCGTCTCCACATCTTCGATACGCACCCAGGCGTCGTTGGCCGCCGGGAAAAAACTCACCGGACAGGACAGCCGCTCCATCGCCGCGCGCGTGCCCTCCAGGGTGTGCATCTGCTCCTTGATGGTGACGTCGAAGAAGTGGTCCATGTCCACCTCGTGCCCGAGGATGTCGAGCACCCCGTAGCGACGTCCCTCGATGTAGCCGCCGATGAGGTCCTCCTGATAGACGCGCTTCAAGGTGAAGGTGAGATCGACCACGCCGACGATCGTCATGAGGTGTTTCACCCGGGGGTCGAGCGAGGCCGCGCGAAAGGCCGTCACCGCCGACAGGCTGCTGGCCAGTAGTGTAACTTCGGATACACCGTGCTCGCGCTCCAGGTAGTCGAGCGAGGCCAGCGTGTCCTCCACCGCGGCCGGCAGAGTGAACTCCAGCATCGACCCCTCGCTCTCGCCAAAGTGGCAGGTGAAGTCGAACCGCAGCACGGTAAAGCCATTGGCCGCCAGATAGTAACCAAGTTGCAAATTGTTCTTCTTGCTCTCGCCATACTTTGGCGAAAGCACCACCACGCGCCCCAGGTCCAGCGCCGGCGGCGGGCGGTCGAGGTAGGCCGCGATCCTCAGGCCGGACTTGGCCGGGTAGGACACCAGCTCGCTGCGAATGTCGGAGACGTGGGAAACGGTGGGTGGATTGCTCATGGGATGCGGACGTTCACGCCGTCACGCAGACTTCGCATTCAACTTCTCAAGGCAACGGCCTTTTGTGACAAGACCGCGACCACTTTGCTGTTGCTAAGCAATAGCCTCGAAAGATGTTCAAAAAGCCACCGGTTTTTTCCGCAACGAGTGCCCCGCACTGTTTTTTTCGTGATCCACGTCCTTATCATCGCCGAAGAAATGCCCGCCCACGAACTGGCCGGGCATTTGTTCAACGACCCTGATTGCAAGGTCGTTCGCAAAGACAACGCCGTCGCCGCCCGCCCGCTCATCGAAGCCGGCATCTTCGACCTGTGCGTCATGCCGATCCGGGACTGGGGCGAGGCGGCCGGCCTCGACGAACTGCCGCCCGGCCACCCGCCCGTCGTCATGGTCGTCGGCTCCGCCGGCGCGGACCTTGAGCAACGGCTTTACGCCGGCGGCGCCGACCTCGTGCTGCGCGGACCGCTGCAGGCCCGCGGCTTTCATCGCGCCTGCCGCCACCTGGTCGCCACCACGCCCGGCGACTCTCCTGTCAGGCAGCCCCCGCCCGAGGCCCCCGCGCGGCTGCCGGTCAACTCGCTCGAGGTCCTGCGCGACTTCTCCAAGATCCTCGGCTATTCGCTCGATCCGAAGCTCTTCACCCAGCACTACGTGCTCAAGCTGCGCGAGATTCTCAGCATCACCCGCATCGCCATCTTCCTGGAGCCCGCGCCCGGCCCGGCCGGCGCCACCGCCGAGCGCCACCGCCACCGGCTCACCTGCGTGGCCTCCGCCGGCATCCCCACCGAGCTGCTCGACTGCATCGAACTCTCCCGCACCGGCGGCCTCGGCCACCACGTCATCAAGCGCGGCCAGATCCTCCGGCTCGAGACCCTGCCCGGCTTCGCCTCCGCCGACATGGCCAAGATGCAACGCGAGTTCGACGTGCTCGGCTGCCAGGTCGCCCTGCCCGTCAACGACCGCGAGCACACCCTCGGCGTGGCCGTCATCGGCGGCCGCGTCACCGGCGTGCCCTTCTCCGACTCCGAGCTTCAGCTCGTCTACCACCTGCTCGAAGAGCTCGCCGTCGCCCTCAAGAACAGCCGCCTGCACCACCAGCTCGCCGCCAGCCACCATCTGCTCACCGACGTGCTCGGCGCGCTCACCAGCGGCAGCCTCGTCGTCTCCGCCGACCTCGCCATCCTCCACGCCAACCCGGCCTTCTCCCAGTTCCTGCGCGGCACGCAACCGGCCCCCGCCGGCCCCGTCGACTTCGCCGAGCTGCCCGCTCCCCTCGCCCACGCTCTCCACGACCTCGCGGAGAAAGGCCAGCCCGCCGAACCGTTCTTCCTCGATTCCCCCGCGGCCCCCGGCCGCAGCTACCGCGCCAGCCTGATCCCCCTGCACGGCCCCGATCAGACCCTGCCCCAGCCCGTGCTCGCGATCATCGAGGACTTCACCCAGATCCAGGCCGCCCAACGCGCCGAGATCGCCGCCTCCAACCACCGGCTGCTCGCACTCATCGCCCGCCGCTTCGCCCACGAGATCCGCAACTCCCTCGTGCCGCTCACCACCCACCACCAGCTCTTCGACAGCGACTACGCCTCCGGCGAATTCCGCGACTCGCTCAAGGCCTCCCTCGGCCGCGAGACCGCGCGCATCCAACGCTTCACCGAGCAGATGCTCTTCCTCTCGCAACCGCCCTACCCCGCCGACGGCATCCTGCCGGTGCGTCCGCTGCTGCAGACGGCCTTCGAGCGCGCCGCCCGCGCCCTCGGGCTCTCCGCCGGATTCGCCATCACCGGCGAGGACGGCGAACTCTCCGTGCGCACCCACCGCGCCAGCCTCACCCACGCCCTCGAGGAGATCCTGTGCAACGCCCTGCAGGCCACGGTCGGCGCCACCGTCGAGGCCCCCATCCGCGTCGACCTCCAGCTCGTCTCCCCCGCCGGCGCGCCTCCCCGGCTCTTGATCGGCTTCTCCGACCCCGGCCCCGGCTTCACCGCCGAGATCGCCGCCCGCGCCACCGAGCCGTTCTTCACCACCCGCAACACCGGCGTCGGCCTCGGCCTCACCGTCGCCCGCCGCATCGTCGAACACCACTCCGGCCTGCTGGAGATCCACCCCGACACCAAACCCGGCGCCAACCACCTCTCCGTGCAACTCCCCCTCGCCTGACATCCCACCCCGGTCACCATGAAATCCATCCCCACCCTGCTGATCGCCCTCCTCCCCACCGCCGCCTTCGCCGCCGGCGTGCGCATCGGCTTCAAGGACACCGCCGCCATGGCCCGCGGCAACGCCTTCGCCGCCACCGCCGACACCCCCGCCGCCATCTACTACAACCCCGCCGGCATCACCCAGATCGACGGCCAGGCCATGTCCGGCACCGCCTACGCCATCCAGTTGCAAGGCGAGTTCAGCGGCGCGTCGGGCAACGCCACCCTGCACCGCTCGCCCAAGGTCGTGCCGCAGCTCTACTATGTGTGGTCGCCCGAGGACAAACCCTACGCCTTCGGCCTCGGCGGCTACGCCCCCTTCGGCCTCGCCAGCAGCTGGCCGGGCACCGGCCCGTTCAACCTCGTCGCCACCGACTCCAAGCTGGAGACGCTCTCCGTCGCCCTCGTCGGTGCCATCGAGCTGCTCCCCGGCCTCTCCGTCGCCGCCGGCCCGACCTACCAGGAATCCGAGGCCACCCTCCGCCGCAACACCGCCTTCGGGCCCTACGATTTCCACGGCGACGGCGACTCGCTCGGCTTCAACGCCGGCATCCTCTGGCAACCCTCCGTGCGCCACTCCTTCGGCCTGTCCTACCAGCACCACTACGACGTCAAGCACACCGGTGTCGCCTCCATCGCCGGCGCCGTGCCCGCGCAGCGCGCCACCCTCGACCTCGCCTACCCCGAGATCATCATCCTCGGCTACTCCTTCCGCCCCGCGCCCGGCTGGAACCTCGAGATCAACCTCGACTGGACCAACTGGAACCGCACCAACGAACTCGCCATCAACTCGGCCCCGCCCCTCGGCGCCACCTCCGCCCTCGACTGGCAGTCCGGCTTTTTCTACGACTTCGGCGTGACCCGCGAGTTCGACAACGGCTTCAGCCTCAGCGCCGGCTACACCTTCTCGGAGAACTCCATCCCGGACTCCACCTACAATCCCGCCATCCCCGACGCCGACCGGCACATCTTCGCCCTCGGCTGCGGCTACCACACCGCCACGCTCAGCCTCAACCTGGCCTACCACTACGCCCATTCACCCGACCGCACCGTGACCGGCAGCCCCGCCGGGCCCCTCACCGACGGCACCTACCAAAACAGTTTCCATGCCCTTGCCGCCTCCCTTGACTACCGCTTCTGACACCACCCTCGACGACGCCGCCGCCCCGGTCGTCAACGCCAAGCCCCTCCTGCTCGTCGTCGACGACGAGGAGGGTCCGCGCCACTCGCTGCGCATGGTCTTCCGCCAGGACTTCGACGTGCACACCGTCGAGTCCGCCGAAAAAGCCGCCGCCTTCGCGCGCACCCGCCCCGTCAACGTGGCCATCCTCGACATCCGCATGTCCGGCGGCTCCGGCCTCGACGCCCTCCACTCGCTCAAGGAGATCAATCCCACCACCGAGGTCATCATGCTCACCGCCTACGAGACCCTCGAGACCGCCCGCCAGGCGCTCCGGCTCGGCGCGTGCGACTACCTCAGCAAGCCCTTCGACCTGGCCACCATCCGCGCCGCCGCCGCCCGCGCCCTCCAGCTGCACAACATCTCGCAAAGCCTCGTCTCCGCCTCGGACCGCCTGCGCGACCTCAACAGCCGCCTCGGCGACGTCTCCGTGCGCGAGGAGATGGCCCGCACCACCACCGAGATCTACGCGAGCGTGATGCACGACATCAACAACCCGCTCACCGTCATCAGCGGCCACGTCGAGCTGCTCTCCGCCAAGCTCAAGCGCCTGCACGTCCTCCACGGCCGCGACCTCGAGGAGGTCCGCGGCGACATCGCCACCATCTCCAAGCAGGTCGCCATCTGCCACGCCATCGCCGCGCGCTACCTGCGCTTCGCCCACCGTCGCGAGACCTCCGACAAGACCCTGCCCCTCGCGCAGGTCTTCAGCGACCTGCGCACCCTGCTGCGCGCCCACCCCGCCATGCGCCCCCACTCCCTCGAGGCCACGCCGTGCGAGGCGGACCTAGAGACCACCGCCGACGCCAGCGACCTGTTGCAGATCCTGATCAACCTCGTCGTGAACGGACTGCAAAGCTCCGCCAGCCCGCAGACCGTGACCGTGTCCGCCGCGCCCGCCGACGACTTCCCCCGCTCCGACCCCGCCGCCGCCGGCCGCGAGTGGCAGCTCGCCCCGCCCGCCGACCAGCCGCTCCCGCCGCTCGTCGCCATCAGCGTGCGCGACCAGGGCCAGGGCATCGCGCCCGACGTGCTCCCGCACATCTTCGAACCCTACTACACCACCAAGCGGCACGATGGCACCGGCCTCGGCCTCGCCATCGTCAGCCGCCTGGTGCAGACGCACCGCGGCGGCATCCACCTCATCACCCGCCCGGGCAACGGCACGACCGTCACCATCTACCTGCCGCGGAAAGAGTGAAAGAGAGGAGGGAGCCGGCGTTGCCGGCAGGGAAAGGGCCGGCGGCGCTGCGCGCCTTTCCCTCGGCTCACGCCTCGGGCCACGCCTATAGCATTTTAAATAAAACCATAGCCGCTGTTTCTGGTGATGAACGTAGGGGCCGAGCTCGCTCGGCCCGTTTGTCGTTATGGGAAAGCGACTCCTCCGGCGAATCCACGCTCAACGGGCTTTGCAAGCAAAGCCCCTACGAATCGGCTACCGTTTTACTTAAAGTGCTCTAAAACCTTACGGCCTGCCCCTCTGGATCACCCCGAATCAATTGCCAATTTACGG
>JBDRJH010000328.1:0-12207 GCA_043815125.1 Verrucomicrobiota bacterium
TAGGGGCCTCGCTCGCGAGGCCCGTTCACCGCCCGCCGTCAACCATCGCCAACGCCACCTGGCCCGTCGACTCCACACCTCTGCGACTCCGCGCCTTTGCGTTGAATCTCCGAAAACCATTTCCGCATGTCCGCCACCACCGCCCGCCTGCAACCCGCCCAACTGCGCCAGATCCTCTGGCTCACCCTCGGCGCGATCGCCCTCTACCTCGCGCAGCGCGCCCTGCCCACCGGCACCAACCTCCACCAAGGCGACTTCCGCGTCGAGGGCGGTGGCACCCAGCTCGAATTCTGCGACCCGTCCAATCCGCAGTTCCTGCCCGTCGTCGCCGTGCGCTCGCCCATCGTCACCACCCTGCGCCCGCTCACCGCGCCCGCCATCGGCGAGCCGACCGGTTATGTGCTCACGCTCGCCACCGCCGGCGGCAAACCCATCGGCCCGGTCGACCTGCTCGTCGCCCACACCCGCAAGCTCCACCTCATGGTCGTCGATCCCACCCTGGCCGATTACCAACACCTCCACCCCGAGCCCGGCGCCAATCCCGGTGAATGGACCTTCACCCTCACCCCGCGTTTGGCCGGCAACTACCGCGTCTTCGCCGACTTCACCCCTGTCGCCACCGGCCGCGGCCTCTACGCCTCCGCCGACTTCGCCGTGCCCGGCGAGGTGCCCGTCAACCTGCGCATCCTCAACTGGACCGCCGAACGCGACGGCCTCCGCCACGAACTCCGGCCCGATGCCAAAATCATCCGCGCCGGCCAGCCCGCGCGACTCATCTACACCGTCACCGCGCCCGACGGCGGCCCGGTGAAACTCGAACCCGTCATGGACGCCTACGCGCACCTCGTCGCCTTCGACCGCGACCGCGGCGGCTTTGCCCACCTGCACCCGCAGGCGCTCGACCCGCTCCAGCCGCCCGAAGACCCGCGCGCGCCGCAACTCGAGTTCACACTCACCATCCCCGAACCCGGCCTCTACGTCATCTGGGCGCAGATCCAAATCGACGGCGCGGAGCACTTCACGCCCTTCTGGTTCGAAGTCACGCCATGAACCCCCGGCGCGGGGCCCGGCGCCGGCCGCTACCAACCCTCTTCCATCAACTTGTCCGAGCTGGCGTATTCATGGATCACCTCGCCGCTCCCGTCGATCAGCCGCAGCCAGATGCCCGCCAGCGAGTCCGCCGTGCGCGGATCGGCGCCGCCGATGTAGCTCCAGTTGGGCTTGAGCTGGTGGACGGTCAAGTTGATGCCCTTGGTCGTGAACTCGTTTTGCCCGAAGCGCGGCACGCTCACCTTGCCAATGGTGCCCGAGATCTTTTGCAGGCTGCGCTTGCGGTCATCCAGGCCGACCCGGTCGTCAAACTTGAAGACCCGGTAGTCGATCTTGAGGTTGTCCAACGGGCCCGCCGACTCGTTCTTGATCAGAATGCGGTAGCCCGCTTCGAGCATACGCGTGTTCGACGAAATGCCCTCGGAGCGCCCCACCGTCTTCTTCGACTGGCTCACCTCCACGCGCAACCGCAGCGGGGCGGCCTGCACGCTCTGCTCCTTCAGCCAAGCCTCGATGTATTTGCGGTCCTCAAGCACGAAGGTCATCACCGGCACCTCAAAAACCCGGCCGTCGTCGCGCCGGATTTTCACCGTGCGGTCCGTCGCGCTGACGATCTCCGCCACGATCGTGCGGCCCTCCTGATCGGTGAACGTGCGCGGTTCGGCCCGCAGCGCCGACAAAAACGCCACCGGCGCGAGAACCAAAAAGACGGCGATACGGGAAAAAGCTGGAAACGGCATTATGTGCGTGGGTTAAGCGTATTGGAAAGGCACGTCAACCCGCTCTTTACGCAATATGTTGAGTGCCGCTCCGCGCGGCGGCCCGACCACGCATGAGCCCCTCCGACCAGCCCCCCGAGCCCGGCCTGCAGGCCGACCAGCGTCTCGTCGACCGCGCCTGGCTGCGCATCGGCATCGGACTCGCCGTGGCCGGACAAACCATGGTCTTCAGCCTCGGGCTCAACCTGACCCCGGCCGAGGGAGCCAGCCGCTGGGTCGTGCACGGTGCGCTCATCGCGCTGTCGGTCGCCGTGCTGGTGTTTTTGGGACGCGACCTGCTCGGCTCCGCCTGGCGCTCGCTGCGCGACCGCCGCGTCACCATCGACCTGCTCTTCCTGCTCACCCTGCTCGGCGCGCTCGGCGCGTCGCTCGTCAGCACCTTCACCGGAGTCGGCGCGGTGTTTTATGAGATCGTGGCCATCCTCGTCGTCGTGCACACCGCGGGAAAAATGCTCGGCGCCCGCAGCCGCGTCGCCGCCCTGCGCGCCGCCGACGGCCTGCGCGCCGACTTCGCCCGCTGCCGCGCGCTCGCGCCCGACGGCGCCGAGACCGACAAACCCGTCGCCGACCTCGCCCCCGGCGACCTCGTGCTGGTCGCCCCCGGCGGCGCCGTCGCCGTCGACGGGGAAATCGTCGACGGCCGCGCCTACCTGCGCGAAACCGCGCTCACCGGCGAGTGGGCCCCCGCCGCCCGCGGCCCCGGCGACGCGGTGCTGGCCGGATCGTATTCGGTCGACGGATACCTGCGGATCCGGCCCGCGCCCGGCCCGCGCCGCATCGACCGGTTGCTGGCGCAGGTCGAGCAGGCGCGCATCGCCCCCTCGCGCCTGCAGGAGCAGGCCGACCGCCTGATGGCGTGGTTTTTGCCCGTGGTCGTCGCGGTCAGCCTCGGCACCTTTGCCGGCTGGTGGTGGGCCGGCCCGTGGGAGCAGGCGTTGTTCAACGCCATGGCCGTGTTGCTTGTGGCGTGTCCGTGTGCGCTCGGCCTGGCCACGCCGGTGGCGGTCTGGGGCGGCTTGGCGCGGCTCGCCTCGATGGGCGTGGTGGCGCGCACCGGCGACTTCCTCGACGGACTCGCGCGGGTCGACACCGTGTGCCTCGACAAAACCGGCACCCTCTCCGAGGAACGCCTGCAAGTGACCGGTTGGACCTATGCGAGCGACGCCTGGCGTGACCGGTCCGACTGGCTCCGTGCGGCGGTCGCCGCCGCCGAGCGCGACGCCGCGCATCCGGTGGCGCGGGCCCTGGTCGACGCCGCCGCCGGCCTGCCGCCGGTGACGGTCACGCACCGCGAACTCATCCCCGGCTGCGGCCTCATCGCCCGCGTTCCAGCGCCGCCCGCGGCGATCTCGAAGCCCGCCTCCGCCCCCGCCTCAACCCTCCGCATCGGCACCCTCGCCCTGCACCCGTCCCCCGCTCCCCAATCCATTTGTCACTTATTAAGTGACAAACTTTCCGTTACGCAAAATGCTGAAGAACAAGCGACCAAGTCAGATTGTAACTTAATAAGTGACAAATTTCCGGGAGTGTTTGGCGCCAAGGTCGTGGGGGTGTCGGTGGATGGCGAGTGGGCGGCGGTGGTGGCGGTGGGGGAGGTTTGGCGGGCGGGGTTGGATGAGGCGGCCGGCGAGTTGGCGGGGCTGGGGTTGCGCGCGGAGGTGCTGACCGGGGATCCGCATCCGCCGCAGGGACTGCCGGTGCCGGTTTCGAGTGGACTGTCGCCGGAGGACAAGGTCGCACGGGTGAAGGCGCTCGCGGGCGAGGGGCGGAGCGTGTTGTTCGTCGGCGACGGCATCAACGACGCGGCCGCGATGGCGGAGTCGACGGTATCGGTGGCGATGGGCGGGGGGAGCGAGCTGGCGCGGGCGTCGGCGACGGCGGTGTTCACTGGGTCGGACCTGCGGTGTTTGCCGGAGTCGGTGCGGCTGGCGCGGACGGTGGTGCGCGGCATGCGCGGCAACCTGCGCTTCGCGTCGGCCTACAACGCCGTGGGCATGGCGCTGGCGGCGGCGGGGGTGCTGCATCCGGTGGTGGCGGCGCTGCTGATGGTGGGCTCGAGCGCGTTTGTATCGATCAAGGCACTACGCAGCTCCGGCGGGTTGAAAACGTAGGGGCCTTGCTCGCAAGGCCCGTTGGGCGTGGATGGCGGGAGCCGCGATTCTTTGTGGCCAAGTGCCAAGGGCCTCGCGAGCGAGGACCCTACGTGGGGAGGCGGCTTCAGAACAGCAGGTGTTTCACGGTCACGCCGCGGTGAATGAGCTGCTTGAGCGCGGCGATGCCGATGCGGAGGTGGTCCTCGACGTAGGCCTCGTCGACAAGCCGGTCGCTGACGGCGGTCTTGACGCCGTCGGGCAGCATGGGTTGGTCGGATACGAGGAGCAGGGCGCCGGTGGGGATCTCGTTGTGAAAACCGACGCTGAAGATGGTGGCGGTTTCCATGTCGACGGCCATGACGCGGATCTTGCGCAGGTATTCCTTGAACTCGTTGTCGTGTTCCCAGACGCGGCGGTTGGTGGTGTAGACGGTGCCGGTCCAGTAGTCGCGGGCGGCCTCGCGGATGGCGGTGGAGGTGGCCTTTTGCAGGGCGAAGGCGGGCAGGGCGGGCACCTCGGGCGGGAAGTAGTCGTTGCTGGTGCCTTCGCCGCGGATGGCGGCGATGGGCAGGATGAGGTCGCCGAGTTCGGCGCGGTGCTTGATGCCGCCGCACTTGCCGAGGAAGAGCACGGCCTTGGGCTCGATGGCGGAGAGCAGGTCCATGACGGTGGCGGCGGTGGCGCTGCCCATGCCGAAGTTGATGATGGTGATTCGTCCGGCCGTGGCGCTGGGCATGGGCTTGTCCCGGCCGCGCACGGGCACGTCGTGCAGCTTGGCGAAGAGCTTCACGTAGCGCTGGAAATTGGTGAGCAGGATGTGATCGCCAAACTCGTCCAGCGGCACGCCGGTGTAGCGAGGCAACCAGTTTTCCACGATTTCCTGGCGGGTTTTCATGAGCCGAGACTAGGGGGCGGCGGCGGCTCGGCAAGCGGCCCGGTGAGGAATCGTGGCCTTCCTGTTTTTAAACCACGGAGGTCACGAAGAGACACGAAGCCCTGAAACCGCACCCAGAATGTGAGAACCGCAAAAGGCGCAAAAAACTCGCAAAACGTCGGATCGGAATTTTTCGCGAACGTTCGCGCCTTTCGCGGTTAAAAATCCGCACGTTGCCCTCTCCTGATCCGACTTCGTGAATCTCCGTGCCTTTTCGTGGTTAAAATTCCGGACTGAACACTCAGACGCTGGCGAGGGCGTTGGCGTTGTTGAGGTGCTCGACGCCCGTGTATTTCTTGGACTGCTCGTCGGCGTGGTAGCTGGAGCGGACCATGGCACCGCTTTCGCAGACGCCGATGCCGATTTCCAGGGCGAATTCCTTCCAGCGGGCGAACTCGTCGGGGTGCACCCAGCGGTCGATCTTCCAGTGCTGCGGGGTGGGCTGGAGATATTGACCGATGGTGAGGATGTCGGTGCGGTCCGAAGCGATGTCGCGGATGGTTTGCTCGATCTCCTCCTCGCGTTCGCCGAGGCCGAGCATGATGCCGGTCTTGGTGGTGAAGCCGCGGGACTTGGCGTGGCGGAGCACGTCGCGGGAGCGTTCGTAACGGGCTTGCACGCGCACGGGTTTTTGCAGGCGTTCGACGGTCTCGAGGTTGTGGTTGTAGATGTCGGGCTTGGCGTCGAGCACGGTGTCGATGTGCTCATACTTGCCTTTGAAATCGGGCACGAGGACCTCGATGGCGGTGCCGGGATTGCGGTGGCGCACGGCGCGGATGGTGGCGGCCCAGACGGAGGCGCCGCCGTCGCTCAACTCGTCGCGGGCGACGGAGGTGATGACGCAGTGCTTGAGGTTCATCTTGGCGATGGAGTCGGCGACGCGCGCGGGTTCGCCGAGGTCGAGCTCGGTGGGGCGGCCGGTCTGGATCGCGCAGAAGTTGCAGGAGCGCGTGCAGATGTTGCCGAGGATCATCACGGTGGCGGTGCCACGGGACCAGCATTCGCCGAGGTTGGGGCACTGCGCGCTCTGGCAGACGGTGTGAAGTTGGTTGTCGTCCACGAGCCGGCGGACGGCCTGGTAGCCGGGGCCGGAGGGGAGCTTGGCACGGAGCCAGGAGGGTTTGCGCGAGGTGTCCATCGGGAGAGTCAAAGGGTGAGGTTAACCACGGTTTGCCGCAAGGAGCACGGATTTTTTTCAGGTATGCCGGCGGCTGATGGAGTGCGGTGGCGGGATTAATCCATCGTGGGAAGGGGAACCAACCGCGGGGATTTAACCACGAAGGGCACGAAGATACACGAAGTCGGAAACGATCGGCAGATTGGAAAACCGCAAAAGGCGCAAAAGCTCGCAAAAATTTCGGCCTCTGGATTTTGCGATTATTTGCGCTTTTTGCGGTTGGAAAATTCAGGTGTCGCTTCCGGCGAGGAAGTTGGGCAGCTGGCGTTGGAATTGGTTGGCAACGATGGTCTTGACGGATGCGACGTCGACGGGGCGGCCCAGCTCGGCCTGGAGCGAGGTCACGGTCCCTTCGGAGGCGGCGATGCCGCAGGGGACGATGCCTTGGAAGTGGAGGAGGTTGGGGCAGACATTGAGCGCGAAGCCGTGGTAGGCGACCCAGCGGCGCACGGCCACGCCGATGGCGGCGATCTTGCGGTCCTCGATCCAGATGCCGGTCTTGCCTTCGCGGCGGGCGGCGGTGAGGCCGAGTTCGGCGACGGTGTCGATCAGGACTTGCTCAATGAAGCGCAGGTAGGCGTGCAGGTCTTTGCGCGGGGAGAGGTCGATGATGGGGTAGCCGACGAGTTGACCGGGGCCGTGGTAGGTGATGTCGCCGCCGCGGTTGGTCTTGACGACCTCGATGCCTTCGGCCGCGAGGTGAACGGGGTCCCAGACGAGGTGTTGGTCGGCGCCGCTGCGCAGGCCGATGGTGTAGACGGGGTCGTGTTCGTTGAGCACGAGGGTGTCGCCGGCCTCGCCCGCGATGCGCGCAGCCACCAGCTCGTCCTGACGTTGCCAGGCGTCGGCGTAGCGGGTGCGTTCCCAGTCCAGCAGGGTTAGGCGGGCGGCGGGTGTGGTGGTTGGCATGACGTCGGCCACCATCGTGTCGGAGTCCGCGGCGCGCAAGCACGCCGGCGGTGGCGTCAGATCAGCAGCAGAGCCGGGACACCGATGGCGGCGGTGGCCAGCAGCACCCCGCCGGCGCGTTTGCGCAGGTCGGGGGAGCCGAGGCTGGCCGACAGGCCGGCCTTGAGCAGCGAATTGGCGATGGCGGCCAGCACCACGGCGCGGGCGGCGAGATCGAGCGGCAGGGCGGCGTTCTTGATGTTATCCGCCATGGACAACGAGATCGCGTCCATGTCGGTCAGGCCGGAGACAAAGCTCAATGGCAACAGCCCCGCCTGCCACTCCAGCTGCGTGGCGGCTTTGACCAGAAAGGCGATGACCGCGTAGATCAGCGCGAACTTCACCGCGGTCATCAATCCGAGCGGGTTGGCGATGCCGGGGGAGTCCAGCGGACCTTTCTCGCGGCGGCCGGCGAACCAGTGCCACAGTCCGTAGGCCAGCGCCGGCAGCATCATCACCGCAAAGGCCGGCGCGATTCGCCAAGCCAGCGTCGGGCTGAGCACAAAAATCACCACGACCACACGCGGCAGCATCACGGTGCAGGCCGCCACCACCGCGAAGGCGTAGTCGTTGGACAACTCCGGCTCGTCGCGACTGCGGCGACTGAAGGCCAGGGTGCTTGCCGTGCTCGACGCGAGCCCGCCGAACAGGCTGGTCACCAAAATGCCCGCCCGCGCCCCGAGCAGTCGCATGGCGATGTAGCCGGTGAAGCCCAGTCCCGAGATCAGGATGACCATCAGCCAGGTGGAGTAGGGGTTGAACCCGTCGAACGGTCCGTAGGCGCGGTCCGGCACCAGCGGCAGCACCACTCCGGTGATGGCCACGAATTGCAACGTGCCGCGAATGTCGGCGGCGGTGAACGAGCGCGTCCAGTCATGGATCGGCTGTTTCAGGCCGAGCAGCACCATCGTCAGCGCCGCCACCACCACGCCGGTCTGCGTGTGCCCCCAGGCGACCAATGCGCCCACCAGCAGCGTGAGCAACGACGCCGCGAATGACGTGCTGCCCGGCGAGCCGGCGTCCGCGTGCCGGCCATGGGCAACCAACAGGTGGGCGGCGACCACCGCGATGATGACCGGCAGCGCCAGCGGCGTGAAGTCCCGGCTGGCCACCGCGCCCAGGCAGCCAAGGATCGCCCAAAACGTATGCGTGCGCACCCCGCCGAAGTCCGCCTTTTCGTTGCCCGCGACCTGCTCGCTCCACTGGCGGATCAGGCCGATCAACGCGCCCAGTCCGGCGCTGGCGAACACGTAACCAAGAAGCGGGGCGGGCATGTCCGCAAACTGGCGTGCCCGCCGCCGTTTGGCAAGCGGAGCCGGTCCACTCCGCCGGCCGGAATTTCCATTTGCCCGCGCCCGCGCCGCCGCCCACGCTGGCCGGCTTCATGAGCGACAACACCCAGGACATCTCCCACGACCAGCATGCCGTGCGCCGGCAAAAGCTCGCCGACCTGCGCGCCGCCGGCTTCGACCCGTTCCGCGCCAACGTCGAGCCGACCCACTTCTCGCAGGACGCCATCGCCCAATACGTCGACGAGCAGGACAACACCGTCACGGTCACCGTCGCCGGCCGCCTGATCACCTTCCGCGTGCAGGGCGGCAGCTCGTTCGTGAAGATCCAGGATCAGCAGGGCGTCATCCAACTCTACTTCCGCAAGGACGTGCTCGGCGAGGAACGCTATCTGGTATTTAAAAAGCAACTCGACCTGGGCGACCTCATCGGCGTCACCGGCACGCTCTTCAAGACCAAGACCGGCGAGATCACCGTGCGCGTCGAGTCCTTCACCCTCGTGGCCAAGGCCCTGCGCCCGCTGCCCGAGAAGTGGCACGGCCTCAGTGACCCCGAGCAGGTTTACCGCCAGCGCTACCTCGACCTCATCGTCAACCAGGAGTCGCGCCAGCGCCTCATGACCCGCTCGCGCATCGTCTCGCACATCCGCCGCTTCCTCGAAGACCGCCAGTTCCTCGAAGTCGAGACACCCGTCCTCCAGGGCGTCGCCGGCGGCGCCGCCGCCCGTCCGTTCGAGACGCACCACAACGCGCTCGACACCGACTTTGTGCTGCGCATCTCGCTCGTACTTTACCTCCAGCGCATGCTCGTCGGCGGCTACGACCGCGTGTTCGAGATCGGCCGCAACTTCCGCAACGAAGGCGTCTCCCGCCGCCACAACCCCGAGTTCACCATGCTCGAGGTTTACCAGGCCTACAGTGACTACCGCGGCATGATGACCCTCGTGCAAGACCTCTTCCGCTCGCTCTGCAACGACGTCCTCGGCACCGCGCAGATCACCCACGCCGCGTCCGGCGAGGTCATCGACTTCGCCGCCGAGTGGCGCGAGGTGAAGTATAAGGACCTTATCCGCGAAAAGACCGGCAACCCCGACTGGTTCAACCTCTCCAAGGCCGACAAGATCGCCGGCGTCGAGGCCCTTGGCCTCAAGGTCGATCCGTCGTGGGAAGACTACGAGATCACCAACGAGATCTTCGGAAAGCTCATCGAGCCCAAACTCATTCAACCCACCTTCGTCACCCACCTGCCCAAGGAACTCTGCCCGCTGGCCAAGCTCACCCTCGACGACCCGAGCACCATCGACGTCTTCGAGCTCATCATCGGCGGCATGGAGATCGCGCCCGCCTACTCCGAGCAAAACGACCCCGACGTGCAGCGCCAGATGTTCGAGGCGCAGGCCGGCGAGGAAGTGCAGAAGATCGACCACGACTTCCTGCTCGCCCTTGAGCACGGCATGCCCCCCGCCGGCGGCATGGGCATCGGCATTGATCGCCTCTGCATCCTGCTCACCGGCGCCGAAAGCATTCGCGACGTCATCCTCTTCCCGCAGCTCAGGACGACCGCGTCGTCCTGAGTGTTTAAGTCTTAAGTTTACGTTGCAGTTTCGATCCCTTCGCATCGTCCGGCTTCGATCTCACTCCAAACGTAAACTTAAACTCTCAGCTTAAACTGAGTCTGATGCCCTGGTCCCTCTACCTCGCGTTGAAGCAGTTGTTCCCGTCGGGGAAGCGGTTTCCGTTTTTCACCGCGATCTCGGTTCTCGGCGTGGCGCTCGGTGTGATGCTGCTCATCGTGTCGATCAGCGTCATGGGCGGCTTTGGCCAGGAGATCAGGCGCATGATCATCGACACCCAGGGCGACGTGCAGATCCGCGGCCAGGGCGTCACCATCAACGACGTGCCCGGCCTGCTCGACGAACTGCGGACCGTGCCCGACGTCGTTGCCGCCACACCCTTCGCCGAGGGCGTCGTGCTGCTTGAACACGACCGCCGCCCTGCCTTCCCCGCGGTGCAGGGCATCGACCTCGAGCGCATCGAAAACGTCATCCCGTTGCGCGACTACATCGTTGTCGGCTCGCTCGACGAACTCGACGACGACTCCGTCATCCTCAGCTCCCAACTTGCCCGCTCCCTCGGCGCCCGCCTCGGCTCCACCGTGCAGGTCTACACCCCCCTCCTGCTCGAAAAGCTCAAGCACGACGCCGTCATTCTCCCGCGCGACCTGCGCGTCGCCGGCATCTTCGAGATCGGTCACCAGCAGCTCGACAGCAGCGTCGTGCTCGTGACCCTGCGCCTCATGCAGGACCTCTACGGCCTCGGCGACGGTGCGCATGGAGTCAACCTCCGCATCAAGCCCTCCGCCGACCCCGACCTCGTCGCGCGCAAGATCAACGCCGACCTGCCCTTCAACATCCGCGCCGGCTCCTGGATGGAGGCCAACCAGGACTTCCTCTTCGTGCTCCAGCTGGAGAAGAACATGATCTTTTTCCTGCTCGTCTTCATCATCGTGGTCGCCGCCTTTTCCGTGACCAGTTCGCTGCTCATCTCGGTTGTGCGCAAGACCCGCGAGATCGGTCTGCTCGGCGCGCTCGGCGCGCGCCCCTCGCAGGTGGCCGCCTGCTTCTGTTTCCAGGGCTTCTTCATCGGTGTCGCCGGCACCGCCCTCGGGCTCGCGCTCGGCTTCGGCGCGCTCGCCGTGCGCAACGACGCCATCGAACTTTTTACCCGCCTCACCGGCAGCGAGGAGGCGCTCCTGCGCTTCTATCAATTCAGCAACCTGCCCGCCCACCTCGCCACCGGCGACCTCGTCCTGATTATCGCCTGCGCCATCGGCATCTCGACCGCCGCCGGCCTGCTGCCCGCCTGGCGCGCGTCGCGACTCAACCCCGTGGAGGCCCTGCGCAATGAGTGAACCCATCCTCCAGGCCGCCGGCCTCTCCAAGACCTACCTGAGCGGCGAGCGCCGGCTCGAGGTGCTGCGCGGCGTCGACCTCACCGTGTCGGCCGGCGAGACCGTCAGCATCCGCGGCGAGTCCGGCTCGGGCAAATCCACCCTCCTGCACCTGCTCGCCGGACTCGACCAAGCGGATACGGGCTCGGTTCTCTGGGACGGCTCCCCCGACACCGGGCCGACCCGCCGCGCGCGTTTCCTCGGCATGGTGTTCCAGTCGTTCTACCTCATCCCCGAGCTCGACGCGCTCGGCAACGTGCTCATGGCCGGCCGCATGACCGGCAAACTCGACGCCGTCGCCCGGGCCCGTGCCGCCTCCCTGCTGGAGCGTGTCGGTCTGGCCGAGCGCGGCCACCACCTGCCGTCGCAACTCTCCGGCGGCGAGCGCCAGCGCGTGGCCATCGCGCGCGCGCTCATGAATTCGCCCCGCCTGTTGCTCGCCGACGAGCCCACCGGCAACCTCGATGAAAAGACCGGCGAGTCCATCCTTGAGCTGTTGCTTGCCGTCACCGCCGAGCAGGGCGCCGCGCTCGTGCTCGTCACCCACAACCCCGCCCACGCCGCCCGCGCCTCGCGCCGGTTCACCATGCACGCCGGCGAGCTGGGCTCCCGGTAGCGCAATGCCGCACGCCGGGTCGCGTCAGTCCGACGGGGCCGGCGCGCGACGCGACGCTGAGCAGCTTGCTCGATGCGCGCCTGGCGTTTTTTCGCGGCTGAAACCCGATCCTGCAAAACGGCGATGGTTTTACGGAAACCGCTCTAGAGCATTTTAAATAAAACGATAGCCGCTGTTTCTGGTGATGAACGTAGGGGCCGAGCTCGCTCGGCCCGTTTGTCGTTATGGGTAAAGCGACTCCTCCGGCGAATCCACGCTCAACGGGCTTTGCAAGCAAAGCCCCTACGAATCGGCTACCGTTTTACTTAAAGTGCTCTAAAACCTTACGGCCTGCCCCTCTGGATCACCCCGAATCAATTGCCAATTTACGG
>JBDRJH010000329.1:0-8660 GCA_043815125.1 Verrucomicrobiota bacterium
CGGCGGCGGCTCGGGGGCGTCCGCTCCGGCGTCCAGGTCGAGGTCGCGGTGTTGGCGGATGGCTCTGGCCAGCACAGCGTCGAGGCCGAGCGCGCCGCTTGGGGCGAGATCGTTGGCATCCGGCCCGGGCAGGGCGTCGAGGGCCGTGAGGGTGGGGACCACGTCCAGCGTGTCGTGGTGGGCCAGCGTCACCCGGGCGAGCGCGGCGCGCGGAAAAGCCCGCCGGAGCGTCGGCAGCGCCTCGCGCCAGTCGGCCGGGTAGGCGTTGGCCGCCGAACGGTCCACGATGAGGTGCAGGTAGGGCCGGCGCGCGGTCGAGACCGGCAAGCCTCGCGGCGGCACGGCGAGCACGGTCGAGTCGCCCGTGATCACGGCGGGGGCCATGGCCTCGTCATCTAGACCGGCCAGCCCGGCGACCGCCTCGGCCGGAGTCGCCGGCGCCGTGCCGAGCGACGCGTTTGCGACGTGTCCGGGCGTCAGAAAGTCGATCTCCACGACGGACGGCGTGCCGCCGACCACGGGAAACACCCGCAACTCCAGCTCGTCGTCGTCGTAAAACAACAGGCCCGGATCGCGACGCTCGCTGTCGCGGATCATCGTGTAGACCCAGAGCGCGGTTTTCTTTTCGGTGATGCGGCCGGGCACGGGTTGCCCGTTCACATGCAGACGAAAACCGTTCACGAACACGCCCTCCGGCAACGGCAGGCGGGTGATGTATTCCGATTGCGGCGTTTCCGCGGGAGCCTCCAGCGTGAGCCGCAGCGTCACCGTCGCGTTGCTCTGCCCGTTCGCGGCGGACCAGCCCAGGTCGGTCACCTCGACGAGGCGCGGCGGCGGTTGGGCGCGCGGCATGAGGTTGCGGTCGCGATTGGAACCGCGGCCGTCAAAAAAATCCCAACGATCGGTCCTATGCTCTCTGGATGCGGTGGCGGCACCGAAGAACGTCGTCTCGATGCGGTCGAGCTTGGGGTCGGACAGCACGAGGTTGTCGAACACCAGCCACGCGTAGGCCTCGGACAAAAACGGGTAATACAAGCCGTCTTTGTAATCGCGGTGGTTGTCGATGGCGCGGCGCAGGTTGCCGAGACTGTGCGCGTAACGAAGTTCGCCTGCATCGATCACCGGCGAATAAACGTAGTCGAGCGCGCCGTTGAGCGCCGCCCGGTCGGCCAGGGCGCGTCCCGTGAAAGCCGCGGGCAACACCAGGAAGCTGCCGACGCAAAGCATCCAGACCGCGCCGCGCCGCGTGTGCGTTGGCAACGCGCAGCGGGCCTGGTTGAGCAGATGCAGGTGCAGCGTCAGCAGGAACGTCGGCGTGAGCACCAGGAAACCCGCGCCCAATGCCATGATTGCCAGGATCGACAGGGGCGTGAACGGCAGGAACACCAGGAAAAAATAAAGCGAGTAGGGCAGCGTCGCGCACAACAGCCCCAGGCAGACGCGCGGACTCCGCTCGCGCAGCAGGCACGACGCGCCCAGCAGCAGCGCGTTCAGCACGGACAGCGCGTAAACCTCCGACGCCTGAAAATCCACCGGGAACGGAATGTCGCGATTGAGCGCGAGTCCGCTCAGCGGCAGCGCCAGCGCGATGATCGCGACCATCACCAGCTCGCCGCGCGTGCGGCTGCGGCGGACCAGCCGGAGAATCAACAACGTCAGCCGGATAACCCCCGTGAACATCAACACGCCCATCACGACAAACAGCACCCCGAAGACCACCTCGGCCACGTCGCCCGGGTGGTTGAACCAATCGCGAAAAAGCACCGTTCCCGCCAGATACAACAACCCGGGCGGAACCAACGCCATGAGCAAACCGGCCGTGATCGCCCGCGCGCCGCCCGTCGTGTTCAGGCCGGCCAGCCGGAGGATGCCGAAGAACAGCGGCAGCATGGTGAACGCGTATTGGTTAAAGAAATACCGCGACTCGGGGAAAATCCACGCCGTCACGCTGCGCGGCAGCAGGTCCTGCGCGTTGACCGTGGCGGCCCATAGATAACCGGCCTGCGCCGCCACGATCAGCCAGGACCACCGCGCGTGCCGCAGCCGTTCGGGCCGTCCTTGCCGCTGCCAACGAAACCCGAGCGCCGCCAGGGCGAGCGCGCCGAGCAGGTTGGCGACGTTGGCCAGACCCAGCCACATGGCGATGGATGTTTGCGCCGGGTCCAGGTTGCCGCCGATCAACGCGTGGCTCTGCACGTTCAGCGCGAGCAACACGGCCACGGGCAGCGCCCAAAGCCACAGAAAGGCCGCCGGGCCGGCCAGGATCGGCGGCAGCAGCGGGACGGCGGGTGGTTCAGGAGACGGCGCGGGATTGGAGGCGGGCATGGCGATGGTCGAGCAGGGCGTTGAGGGCGATGAGTGCGGGCAGAAAAACGGAGACGCCCAGCAGCAGGTGCAGGACGTTCGCATAGGTGTCGGGGGCGAGCGGGATGAGCCAGCGGTGGGCGACGGCCAGCGTGGCCAGCCGCGCCACGTTGACGGCGATGGCGACCGGCGCGGCCAGCAGGCAGGCGGCGAGACCGGCGCGTATCGGGCTGTCGGATACGCGGGCCAGCTGCCAGCCGAGCAGCGCGGTCACGAGCAGCCAGTAGTCGCTCGCGCTGCACGCGGCGCTCACCAGCATCGGCAGACCGTGAAAATGGAACACCCAGCCGCCGTCCGCGGCCTCGACCGGCGAGCCGGTCACCACGCCCGCCAGCCAGGCGGCGGCGCGGACAAACAGGCCGGTTTCGATTTGCGGAAAAACGCGCAGCGCGGCCGCGTTGATCGACACGGTCGCGAGCGCCGCGGCGCAAGGGCGCAACCACGATGCACGGGCCTCGTTGGCGAGGTCTCCGTGGATTTCCGGTCGGGCAGGAGGCGAGGAACTTATCATCTTGGCCGCCGAGTCTGGAGCGCGCGTTTGCGCTTTCTATGAAGTCAGCATGAAGAGACGGTGAAATCGTCCGCCGTCGGATTTTTTCCGGACACAAAAAAACCACGCCGCGGGGACGGCGTGGCCTGTGAATGGTGAAGACTGGAAACGCTTCAGCCGCGGGCTTGGTCTTTGCGTCTCTCCGCGACTTTGCGTCTTTGCGTTAAAACTTCGATTCCGTGCGGCGTCGCGTCAGCCCGCGAGCACCTCGGCGAGCTTGGAGGCGTCCTTGCCGCCGCCCATGGCGAAGTCGGGCTTGCCGCCGCCCTTGCCGCCGAGCTTGGGTGTGAGAGCGGCGATGATCTTGCCCGCCTGGTGGCCGGCCTTGATGGCGGCCGGCGAAGCGAACGCGGTCAGCGAAACCTTCTCGCTGCCGAACGCGGCGCCGAGCACGACCAGACCTTCACCGCCGAGCTTGGCGATGACCTGCGGGCCGATTTCGCGCAGCGCCTCGGGCGTCTCGACCTCGACGACGGCGTAAACGCAGGGCACGCCGTCTTTGTCGACGGCCTTGGCGGCGAGGTCGCCGGCGAGGTTGGCGGCGGCGCGTTGCTCGTGGGCCTTGAGCTTCTTTTCGACCTCGGCCTTCTGCGCGAGCAGCGAGTCGAGTTTTTGGTCAAACTGCGACAGCGGCACGCCGATCTTGGCGGCGGCGGCGGCGAGTTTTTCCTCCTGCGCGAGCACGAAGTCGTAGGCGGCCTGGCCGGCCACGGCCTCAAGGCGGCGGGTGCCGGCGGCGACCGCTCCTTCGGAAACGATTTTGACGAGGCCGATCTCACCGGTGGTGGTCACGTGGGTGCCGCCGCAGAGCTCGCGGCTGTAGCCGCCGGTGTCGACCACGCGCACGGTCTTGCCGTATTTCTCGCCGAAGAAGGCGAGGGTGCCCTCGGGCTTTTTGTCGAACTCGGTCTCGTAGCACTGCACGGACGCGTTCTCGAGGATGCGGCCGTTGACGAGGTTTTCGATCTCGCGGAGTTGCGCGTGGGTGCAGGCTTCAAAATGGGCGAAGTCGAAGCGCAGACGGTCGGGCGCGTTGAGCGAACCGGCCTGGCGGACGTGCGTGCCGAGCACCTTGCGCAACGCCCAGTGCAGCAGGTGGGTGGCGGTGTGGTGGCGGTTGATTGCGCGGCGGCGGTCGGCGTTGACGCTGAGCGTGACCTCTGCATCTGCGCTAGCACTGTAGAAAACTGAATCTTCACCCGGGGCGATTTTGTGGAGATATCGACCGGCTTTATCCTTGATCGTGTCGATTACGTGAACGGTTTGAGCGTAGATCGTAATCGTTCCAGAATCGCCGACCTGACCACCCATCTCGGCGTAGAAAGGAGTCTTTTCGCAAATAACAAAAAAATCAGATCCGTGCTTTATCAGGTCAATAACCACGGACTTTACGGTGAGTGATTCGTAGCCGACAAACTCGGTCGGCTGCACGTTAGTATCCTCACCCTCGGTGGCGGCGACAACGATCTCCTTCTTGGTCGAGGCGCGCCCGCGCTCGCGTTGCTGCTCCATCAGACGTTCGAACTCGGCGGTGTCGACGGTGAGCCCGCGTTCGGTGGCGAGCAACTGGGTCATGTCGAGTGGGAAGCCGTGTGTATCGTAGAGCTCGAATGCAGCAAAGCCGGGAATCTCGTTAGGCTTAAGCGGGCGCGTTTCGGTGGTCTTCGATTCCTTGGTGATATGCGGACCATCCTTGTTCCACGAACTGGAATAGCTCTCGGTGGTTTTTGTCGTAGAGAGTCGTGCGCCGCTGCCCTCTTGGATCGTCACTGCTTCAGCGATTTCGTTGAACAGTTTAAGGCCACGCTCAATGTTTTTACCGAACGACTCCTCTTCGCTGCGGATGACGCGGCGGATGATGTCTTGTTGTTGGACGAGTTCGGGGAAGACGGCGCCGAGCGACGAAACCACGGGGGCGACGAGTTGTTCAAAGAAGCCGACTTTGAGGCCGAGCTTGGTTCCGTAGAGGATGCCGCGGCGGAGGATGCGGCGAATGACGTAGTTGCGGCCTTCGTTGCCGGGCATGATGCCGTCGGCGATGGCGCAGCTGATGGTGCGGGCGTGGTCCGCGAGCACGCGGAAGGCGATGTCGGTGTTCTCCTGCTCGCTGAGGCCGTCGCGCTTGGTGGGCACGGTGCCGGTGTAGGTCTGGCCGGAGAGCTCGGCGACCTTGGCGAAAAGCGGCGCGAAGACGTCGGCGTTGTAGTTGGACGGCTCGGCGCTGAAGTCGGTGAAGGCCTTGCTCGTCGCGTGGATGCCGGCGACGCGTTCGAAGCCCATGCCGGTGTCGACGTGTTTGGCGGCGAGAGGCGAGAAGGTGCCGTCGGCGTTGGCGTTGAACTGGATGAAAACGTGGTTCCAGATCTCGATGCAGCGCGGGCTGGAGTCGTTGACGAGCTTGCGGCCGGCGGTCTCGTCGTCGGAGACGTTGAGGTTGAAGTGAACCTCAGAGCAGGGGCCGCAGGGGCCGGTGTCGCCCATCATCCAGAAGTTGTCCTTCTTGTTGCCGTGGACGATGTGGATGGCGGGATCGAGGCCTTCCTTTTTGAAGATCTCGGCCCAGATGTCGTAGGCCTCCTGGTCGAAGTCCGCGGGGTCGCCCTTGGACTTGTCGGGGGAGTAGACGGTGGCGAAGAGGCGCTTGGCGGGGATGCCCCAAACCTTGGTGAGCAGTTCCCAGCCCCAGTTGATCGACTCCTTTTTGAAGTAATCGCCGAAGGACCAGTTGCCGAGCATCTCGAAGAGGGTGTGGTGGTAGGTGTCGTAGCCGACGTCCTCGAGGTCGTTGTGTTTGCCGCCGGCGCGGATGCATTTCTGGGTGTCGGTGGCGCGGGTGTCGGACGCGGGGATGGCTCCCGCCCAGGAGGCGACGTCAGGCTGCTTGTCGCCGAGGAAGAAGGGCACGAAGGGGTTCATGCCGGCGTTGGTGAAGAGCAGTCCGGGGGAGTCGGGCAGCAGGGAGGCGGAGGGCACGATGGTGTGCTGCTGGCGGGCGAAGAAATCGAGGAAGGACTGGCGAATCTCGGCGGAGGTCATGGGCAAAGGATAAGGGGCGATCACAGACGGCGGGCGAGGGGGAGGCAAGGCGTGAATGTGCCGGCGACTGCGCCGAGAATAAGCCTCAAGGTTGCCTGCCGTTGTCCGATGGCTTTGATGGGGTTCCGTCACGATTACCGCGAAACCCTCAAACCCTTTTATTTAATCATGCCCGATATCCTGCTGGTGGACGACGACGACAACTTCCGCACCATGCTGCGCGATTTGCTCAAGAAACTCGGACATACCGTCCGCGAGGCGCGCGACGGTGGCGAGGCCTTGGAGCTGTATGCCAAAAAACGCTCCGACCTCGTGCTGACCGACATCGTGATGCCGCCCCCCGAGGGCCTGGAGACGATCTACCGGCTCCGGCACGACGATCCCAAGTGTCGCATCATCGCCATGTCCGGCGGCGGACGGTTGAACGCGACCGACTACCTGAAGATCGCGCAGATGTCCGGGGCCAACCGCATCCTGCACAAACCCTTTTCCAAGGACGAACTTGCGCTCGCCATCAGCCAGGCGATGGCCCTGACGTTGTAGGCCAGGTCGCCCACACGCGGCGAGGCGGGGTAAAACAATCGTAAAGCAAAGCCGCATGGAGTCTTGCGCCGGGCGACGGCATGGCATTACCTCTGCCTCCGAAGATTTTGTCTCGCAGGCAAATCCGCCATCGTCGCCATGCAGCCGCCCCTTTTATCGCATGTTCGCAGCCAAGTGCTCCCGCCCCCGCCAGGCCGCGTGTCTCGTTGGTGGCTGGTGGTCGCGGGTGCAGGCTTGGTGCTGGCGGCGGTGTGGCTCACGGGATGGTTGTCTCAACGTTCGGACGGTCGGGCCGGATTGCCCGAGCGGTTGCGGATCGGGTTCGCGATCGAGGCTCCCTATGCCTACCTGACGGAGGACGGGCGCGTGACCGGCGAGTCGCCGGAGATCGCGCGGCGGGTGGCCGCCCGGCTGGGTTACGGCGAGCCGGAGTGGGTGTTGACGGAGTTCGGCTCGCTGGTGACGCAGTTGCGGGAGGGGCGGTTCGACGTGGTCGCGTCGGGGTTATTCGTCACCGCGGAGCGCGAGCGGTTGGTGGCGTTTTCCCGGCCAACGCTCTCGGTGCGTCCGGCCCTGCTGGTGGCGGCGGGTAATCCGCGCGAACTGCACTCTTACGCCGATGTGGCCCGTTGGGGGCACGTCCGGGTGGCGGTGGTCGCCGGCTCGGTGGAGGCGGAGATGCTGGCTGGCGAGGGCGTGCCGGCCGAGCGGATCGTGCTGGTGCCGGATCCGCCCTCGGGCCTGGCGTTGCTCAAGTCGGGCCGGGTCGACGGACTGGCGTTGTCGCGGCCGACGGTGGTCTGGCTGGCGGCACTCCCCGCACATGCCGGCACGCTGGAGGCGGCCGAGCCGTTCGAGGTCTCGTCGACATTGTCCTCTGCGCGGGTCGCACACGCTTTTCGCCAGGAGGACAAGGCGCTGCGGCGGGCTTGGGACGAGGCTCTGGCCGGGTTTTTACAGGGCGACGAACACCGCGAGTTGTTGCGGGGCCTGGGCCTGGCGGACGGGGAGGGCGTTCCATGAGCGCCGAGCGGAAGCCGGAGTCCGATGGTGTCGCACTCGTGCTGAGGTCGCCCTGGTGGAGCCGCGCGGCGATCCTGTGCGTGGTCGCGATGAGCGGCCTGGTGGTCCTCCTGCAGATGCGCCAGGCCGGTCGCACCGAGGCGGAGTTGACGCGCTGGCGCGACCTGCGCGAGGCCCGGCTCGATCTGGCCAAGGGCTTCCTGCACGCCACGGAGTCGATCGGCCAGGACCGGCCCTATTCGCGCGAGCAGGGTCGTGTGTTGCTGAACCAAGGCATCGCCCGCCTTCAAGCCGAACTGGGCGCCTCGGACCAGCAGGAGGCGCAGGCGTTTGCACAGAACGCCCGGCGGTTCAACGAACGCCTCGAGTGGTGGGCGCTCGATCCAAACGCGGGATCCACCGCGGAGTTGCGCGCGGCTTTCAGCGCGTTGGAACGCGCGGCCGACGGCATGGACGCCCGTCTTCAGGCCGGCCTGAAACGTCTCACGGCGCGCCACCGGCAGGAGTTTTTGGCCGCCATCGGCCTCTCGTTGGCGCTGCTGGGCGTCCTGTGCGCGGTGTTGTTGCGGGTCCAGCACGCGAGGGCCCGCGCCGAGCGGGAGCTGGCCGCGCGCGAGTCGAGGTTCCGCCGCATGGCCGAGGGGTTGCCGCAACTCGTCTGGACATGGCGCCCGGACTCCGGCTGCGACTACGTCAGCCGTCGCTGGCTGGACTACACCGGCGGGGATTTCGAGTCGCAGCTCGGCGACGGTTGGATCGAGCACATGCACCCCGCGGACCGGGGGCACTTTATCCGCGTGGTCAGCAAGGCCGTCGAGGAGGGCAAGGCCTTTGGCCTGCAAATCCGCCTGCGAGGGCGCGACGGCTCGCACCGTTGGTTCGACACCCGCGCCCAGCCTTTGCAAGACCCCGAGGGGCACGCCATCCTCTGGCTCGGCTCCTGCACCGACATCCAGCGCGACCGGGAACTGCGCGAGGCGGCCGAGGCCGAGCGCAACTTTTCCGATGCCCTCATCGACAGCCTGCCGGGCGTTTTTTATCTCTACGACACCGCCGGCAAGTTCCTGCGTTGGAACCGTAATTTCGAGACGGTCACCGGATACGACGCCGCCGAGATCGCGGACATGCATCCGCTGGATTTTTT
>JBDRJH010000330.1:0-7661 GCA_043815125.1 Verrucomicrobiota bacterium
GCCGGGTTGGCCGCCGGGGAGACGTTTGACCTGATCGTGGCGAACCCGCCCTACCTGGCCGAGGAGGAAACCGCGGAGAGCGAGCCGGAGGTGCGGCGGTTCGAGCCGTTGACGGCACTGACGGCGGCGGAGTCGGGGCTGGCCGATCTGCGACGGATCGTGGAGGAAGCGGCCGGGCGCCTGAAGCCGGGCGGTTGGCTGGCGTTGGAGACGGGCATCGCGCACCACGAGGCCTTGCTGGACTTGCTGGCGGCGGCGGGTTTCACCGGCGGGGAATCGGTGCCCGATCTCACGGGCCGGGACCGTTTCGTTTTTGCCCGCGGCATCTGAGCCAAACTGTGGTCGAGGTGGAGCGTGTTGACCTCAACACGCCGGTCCGGAGCGGCTTCGCCGCAATGCGTCGGGGGCGACGCGTTCCACCTGGGATGCGGGTAAACCCAATCGCCCGTCCGACTGACGCCGCTTGGCAAGCGGCGCTCCTTGGGTCGGCGGGTAGGGCGCGCAGTCCCTTGCGCGACGGATGGGCGTCAGACGGGCCGAGCGAGCTCGGCCCCTACGCGTTGGGATAACGCGTCGCACCTTGATCGCGGGCGGGTGCCTCAGAGGGTCTTGGTGACCTGCCTGGCGGGGGTGACGGGTTCCTGGGCGGGCACGGCGGTCTCGAGCATGTCGACGACCACGCGCAGGCTCTCGCGAAGGGGGATGTCGAGCTTGGGGAAGTGTTCGTCCTCGGAGCTGTCGAGGGCGTCGGCCGACTCGTCGTCGTCATCCTCGGCCTTGATGCGGGGGGCGGGCGGCGGGGCGAGCAGGGTTTCCTCAAAGGAGTAGGCGAGGGCTTCCTCGAGGCGTTTGCGCTCTTCCTTGACCTCCTCGCGGTAGGTGGTGTCGGCGGCCTTGCGCGCCTGGCGTTCGTCGAGGTTGAGGGAGACGGTCTTCTCGGCCTGCCGGTCGCGGAAGCGGTCGATGTTTTTGCGCAGCAGTGAAAACTCTTCCAGCGATTGCTGACGATCAAGGCTGGCCTCAACCAGGGGTTGCAGGGTGGCGGGGGTGTAGGGACGGCCGTCGTAGAGGCTGCTGGGAATCTCGTCCCAAGCGAGGGCGTGGGGCAGGTCGCTCTCACCGATGGGGAGAAATTCCTCGACGGAGGGGAGCACGATGTCGGGCACGACGCCCTTGAGCTGGGTGGAGGCGCCGTTGGGCAGATAGAACTTTTGGATGGTGAGCTTGGTGGCGCCGGCCTTGGCGTCGCTGCTGAGCAGGTTGGAGAGCACGCGGTTCATCTCGATGACGGTCTGGACGCTGCCTTTACCGTGGGTGGAGGTGTCGCCGATGATGACGGCGCGGCCGTAGTTTTGCAGGGCGCCGGCGACGATCTCGGAGGCGGATGCGCTGAAGCGGGAGGTGAGCACGACGAGCGGGCCGTCGTAGGCGACGGCGGGGTCCTCGTCGCTGTCGACCTTGACGTCGCCGTAGTAGGAGCGGACCTGCACGACGGGGCCGTCCTTGATGAAGAGGCCGGTGAGGGCGATGGCCTCGGAGAGCAGGCCGCCGCCGTTGCCGCGCAGGTCGAGCACGAGGCCGTCGATGCCTTGGGATTGCAGGCGTTTGATGAGCTCGGCGACGTCTTCGCTGGCACTGTTTTGCTTGGACTCGGCGTTGAGGTCGGGTCCATAGAAGGCGGGCAGGGTGATGACGCCGATGGGGCGGGTCTTGGCCGGGGCGGGGGAGTCCGCGGCGGCTTCGTCTGCGGATGCGGGGACCTGGAAGACGGCACCGTAGGCGCGGGCGGAGTCGAGGTTGACGACGTCGCGGGTGATGGTGATTTCGCGGCGGGCGGAGCTGTCGGCGGCATCGGCGGGCTGGATGACGAGGCGGACCTTGGTGTCCTTGGGGCCGCGGATCATCTCGACGATCTTGCGGAGTTTCATGCCGAAGATCTCGACGGGTTCGGCGTCATCCTGGGCGACGGCGATGATTTTGTCGTTGGGCTTGAGTTGCCGGCCGAGGTCGGCGGGGCCGCCGGGGATGATCTCTTTGATCACGCAGAGGTCGTCCTCGAGGCTGAGGAGCGCGCCGATGCCGAAGAGTTGCAGGCGCATGTTGATGCTGAAGTCCTCGAAGGTGTCGGAGGAGAAGTAGGTCGAGTGCGGGTCATACATCTGGGTGATGGTCCCGAGAAAGCGCTCGATGAGGTCGATGGACTCGAAGTCTTCGAGAGTGCGCACGAGGCGTTCGTAGCGTTTGCGCACGACGGACTTGGCCTCGTCGAGGGTTTTGTCGTTGAGCACTTCCTGCAGCAGCTCGAACTTGACGCGGCGTTCCCAGAGCGCGTCGGCCTCGGTCCGGTCCGCGGGCCAGGGGGCCTCCTTGCGATCAAGCAGGTAGGACTCGTCGGCGGTGAGGTCAAACTCGCCGTCCAGGCGTTCAAAGATCCACTGGGCGCGGTCGCGGGCGCGGGTTTCGTAGACTCTAAAGACGTCGAACGCGGGGTCGAGGCGGCCGAGGGCGGTGAGATTCCAGTAAAGGGAGTCGGCGGGGAATTTTTCGTCGAGCTCGGCGCGGTCGGGGGCGAGGAAGAAGAGGCGCTGCCCGTCGAGGGCCTTCATGTAGTCGCCGACGATGTTCTTGTAGTCGGCGGGTTTGACCGAATCCCGGTTGTAGTGGACCTGCTCGAGCAGGCGCACGAGGGCCTTGGCCTCCAGCGATTGCTGCGGGGTGGCGGTGAAGGTGTTCTCGGCGGCGCGGGCGGTCAGCAGGCCGAGCGTGAGCGCGGCGGTCGCGGTCAGAAGACGAAGGGGAAGGGCGAGGGCCGGGACGTGCATGTGTCTGGAGTGGGATGCCGGTTGGCGGAAAATGTTGCGAGAAAAGTATGCGGGCGCCGTCTCAGCGTTTGCTGAGCAGGTCGCGGGCCTCGTCGAGGCGGGCCTTCTCGGTGGGGGTGAGCGCGCCGAAGCCCTCGCTGTTGATCTTGTCGAGGATGCGGTCGACCTCCGCGCGCAGGTCGTCGGTGGTGCGAATGTCGACCTTGTAGGGAGCCTCGCTGAGGCCGGTCCGCCTGGCCTTGCGAAACCAGCGGGGGGTCTCGATTTCGGCGGTCCCGCGCCACGGTGTGCGCGGTGAATCGCCGGAAAGTGCGAAGCGGTAATACAACCAGCCCGCGGCCAGCCCGCCGAGGTGCGCGGAGTGCGCGATGCTGCCGGACCGGCCGCCGCCGGGGATTTCCCGGAAAAGCAGCCCGAGCACGTCGATGCCGCCGACGATGGCCAGCAGCCAGATGGGCAGCAGCGTGACGGGCAGCACGAAGAACAACAGCAACGTGATCGGCCGGCGCGGGTTCAGGCAGGCGAAGACGGTGAGCAAGGCCATCGCCGCCGCCGACGCGCCCGCCAACTGGGCCGACCGTTGATGGTTGATCGCGAGCCAAAGCAGTGCTCCCCCGAGCGTGCCCCACAGCGTGAGGTGCAGCAGGCGGCGTCCGCCGAACTCGGACTCGAGGGCGCGCCCCAGGAAAAAGATCAGCAGACCGTTGATCAGCAGATGGAAAACCCCGCCGTGCATGAGGCCGTAGCTGAGCAGCGTCCAGACCTGGCCGGTTTTGACCGTGGTCGCCGACAGCGCGAAGTGATCCCAGGCAAAACGCGACTGAAACCAGATTTCCGTGATTTGCTGCAAAACGAACGCGACCACCAGCGCGGCCAGCAGCCAAAACACCATGGGGCGCGCGGACGCGGGCGAAGGGTCGCGCATATAAGTCCGGTCTGAGAGCATTATTTTGCAGACTACCGGCGGCGCGGGGGATGACAAGTTCCGGCCCGTAAATTCCGCTCTTCGGTTTGCGCGGTCATCATCGTCAAAAACCACCCGAGTGACCGCTTGACAGTCGTAACCAAGCGCGTTTGCTGACCAATCGCATGGCCAATAAAGACGACAAATGGGAACAGAACGCAGCCGGCAAGTTTTACGTCGATCAGCAGTGTATCGACTGTGATCTTTGCCGCGAGACCGCGCCCGCCTTCTTCACGCGGCACGACGAGGGTGGTTACTCCTTCGTGCATGCCCAGCCGACCACCGAGGATGACATCGCCCTGTGCATGGAAGCCCTCGAAGGTTGCCCCGTCGAGGCCATCGGCGACGACGGCGCCTGAGCCGCCAAACGGGCGACACCGCCTCTCAACTCTCAGCCCGCATCCCCGGATGCGGGCTTTTTTTGCGCCCGCACGGAGGGTGTGGCGTGCTTGGTTAATCTTTATTCAGGCAAAGCTAACATAGGGCTTGAGCGGGCTTGGTCCCCTGATACCAAGTCGGCCATGCGCATGTTGCCCAGTCTGGTTTGCTCGCTTGGAACGCTTCTCGTGCCGTCGGTTCTCTCGGCGGACGAATCCCGGCCGGCCGGGCCGGTGGAGACGCTGCCGGAGATGCGCGTGGTGTCGCCCCGCGTGGCCAATCAGGAGCCCGCCGGCACCTTTGCGATGCCGATCTCGGCGCTGACCTTTGAGCCGCTGGTGGATGTGCAGGCGCGCAACCTCGCCGAGGGGCAGGCGGATGTGTCCATTCGCGGCGGCACCTTTGAAAACACCGGTTTCAGCATCGGCGCGCTGCCGGTCTACGATCCGCAGACCGGGCACTACTTTGCCGAGCTGCCGGTGGCCCCCGCCATGCTGGGCTCCCCGGACGTGCGCACGGGCTCGGCCAACTCGCTGGCCGGCTGGAACGCCACCGCCGGCAGCGTGGCCTACGGCTGGATGCCCGTTCGCAACGGCGGCCAAGTCTCCGCGGGCGCGGGCGACAACAACCTGCTGCGCGGCGACGTCCATGCCGGGGTCGTGGCTCCGCGGAGCATCCTGGGACGCACCGTCGGGGCCGACGTGAATTTCGCCACCTCGCAAGGCGAGGGCAGCCGGTCGTTTGGGGAGCACGATTTTTTGCGGGCCAACGCCCGCCTCCAGTTCCGCGACGATGCCAGCCAGACCGACCTGTTCGCGGGCCACCAGTCGAAGGCGTTTTCCTGGGTCAACCTCTACGCGCCGTTCAACCGGCAGGAGACCGAGGACGTGCGCACCGATTTGTTCATCGCCAACCACCGCGTCACCACTGACGCCGACGGCGGATTTTTCCAGATCGGCGGCTACTACCGTGCCAACCGCGATACCTACACCATCCCGGCCTTCGCCTTTGAGAACAATCACAAGACCCTGGTGCGCGGTCTTGCCCTCGACGGGCGCGCCCATGTCGCCGACGCCACCGCCGTGCTCTACCGGGCCGGCCTGATCGAGGACGACATCGACTCGCGGAGCACCTCGCCCACCGGCGCGCTGGTCTTCGGCCGCTTCGACGACCGCGTGCAGGTCTACGCCGGCGTCGCCGTCGAGCAGACCTTCGCTCTCTCCGCCGACCGCGACCTGGTCGTCACGCTCGGCACGCAGTTTGACGACAGCAACCGCCACGAATCCGAACTCTCGCCCTCGGCCAAGGTCGAGCTGCGCCAGTCCGCGTCCGTGCTCCGCGGCGTTTATCTCAGCTACGACGAGACCACGCAGGTCCCCACCTATCAGGCGCTCAACGCCAACGTCGGCGCCGGCCTCTTCCGCGGCGATCCCAACCTGCCCCGCGCCACCGCGCAAAACCTCGAACTCGGCGCGGAGCTGGCCGGCGGCGACTGGACCTGGACGTCCGCCGTCTTTGCCCGCCGCGACGACGAGCTGCTCGACTACATCTACGACCCCACGCTGCCCCCGACCACCGCCCGCAGCGCGGTCAGCGGCGATCTCACCACGGTCGGTTTCGAGACGTTTGCCCGGCGCAACGGCGAGCGCCTCGACGTCGTCCTCGGCTACACCCTGCTGCACAAGGACGAGGACTACCTCGCCGCCAACCAGGCCAGCTTCTACGCCTACAACTTTGCCGAGCACCGCCTGACCGCCGCGCTTGTCTGGCGCGTCACCGGCGACCTCGAGCTGCGCATGGACAACGAATACCGTATCCAAAAGGAAAATACACTGCGCCGCCGCAACGACGAGCCCCTCCTCAGCGCGCTCGGCCTCGTCTGGCGCGTGCCCGGCGTGGCCGGCCTCAGCCTCAACGCCCAGGTCGACAACCTCTGGAACACCTACTACGAGGAGGTCCCCCAGGTCCCCGGCGCCCGCCGCACCTGGTCCGTGGGCGCCGCCTACGTCTGGTGATGGCCGCGCCGGTCGACAGCCCGGTCTGCCCCGCCGCGGTCGCGGACCGGCGCCATGTCTGGCATCCCTTCACCCAGATGCGCGAATACCTCGCGCAGCCCCCGTTGGTCGTCGCCTCCGGGCGCGGCGGCTGGCTGACCGACACCGAGGGCAACACCTACCTCGACGGCAACGCCTCCATCTGGACCAACGTCCACGGGCACAACGACCCCGACCTCAACGCCGCCCTGCAGGCCCAGCTGGCCAAGGTCGCCCACGCCACCCTGCTCGGCCTCGCCCACGAGCCCGGCGCCGAGCTGGCCGCGCTGCTCTGCGAACTCGCGCCGGCCGGGTTGGGCCGGGTCTTCTACACCGACAACGGCTCCGGCGCGGTCGAGGTCGCGCTCAAACAGTCCTTTCAATACTGGCAGCTCGCCGGTCGTCCCGAAAAACGTGGCGTCATCGGCCTCGAGGGCGCCTACCACGGGGACACCTTCGGCACCATGGCCGTCGGCGATAGCGGCGCGTTTCACGAGCGCTTCCGTCCGTGGTGTTTTGCCAGCATCCACTTCCCCGCGCCGCTCTGCCACGAAGTCGCCGGCAAGATCCGCGTCGCCGACGCCGCCGCCAGCCTCGACGCGCTCGCGCGCCTGCTCGAAAGCGAGGCCGGGCAAACCGCCTGCCTCATCCTCGAACCCTCCGTGCAGGGCGCAGCCGGCATGCGCCAGCAACCGCCGGGATTCGTCCGCGCCGTCGCCGCGCTCTGTCGCGAGCACGACGTCCACCTCATCCTCGACGAGGTATTCACCGGCTGCGGCCGCCTCGGGCCGATGTTCGTCTGCACGCAGGAGGGCGTCACCCCCGACTTTCTCTGTCTGGCCAAGGGGCTGACCGGCGGCTACCTGCCGCTGGCCGCCACGCTCACCCGCGACGAGATTCACGACGCCTTTCTGGGCAGGTTCTCCGAGGGCCGCGCCTTTTTTCACGGGCACACCTTCACCGGCAACCCGCTGGCCGCCGCCGTGGCGCTGGCCAATCTCCGCAAGCTCCGGCCGCTGATCGAGGAGGGCGTGATCGCCGCCCGCATCGAGGCCTTTGGCCGCCTGCTCGCCGACGCCTTTGCCGGGCATCCGCATGTGCGCGAGCTGCGCCAGCGCGGCCTGGCCGCCGCCATCGACCTGCAACCGGCGGACGGAGGACGCTGGCCGGTAGACCGGCGCGCCGGCCTTCAGGTTTGCCTGCGCGCTCGCGACCACGGCCTGCTGCTCCGCCCCCTCGGCGACTCGCTGCTGCTGGTGCCGCCGCTTTGCCTTTCCGAACTCGAACTGGCCGAACTCGTCGCCCGCACCCACCGGTCGGTCGACGACGTGCTGCCCAACCTCGAACCAAGTCCATGACCAACTCGCCCGATACCGTCCGCGAACTCTACGAGCTCCCGTTCCCGGAGCTGCTTTTCCGGGCCCAGCAAGTCCACCGCGCGCACCACGATCCCGCCGCCGTGCA
>JBDRJH010000331.1:0-10021 GCA_043815125.1 Verrucomicrobiota bacterium
GAGAGGGAGGGATTCGAACCATTCCCCATCGAAAGCGGATCAACTTGGCTACTATGGCTTTGAGTTGATTACGAGTGAGTTAGAACACGAATTAAGATGCAGATAGGTGCAGCGAGGACAAGCCAAAAACAGGGTCGCTGACAAATCCGTGGCAAATATTTGCCACGGAAAAACGCACCGGCCTGACGCAATGCGAGCCGGTGCGGCGGGTCAATCCTCCTCCGGCAACATGATCGTTGCGCAGGGCTCGCCTTTGTCGCCGGGGTGAATCTGGAGCTTGAGCGTGTGCAGGCGTTTCCGACCGGTGCCGGTGATAACTACTTTGAACAGGCGCCCGCCCGGAAAGGACTTCACCGGGGCAACTCGGGACATCCATTATGCGAATTGCCGAATTATCCCAACTGATGGAGCGGGATCACGACGCGTTCCCTCCGATTTCGCTTCCGCGGGCTCATCGCGGAGTTGGCATAATCACGGTGGCCTCCAGAAATGACAGCAGTCGGGAGAAGCGCGCTGGGTTGCGCGGAGGCCGGCCGACGGCGGATTTTTCTAAAAGGTTCATGCACTCGCGCTTCATCGCGAGATCGGCTTGGACGTAGGTGTGGGTGGTGATGGGTTGCGCGTGGCCTAGCCAGAGGGCGATGACCTCCAGCGGGACGCCGGCTTGGAGAAGATGCATCGCGGTGGTGTGTCGCCATGTGTGGGGCGTGATCTTTTTGCCGCGCAACGAGGGGTAGGTTAACGCGGCTTTTTTCAACGCCAGGGCGAGTCGGAGGGCCGCGCCTTCGCGCGTGAGTGGACCGCCCTGACGGTTGGAAAATATGGGCTGATCGGGCTGCACGCCTTGCGCCTGCACATATTGCCGGAGGCTTTTTGCGAGATCGGCCGGAATCGGCACGGAGCGTTCCTTGCGGCCTTTGCCGTGCAACCGGAGGTAGCCCGCCTCGGCGTCGGCGGGCCGCAGTTTAAGGGCTTCGGAAATACGCGCGCCAGTCTGATAAAGCAGACTGAAAAGCAGGTGGTCCCGGAATCCCCGGGGCGTGGTTCGATCAATCGCACCCAAGACGGCACCGACCTCGTCGCGTGTCATGAATCCAAGCACCCGTTTGGTGGTCCGTTTGCTGGGGATGGAGAGTATCCGCTGGCCGGCAGTGACAAAATCGGGCGCCGAGTGTGCGACGGCGAATCGGGTGAAGCTGCGGATGGCGGTCAGTCGCGCGTTTCGCGAGTTGATCGAATTGGCGCGGTGGCGTTCGAGGTGATCGAGGAATGCCAGCACGTCCTCGACCGTGAACTCGCCAAAGGAAAGACGGTCGATGGACGTGCGGTGGCGTTCGGCGAGGAAGCCAAGCAGGACGCGGAATGTGTCGCGGTAGGCGCTGATCGTATTGACGCTGGCATTACGTTGGGTGCGGAGATGGTCGGTAAAAAAGCGTTCGATGAGAATCGGGAGGCGATTGGAGGTCATGATCAAAGGGGTTTGAGGTGGCTGTCCTGATAGGTTTGGAATCTGGCGGCGGCGGCTTGGAGAGCGGTGCAGTCCGGGGTGACATACCACCAGGTCTGGTTGAACTGCTTGTGCCCCATGTAACGGGACAACAGTAGCAGGCGGTGGGGACGGGGTTGCGGATCACGCGCCCACTCGGCGATGAGCCGGGTGGCGAATGAATGACGGAAATCGACCAGCCGTGGCCCGGGTCTGTCGCCGTTGCCGGAGATCCCGCGGCAAAGGAGCCGGAATGTTTTGTTCAAGGTGGTTGCCGGAATCGGGCGACCTTGAGGGCCGACAAACAAGTGATCGCCGAAGGGAACCAAGCGTGCGCGCAACTCCAAATACCGTTGCAGGGCCGCGACGACGGAGGGATGCAGGGGCAGCAAGCGCTGGGGACTCGTCTTGACTGCCGGGACCAGCAACGTGCCGGCGTTCGGATCGAAATCCCGCAATCGGAGCCGGAGGAGCTCGGCGCGGCGCAGTCCCGTAGAGTGGAGCAATCCGATGATCGCCTCATGGGTGTGAGGACGCAGTGCGCACGAAGCATGGCCGCAGGGCAGCCGCCGGGCTCTGTCCATGAGCAACTGAACCTCGGCCTCGGAGTAGATGTGGGGCGCGCTTCGGAGTGAAGACGGACCGAATACGCCGGGCGGAGGAACTTCGGTGCGAGGGTCCAGCGCCGCGCAATAAGATGCGAATCCACGGACCAGCTTCAGGCGTTTGCCATGGTATCCCCTGCGGTTGTCGCCGGGCAGCGCGGCCCACTCCATCGCGACGGCGTTGGTCAGCGGCTTGCCCGGTGCGACTCGGTCGGCATATCGGCCAAAGTTGAGCAACTGGGTGGCCGCCCCTTGGAACCCAAACCCCATTTTCCGTCGGTGTGCGATATACCCGCGCACGAGGGCTGAGATTGAATGCGGCTTCATGATTGAACGAGCCAAGGTTGGGCCAGTTGGCGCAGATCATTGAGGGCGACACTCGTATAAAGACCCGTGGTCTTGAGTTGGCGGTGGCCGAGCAAGTCGCCGATTTGCCGCATGTCGGCCCCGTGTCGATGCAGGCGCGTGGCGAAGGTCCGCCTGAGAATATGCGTCCCGCTCCAATGCGGGGGAAAGCCGCACCGGTGATAGGCACGGCGCATCGCCATGCTGACGAGCGGGACGCTGACGGGGCGACCGGCAAGTCTGCGCTGCCGAAGAAACACTCGATCCGAGAGGCCCGGCGGGCGAGTGGTATCGATGTAGGCTCGCAGAGTTGCCTCGACCTCCGAGGTGATGGGAACCACGCGTCTATGGCCGCCCTTAACCGGGGGCACGCGCAGGGAGCGTTCCGCCCAGTCGATATCGCTCAACGCGAGGCTCACCACTTCCGAGACGCGAAGACCGAGGTCGAGCATGGCCAAGGCCATGGCGTGTTCGCAGCGGCCTTGGGCCGTCGTCAGGTCGAATGACCGGAGCAGTTGCCGGCGTTGCGTCTCGGTGAGCGCGGTGGGATTGGAGACGCGTTGGAAGTTTGCGACCTTCGGCACCATCTCCATCAACGGCTCCGAGCACTCGCCGCAGAGATAGATCCATCGAAGAAAAGCAGCGAGACTGCGGAGGCTGGTCTGGGCCGACCCCGCGCCGAGTCCGCGGGCACGATGCTCCGCATAGCGCCAGACGTCCTTCGCGTGGATGTCCGCCCAGCATGCCGGCTTATTGCCAAACTGCCATGCGAGGAACCGTCGGGCCTCGTCGGTGTTGTGCCGGCACGAACTCGCGGCCAACCCTTGGTCCTCGGCGGCGAACCTCCGGTAGCGATCCAAACAGTCACTCCAAGGCGCGGTGACCGGTCGCGTGATCGGCTTGTTTTGAAACCGGAGCCAATGACGCAACGCCGGGCGGACACCGTGAATCGAACCACGCCGGACGTAACGACACATCGGGGCAATGTCCCGATGGTCCAAACTGGAGAGCCGACGTCCTCGGTCCCGCAGCCAACGAGCGGTGCGCACCAGATAAAGCTCAGCCGTATAGGCCGTCGCGGTGGTCAGTCCCTTCGTGCGCAGATACGCGGCGAACGGTCCATGAATCGTGTGACAATCGTCCGCGAAATCCGCGTCGATGCTTTTGGCAGGGGGTATGTTGTTCATAACCCCTATGGAAATATGCCAAGTGGCTTCCGACCTCACCCTCTTACAGGGGCCTCAAACCTGGCATAATCCCCCGCTTCGCATAATGGATGTTATCCCAAGCTTGGGATAACATCCAAAGCACGTCATGCCAGACGCCTTTCCAGTCGTTGCCGTGGTCGGGATGGTCAACGGCCTTCTGGATGAGTGCCGCCACCGCCGCCGTCATGGCTACATGGACGCCGGGGAAGTGCTGGGCAGAGATCGCGGCCAGGTCGCCGCCGGTCGCGTCAACAATGACGCCGTCGGCAATGGCCTGCGCACGGGTGTAAACGGAAACGACCACGAACCCGTCGAACGGGTGGCCGGGCTGGTGGATTACGTCGCCGGGTTGAGGAACCGGATCGCGGGATAAGTCACGCATGGGATTTGGGCTTCGTGCGCCCCAACGAGGGCGCGGGGGGAGCGGCGAACCGCGCCGCGCGGTCCCTGTCAGGCCAAACCTTAAAAAAGGCCGTCCCGGAGGAATGCCTCCGGCAAGCACCGGCAGCGCAAGGAGGAGCGCAGGGCGCAGCCCGAGAACTCCTTGAGGCGCGGACGGGACGAGGCGCTTGCGCCGTAGGCCCGCCAGCCGTCGCAGGTGCTAGCCTTGGCATCCTCCGGAGCGGCCCCCGCTAGAAGAAGTCGAGCGCAGCGAGCATCAATCCGGTCCTTCGACTGCGTGCAAATCCGATTGCTCGTGTCGCTCTTACACGACGGAATCCCCGTTTAACTCGTCGTGTTGAAGCGTCGCACGAAGTCGGCGATGGTTTTCAGGATGACATCGAATTCCGGTGCCTCGCCAAAAAACATTTCGGCGCGCATGGCCGCGTAGTCCTGTCGCCATGCATCGAGTTGGTTATCGAGCGGGACCAGCCGGAGCGAACCGGGGCGCATGGTCGCGTAGTCCATCCAACGATACGCGAAAAACACCTGCCGATGCTCTACCACTTGGGTAAAGAGACCTTCGTCGGCGAGTGCTTCGTCAGCGACCCCGCTTTCGATCAGTCGCCAAACATCGTAGTAGTGGCGCGCCAGACCAGTCTTCCGAACAAGCGGTTTGTCAGGCGTAGGCTCCCGGTAGGTTTCCTCGTGGAGTAGCAGCACCTTTTCGATAAACGTCCGGCGTGCGGCGACCGTGCGGATGGCGAACGTTCCGTCCGGCACCGCTTCCGGGATGACCTCCGCGACGTAAGATTGGATCGTGGCCGACGCCGATGGCTCGGTTTGCGAGCGCGCACCCATTTCCATTTTTACCACGGGACGGAGATACGGCGATGGCACGGGAAAGACACTGGGATACCGGAAGAGCAGCGTCTGCTGATCCGGGTCTTCCGCCACGGAAGCGGCGTCGATTGACCAAGTGCTGCCTGGAGGCAGGAGTTGTTGGAATCGCGCCGTGAGCGCCGGCTTCAACTCCGTATGGATTCGCAGGCTGCATTTGGCCTTTAGTTTCGCCTGTTGGTTTTTGATCAAAGTGGCTCCGCCAAACCCGAGAAATTCCCGGTCGATCACAAGGTCGATGTCCTCGGAAAAGCGTTCGATCAGTTTCCACGCCTTTGAGAGTGACGTGCCACCCTTGAAGGTCAGGTGCCCGGTCCATCCGGGTAACTGGAACAGCTCCCGCAGTGTCCAGCATACCCAAAGATCCTTCTCCAAACTTTGCGCGGGCAGACCGCGCCGCGCCTGAGCTTCGTTGTAGATTGTGCGGAGTCGGTCGGGTGGCAGCAGGATGAATTGGTTCATGTCGTCACGGGAGATTTTGCGATGTGCTGAATGATGGGAGACATCCAACGGGGAGCGTAAGCCGAGTCTTGAAGAAGTTGTGCCTTGTCGGCTTCGGATAGCCGCGTGCGAAGGGTCTCAATAATGGCGTCTGTCACTTGAGCTTGGCCGAGATGACGCAGGGCTTGGATGACCAAGCCGCTGACCCGCTCGGCGGTCGCCATGTTTCGCGGTGTGGTGTGGCGCAGTTGAATCACCTGTCGTCCTAGCCGAACGAGGCGATTGGGGCCGTCGGTCAGAAAAACGAGTTTCATCGGCACCTGCTCGGACAGCCCCAGCAGATTGGCTGCATAGGCTCCCGATGGCTGGAGGCGAATGGCATCACGCCCCTTCAAGGCGGCGGCTATCGCCTCCGTGGTCGGCGAAAGCAGGCCGAGCTGCGGGTCGCGGATGGGATGGTCGTAAAGTCCTCGGGCCAACTGGCGGATGGTTCCTGCGGCAAGATGGCGGAACAGAGCGAGAGCGACGGCGGTGCGACTGCCGAGGTCATGGAACGCAGAAGGGGTGAAGACCCAGCCCGGCGCGTTCTCATGAATGCGAGCGAGAACTTGGCTGTCGGTGGAACTGGCGTGTTTGCCCATTTTGAAACAAAATAGATCATAGTTTCGTTTCAAAAACAAGCGCAGGGGCATTTTTGAAATCAAAAATTGTAAATTTTTGTTTCAAAACTCTCATTCCATAGTGGGCGGCCCTCGTAACGGGATGAGCCTGTCTGGTGACGAAAATAGGGACTCCGGACGGGCCAATCGCAGGGCCTATTTGTAAAAACGAGACGGGCGTAAGGTGGCGGCGAACTCAAAACCACCTATGAAAAACAACACAGACCAATCGTTCTTTTCCGAACCCGTTGACCCTCGTATCGAGGCGCGGGCGCTCGCGTTGGAAGTCATCTGCCGCCTCCTCATCTGGGTCGCGGACGCCGCCACGGTCGAGGCTCGTGGATTGCGAGCCACGGTCGCGCTCTACTGCGTGCGCTCCGATCTGCTCAACGGAATCACGCTCGAAGAAATCGGCGAACGCTCGGGATTGAGTCGGCAGGGCGTTTACAAGCTGGCGACCGACTTTCGCCAAACCACGGGACTCCGGTCATGAACTCGCCAAACGTCACCCACTCCACCGTGGAGCAAATCAACCGGTTTCACGCCGAGGCCACGAGCCTCGCCGCCGCGTCCCGCCGCTCGCTCGATTCCGCGCTTATCGCGGCTTGGCACGCGGGCACGCTGCTCATCGAAGAAAAGAAACGCGTGCGGCACACGATGGGCGCGGGCGCATGGCTGATCTGGCTGGAAAGCAGTTTCCAAGGCACGCCACGCACCGCCCAGCGCTACATGCGGCTGGCCCGAAACGTCACCGATCCCAGCTTCGTTCAAGGTCTCAGCCTGCGCCAAGCCTACGACCGCCTCGGAATCGCGACCGAGCCAAAAACGCGCAGCCAGACCGCCGTGCTGGGCCGCCTGGCTCCGCACGTGAGTTTGGCGACCAAGCTGGTGCGGACGCTTCGCTCTCCGAAGACCTGCGCATTGATGTCGTCGGAGCACAAAGCCGCTTACCAATCCGATCTGCGCGCCCTGTATGACCGCTTGCGCGCATTGTTTGAAAATTGAACCACGCTCGCGGTGAACTTTTTCACGGCAACGAGTTCCAAAGGGAAACAGCCATGAGCAAGAGCGTTGAAAGCCCTGATTCCTCTGCGGCGCTGCAAGCGTTCACGGAGAGCGACGACGATGCGGCCTTCCGCCTTTTCGCCCGGTTATGCCGCGCATCTCCCGCTCTCCGTGAATGGCTGTGGGAGGAGTTTGCCCGCAAACCAAAGACGCGTGCGAAAGTTGCCGCCGCCTTGGCGAAGGAAGCGACCGAGGGCGACGCGGCGGCGTTCGCGCCGGACAACCCCCCGTTGAGGATTGAAGCCGCTTCACTCCGCCAGCAAATGCCCGCGCGCATCTACGGCGGGCTGACGTGGAGCGAAGTGGAAGCGCTGGTGCGCCATTACCAAGCTGGGAAAATCGACCTCGGGACTTTCCTGCTGGTGAACGAGTGGCGGCGCGAAGCGGGAGCGGGTTTAGAGCCGCCGCGTCTCACCCTGGCTTCCGCCGAATGGTTCGGACAGGTCGTGCGTGCCGGCGAAACGCGTCTGTTGCGCCATGTCGGGAAGACATTGCGATTTCTGGCGTCGCTTGAAAAAGCCCCGAAGCGACGCGGGCTTTTCGGGCACACTGATTGGTGGAAGCTCAACGTGCTTTTTTACATGCTTCGACACCCAAGAGAGTCTTACCGCACGCGAGAGTTTCGCACATATCTGGCTGATCTCGGGATCGAAGTTGGCACGAAGGACATTCGCCGTTTTTGCACGCGTCACGGCATCAGACGGGATGTTCGAGCGGGCAGGCCGTCGAGCAAGTGCCACTACGACCGGTGAGCGTTCGGAGTCGGCAATAACGCGCTCAGCAGGCCACTCGCAAAATAATATGCGGGGTGTGCTTTAATTGCGTGACGTAAATTAGATGCGAAGATACCCAACTCTCCCGAATGAGCACTGAAACCAAGCAGCGGGTGTTGATGTATCGACGAGCGAAGTTTCTTACCCATGAGACGCGTAACCTACAGCAGGTCATCGAGGCCGCGTTGAAGGCGTGTCCCAAGACGGGGCAGAGAGTGCTGACCGCAACGACGAGTGACGGCGATGACATCAAGAGGGTGCTCAACGAGCACCGTAAGGTAGGACACGCGCTTTGCGGTGTGCTCTATCGCTACACACCGGGGCAACACCAAGTCGTGGTTGCTGCGAATTCCAGCGCGGCGGAGTGGCCGGTAGAGCAAGTGCTGCCGCCGACGCTTAGCGGCGCGCAAAAAGCTGAGTTCGTGGAGGGACTGCTCTACTTTTTGGTCTTTGAAAATCACGTCATCGTGAGCCAGTCCGCCGCATTCCGAATCGGCCAAATGGAGGATTATATGAGCCGCTTTCTCCGCGATATAGCCAAGGTCGCGAACCAAAACGAAATGGTGCTACTGATGGACGTCCCCTCGGAGAGCTTGCGGAAAACGGGTATCTCGAATGTCCGCTCCGTGCGTTTCGATGTGCCCATGTCGCAGTCCGTGCCCGTGCCAAAACCATCGGGGGCCAAGTCTAGCAAGGAGGTGTTTGCCAAGGTGCTCAACACCCGGAAATTTCCTGTCGTGGAGAAGATACTCCAAGCCTTTGGCATGGAGCTGCCCACCGCCGGGTTGACCGAAGAGGATGCGGAAGATGTTGAAATGCGGGTCGAGCTTCGTGTTGCGGGCCGACAGCCCGAGGATGCCAATGCCCTGCTGGATCAGGTGGGCAACTTGTTCGCCAACACCGTTGATCGCGACTATGAGGTGGAGTTGAAAGACGGGACGAAGCTCAAAGGGAGTGATCTGGTGGTCAAAACGTCCGCATCCGTGGATGCCGAGGGCGGAGTGCCGAAGACGAGTTCAGTCTGGAAAGAAATGGCCCGCTACTTGAAGGAATTGCAGGAATCGAAGAGAGTGATCGCGTGAGACTGGTCGGCACACTCCTTTGCGTAGGCCTCGGCGGAGCTGGGACGACGCTTGGATATTTTTTGCCGCCTACCCCTGCCGTCGCGACGATCATGGCGATGATGGCTGCCGGCTTTGCAGCTGGTGACTTGGTAATCCAGTCGGCGGTTAAGGTAATTGATGACCGTGTGACGCATGAGGTGGGAAAAGTGCAGACCGCTTACCGCGTGGTCCCGAACCTGACGAAACACCGACAGAGCCTTCTCGACATGAGTGTCGCCGCACTGATCTGCAAAGGCGTCACGGGAGTTGCCGTAGCCGCAATCTATACCGGAAAGTCTGCACCGTGGATGCTCGCTGTGGGCGGTGGCGCATTGGCTTTGGGAATCACGCTGACATTGGTGATTCGCACAACCTATCGTGCGCTTGCCGCTCAAAAAGATCGGGACGCCGTGGAAACGGCGGAAAACAAAAATGCCGTGAGCGGGGTCCAGCGGCTCGGCGACATCGACCAGCCGGTGGATTTGCCGCCGCGAAAAATCATCCGACTCGCCGAGGACACGAGCACACCTGCAAAAAAACCGAAGAAACCGAAAAGTTGAGGTTCAGGTATTGAAAATCTGGTGGAGGAGGGCCGGGAGGAGGGCGGTAGTGGCGGACTCGGACTCTGTGCAGGAAGCGCTTCTGTGGTCGGCATGGGATTCGCCGCGATGTGCGAGCGGGACGGCCGCGCACCCGTTTAGCCTGAAAGCATGCGGTCAGTTGGATTGCGGCAGGGGGGGCGTGGAATCCTTGTGCTTCCGTATCGTAAAAAGGAGCCCGACCACTCAGAAGTGCGTCACCCCATGCTTCTTTATCACCTCAAAATCAGCCATTTCAGGGGTATCAAATCACTCGACTGGTATCCGAACGGAAGGCTGTTGTGCCTGATCGGCCCAAACGACGCCACGAAGACGACGATTTTAGAGGCGATTCAGCTCGTGTCTCTGCCGAGGTATAACGCGGCGTTCACAGAGATTGATTTCCACAAAGGAGACACTGCCAACAAAATCACGATAGAGGCGACGTTCGGTGATCTCCCCGACAGCCTTCTGGAT
>JBDRJH010000332.1:0-8471 GCA_043815125.1 Verrucomicrobiota bacterium
CGCTCGCGACGCCCGTTCAACGAGGGACTTCGGAATAGACGTCATCTCCCGGCGTGCGCGCAACGGGCCTCGCGAGCGAGGCCCCTACGACCGGGCGCTCACCACTGCTCCTTGTCGGCGAGGCCGGCGGGCATGCTCGACTCCATCACCAGTTCCTGGTCGCGGTAGATGCGGATCCAGATGCCGACCAGCGTCTCGCGACTGGTGCTGTCGCCGGTCGCGGCGGAGACGATGTTGCCGTTGTAGCGCATCTTGGACGCGTCGATGGTCTCGGTGCGGAAGCTCACGCGGTCGTGCAGCGGGATCGTTTCGATCTTCGTGGAGTAGGCCGTCTTTTTGAGGCCCTGCTTGCCCTTCTCATGCACGTTGTCGACCGTGGCGAAGAGGCGGTATTCGGCGCGCAGGCCCTTGATCGGCTCGGGGCTTTTGTTGTTCAGGGTGATGGTGTAACCCCACTTTTCGGTGGTGGTGGTGCGACCATTTTTGACGATCTTGCCGGTGGTGAGAATGACGTCGCTGTCCTTTTTCTCGGAGGAAAACATGCCGCGGCTCATCTCGACCTGGAGCGCGCCGGCGGGAATGGGCCGGGGGCGCTTGGCGAACTCGCGGATGACCTTCTGGTCGGCGGCGCTGAGTTGGTCGACCTTGAGGGTGAAGGTCCGGCCGTCCTCGCGCTTGATGGTCACCTCGTCGTCGGTCGCGTCGATGAGTTGGGCGCGGATGCTGCGGCCCTGGGTGTCGGTGAACGTGCGCCAATCGGAGTCGTTGGCGAGCAGGGGCAGGGCGGTGAGCAGGAGCCCGCAGACCAGTCGGCGCAGGCAAAGGGGAAGGCGACGCGGGATTGGCATAACGCCGCGGAGGCTAAGGCGTTCCGGGGGAGCCGACCAAGCCTGTTTTTTGAGGCTTGGTGGCGGGAGCGCAGCCAGGGGCGGGCGGATTCTTATTCGTTGAACTCGTCGCGCGGCGGGGGCGGGGCGGTCTTTTCCTTTTCCAGCGAGGCGGCGAGGGTGGGGTCGTAGAGGGCTTCGCGTTCCTGGAGGCGCTTGGCGCGCATGAGCAGCTCTTCCTCGCGTTGCTCGAGTTCGGTTTCCTTTTCCTGCTGTTCCTGGACCTTGGCGAAGAGGGCGGTCTCGCTGGCCTCGATGAATTCCTCGCGGTCCTTGAGGGAGGCCTTGGCTTCCTTGAAGGCGGCTTCCTGACGCTCGAGTTCGGCCTTGAGGGATTCGAGGGCGGCGCGTTCCTCGGCGGAGGAGGCGGTGGGGATGGGGGAGGTGGTCTGGCGGACGCGGGCGGTGAGGACTTTTTCGCGGGCGGCGAGGAGGGCCTCGGTCTCGGCCTGCTCGCGTTCCTTGTCGGCGAGTTTTACGCGGAGTTCGTCGAGGTCGCGCTCGGCCTCGGCGAGCTTGGCTTCGAGCTGGCGCAGGGTGCGTTCGAAGTCGCGGACCTGTTCGTGGCTGAGGTTGGGGTCGCCCCAGGGGGTGCGGGTGGCGTTGATGATCGCGCCGATCTGCTTGCGGGTCTCGGCGGAGGCGTTGGCGAGCGCGTAGGGGGTGACCGCGGCCGAGCGGCGGTTCCTGGCGGCCGAGGGAAGGAAGAGGTTGGGCTTGCCGGGAAAACGAACCTGTCCGGGGGCGGCGCCTGGTGTCGGGGGATGGTCGGGCATGGGTGGACTCAGCGGCCGAGGAGTTTGGTGAACCAGCTTTTTTTCGCGGCGGGGGCCGCGGGCGGCGGGGCGAGGCGGTGACGGATGAGGGCGGCGACGGCGGGTTCGATCCCGGGGTCGTCGAGCACGGCGGCGACGCGCCCGGCGGGGGTGCCGGCGGCGAGCTGCGCGGTGATGGCGGCGGCCTGTTCGGTGAAGTGGGCGGCGCACTGATCGATGCGGGCGAGCACGACGACGGGCGTGGAGCCGGGGTCGGCGGCGATGGCGGCGCGGGTCTCGGGGGAGAGGGGGCGCACGGCGTGGGCGATGGCCTCTATCAGGTGCAGGCCGGAGGCGCCGACGCGGTAGGGCAGGTGGCGCGCGAGCACGTTTTCATCGAAGTGGGAGAGGGCGTTGAGCAGGGCGCGGAAGTCGCCGCCGACGATGACGTTTTGCGACATTTCCTGGGTAAAGAGGGCGAACTCGCCGAGGGTGGTGATTTTCTCAAGCTGGCAGAACTCCCGGATGTCGGGGGAGAGTTCGCAGAGGGCGAGGGGGTGGGACTCGGGGATGCCGGCTCGGGCGAGGTTGCGGCGCACGGGGTTCTCGCGCTCGGCGGCGGCGGCGTTCTGGTTGACCATCTCGCCGAAAGGTTCGTCGAAGGAGAGGGTTTCCTGGAGGATGCCGATGAGCTTGTCGAGGTGGCCGGGTCCGAGGCCCTTGAGCGAGAGCATGTCGAGGGCTTCGTCGTAGGGCAGGTCGATGTAGGTGGCGGGGGTCTCGGTGGCGCCCTTGATCGGCCAGTCGGGGCCCTCGAGGTTCTGGGCCAGGCTGGAGAGGGGCAGGTCGACCATCAGCGAGGAGGCGAAGGCGGCGCGGACGTGATCCCATTCCTGGGGGGTGGCTTTGGCGGGCATGGTGTCGGGCGGAGGCGGTTAAGGGGGGGCCGGGTGGTGGTCAGGCGGGTTCGTGGCGGATGATCTCGCTGGCGAGTTGGCGGTAGTCGGAGACGACGTTGCTCTGGCCGGACTCCTCGGAGTCGGCGCCGATCAGGAGCACGGGCAGGCCGAGGGTGACGGCGCGGCGCACGACCATGGCGTCGCGCACAATGCTGTCGAAGATGCGGGCGCTCTTGCCGGCGCGCTTGGCGGTTTTGAATTGGTTGAGGCGGAGTTGCATGCGCATCTTGGGCACCTCGATGTCGACGCCGGTCTTGATGGCGTTGAAGATGATGCCCTCGACTTGCGCGGGGCGGCCCATATCGGCGGTGCGGAAGCTGGCGGAGAGTTGGTGGAACTTGTGCAGTTTTTCGACGAGCAGGGTGAACCCGATGAGGCTGAGCGCGTCGGGGTTGGAGGGCACGTAGATCTCGTTGGCCGAGAAGACGCCGCACTGCGAGGCGCGCAGGATGTTGGGCGGGCAGTCGAAGAGGATGAAGTCGTAGTCGGCCTCGATCTGGGCGAGCTGTTCCTGAAAAACGAGGTAGGCGGGCTTGCGGGGGTCGCCGATGTATTCGTTTTCGAGGTCGACGAGGTTGAAGGTGGTCGGAATGAGGTCGAGGCCGGGCAGGAGCGGGTCGCCGCCCTTGTCCTGCACGACGTCGTCGACGACGATGTCGGAGAGCCGGGCCGCGCCGGGGTCGAAGATGGAGTAGACCGAGCCGGTGCCGGTGGCGTTGATGGCGTTCCACCGTTCGAGGCGCAGCAGCCAGATGGAGGCGTTGGACTGCGTGTCGAGGTCGCAGAGCAGGACGCGCTTGCCGAGCTTGGCGAGGCAGGCGGCGGTGTTGACGATGAGGGAGGTCTTGCCGACGCCTCCCTTGTAATTGATAAAAGCGATTTTGCGGGCCATCAGGTGGAGGAAATCAAGCGGATGCTGTGCCTAATACGACCATTGCGTGCGGTTCGTCGGACCGGGCGAGTGTTTAATGCGGCATTTGGGGGGATTTGACGGTTTTTTGCAGAATGTCCGGCGGCGGATGGGAATGCAACCGGGGGATGTTGTTTCAGAAGGGCAAAAAAACCGCTTGATTCACGCGGGGCCATGAGGCTTGCTGACCCTCTTGTCAGTCATTCGGGCTGTAGCGTAGCCTGGTAGCGCGCTTGCATGGGGTGCAAGAGGTCGTGAGTTCGAATCTCACCAGCCCGACCATTTTCCCCACTCTTGAAGCCACCCCAACCGGTGGCTTTTTTGGTGCCAACTCAACATGACTCCCGAGCCCGCCCAATCCCGCGCCAATGCCATCGTCCGGTGGTCGTGGGCCTGCGCGTTGGTGGTGATGATCTTCGTCGCCTCGGGCCAGAGCCAGGTGGCCGCGCCCAACATCGTCGACATCGACAAGGTCGCGCACTTCAGCGTCTTCGGCCTGCTGGCGACTCTGGTCGCGCGGGCGCTGGACAACCGGCATCCGCATACGCGCCGACGCTGGTGGGCGATCCTGATCGTTTCGGCCTACGGTGCTTGCGACGAACTTCGACAAAGTCTCACTCCCGGCCGTCTGGTGGAGTTTGACGACTGGGTCGCCGATACGCTCGGCGCGATCACCGCGGTGTCCGTTTACCAATGCTGGCCGGCCTACCGCGCGCTGTTGGAGCGCCGTCTTTTTGTTCGCCGCCCGGCCGTGTCCGCTCCGGAATCCGGCCCAGTGAACGCGTCCGCCGAAAGCTGCTCTCCCTGATGACCACCGACGAAGCCCGCCTGCGCATCCAAGCCCTGCGCGACGAAATCAACCGTCACGACGAACGCTACTACCGCGACGCCGCCCCCGAGATCGCCGATTTCGACTACGACCGGCTCAAGCGTGAACTCGCCGACCTCGAGGACGCCCACCCCGAGCTGACCGACGCCGACTCGCCCACCGCCCACGTCGGCGATGATCGCGTCGAGGGTTTCCGCACCGTGCCCCATCTCGAGCGCATGATGAGCCTCGAAAACACCTACTCCGAGGCCGAGCTGCGCGAGTTTCACGAGCGCCTTGTCCGGCTCATCGGCAGGGACGAACTCGACTACATCGTCGAACCCAAGATCGACGGTCTCGCCGTCAGCCTCACCTACGAAAAGGGCCGCCTTGTCCGCGCCGTCACCCGCGGCAACGGCGTCGAGGGCGACGACGTCACCGCCAACATCCTTTCCATCGACGGCCTGCCGCGCGCGCTCGCCGCCGGTCCGGACATCCCACAGCCCGATCGCATTGAAATCCGCGGCGAGGTCTTCATGACCCTGGCCGAGTTTCAACGCATCAACCGCGAACGCGAAGAGGCCGGCGACCCGCTCTACGCCAACCCCCGCAACCTCGCCGCCGGCACCCTCAAGCTCCTCGATCCCGCCGAGGTCGCCCGCCGCAAGCTCGACATCGTGCTCTACGGCCGCGGCCACTGCGAACCCGCCTCCATGTTGCCGCCGACTCAGGAAGGCGTGCATCAACTCATCACCGCCTGGGGCCTGCCCACCGTCGAAAAATACTGGCACGCCCGTGGCATCGACCAAGTGCTCGCCGCTATCCACGATCTGGATACACGCCGCGACGCCTTCACCTACGCCACCGATGGCGCGGTCATCAAACTCGACCCGCTCGCGCTGCAACGCGAAGCCGGCGCAACCTCCAAGGCCCCCCGCTGGGCCATGGCCTACAAATTCGCCGCCGAGCGCGCCGAGACCGAATTGCTCGCCATCAGCATTCAGGTCGGCCGCACCGGAGTGTTGACCCCCGTGGCCGAGCTCGCGCCGGTGCAGCTCGCCGGCACCACCGTGGCCCGCGCCACGCTGCACAACCGCGACGAGATCGCCCGCAAGGACATCCGCGTCGGCGACTTTGTGCGCGTCGAAAAGGCCGGCGAAATCATCCCCGCCGTCATCGACGTCAACCTCGACAAGCGTCAGCTCCACTGCGTGCCCTACGTCTTCCCGGAGAACTGTCCGGTCTGCGGCACCGCCGTCGTGCAATATGAGGGCGAAGTCGCGGTGCGTTGTCCCAACCCCGAGTGCGGCGCCCAGGTGCGTCGCCGCGTGCAGCACTTCGCGTCCAAGGCCTGCGTCGACATCGAGGGCCTCGGCGAGGCCATGGTCGGCACGCTGGTTGATCGCGGCTGGGTCAAGTCGATCCCCGACGTGTATCGGCTCCGTCGCGACGACCTCGTGACCCTCGGCAAGAGCGTCGAAAAATCCACCGACAACCTGCTCGCCGCCCTGGTGCGCAGCAAGTCTGCCGATCTCTGGCGGTTCATCCACGGCCTCGGTATCCCGCACGTCGGCGCGGCCGCGTCCAAGGATCTGGCCCGCCGTTTTCGCAGCCTCGAAGCGCTCTCGGCCGCGACCTACGAGGACTTCATCGGCGAGAAAAAAACCAGCCTCATCGACGGCATCGGCGAGACCATGGCGCTGGCGATTCTCGGTCACTTCAACGAGCCGCGCAACCGCACCATCGTCGCGGAATTGTCCGCGCTGGGCGTCGCGCCCACGCCGCCCGTGCAGGCCGCCGCCAGTGGAACCGCGCTCAGCGGCAAGACCTTTGTGCTCACCGGCACGTTGCCCACGCTGACCCGCGAACAAGCCGCCGAGTTGATCGAGTCGGCCGGCGGCAAGGTCAGCTCCAGCGTGTCCAAAAAAACCCACTACGTCGTCGCCGGCGAAGAGGCCGGGTCCAAGTTGACCAAGGCCCAGTCACTCGGCGTGCCCGTGCTCGACGAGGCCGGCCTGCGCGAGCTGCTGGCGGGGTGAGGCGGTGCCGGTTGTAGGGGCCGAGCTCGCTCGGCCCTCACCGGAGTGCATCACGCGCATCGGGCCTCGCGAGCGAGGCCCCTACGAGTTACACCTCAGAACGCCAACGCCAGCGCGTCGGCGTTGTTCACCCAATCCAACACCGGCCAGCCGCTGGCCGGCGCGGGCGTGCCGAGCAACGGACGCGCGGCGGGCGTGAGGTTCGAGGGACGCAGCTCGGTCACGCCGTCGGTCAGCGCGATGAAGCCGACCCTCACCTGGCCCAGCCCGCGCACCGCCACGCGCAGCGGTGCGGTCGGGTCGTCGACGGGACACGAAAACGCGCGCTGCAACCGCGCGCGCGGCCGGGCCGCCGCCGCGCGAAACTCGATCAGGAAACGGTTGTGCAACTCGCGCCACACGCCGTCGGGGGCGCGTTGCTCGACGACGACTTTTTGCAATGCGGGTGCGACGTTGTGCACGGTGAACTGAAGCTGCCACGCGCCGCCCATCGGCGAGGCGGTGTGGAGTTTTTTCGGGTTGCGCGCGGCGGCCTTCAGCCAGGCGCGCCAGGCCTTCAGGCGGCTGGCGTCTCCATCAAGGATGATCGCGTTTTGGCTGGCGGCGAAGGTGCGCGGGTCGCGCGACGCGGCCCACATCGCCTTGGCGGCGACGCGGCCGGCGCGTAGTTCTTCGGCGAATACGTCGCACGCCGCCAGCGCGGCGGACAGCCGGGCCTTGCCATGCGAGCGACGCAGCCGGGCCAGCGTCAGTCCGGCGCTGCGCACGAACGCGTCGCGCGCCGCGAGGTAACGCTGGAAGCGCAGTGTGGCGATTTGCGCGCGAGACTCCGGCACGGGCGGCTGGGCTTCGAGTCGCGTCAGGCGGCGCGCTTCGCGGGCGAAGGGCAGGGGACTCTCGCGGCGCGAGGCGACGGTGTCCCAGCGGGTGTTGATTTCCCAGCGGTGGTAGCCGGCGAAGGCGAGCGGCTCGCCGGCGAGCAGTTGTGCGGCGGCGGTGCGGGCGCGGGCGGCGCCGTGGCCGTGCAGGCGACGCAGGCCGCGGGCGAGCAGGCCGGCGGGGTCTTCGGGCGCGTCGGGGTCGAGCCAGAGCGAAGCGGCGGCGGCGTCCACCAGGGTGGTGGTTTCGAGGGCGAGGCGGTAGGCTTCCCAGGAGGTGATGAGCAGGCCTTCGGCGCGGGTGGCCTTTGCGCGGTGCCACCGGCTGACGATGTTGGCGAGGCGTTCGCCGTAGACGGGCGCGGGTTCGAAGCGGAAGGCGCCGTTCATCGGACAGGCCCAGTGGCCGATGCCTTGCGCGGCGAGCGCGGGCGCGAGGTCGTAGGTCGCGTAGTTGCGCAGTTCGAGGCGCGGTTGGCGGCCAAACGGATAATAATACCAATCGTAGGCGGCGATGCCGCGCGGCAGCAGCGGGATGGCTTCGGGCAGGAGCGCGAGCATGTCGGCCCAGAGGCCGAGGCGCAGGCCGCGCGCGGTGGCGAGGGCGTGGAGTTTGCCGACGTAGCGGGCAAAGTGCGCGGGCAGGCCGATGGCGGCGATCTCGGCGCGGGAGAGCGGGTGTTTGCCGAGGTGGAAGGATTCGTCGAGGCCGACGTGGACGAGGCCGGCGGTGCAGAGCGGGGCGACGTCGCGTAGCAGGGCGTCGGCGACGTCGAGGGTGCGCGGGTGCAGCGGGCAAATTTGGCCGGCGGGCAGGGGGGCGCCGGTGACGGGGTCGCGCAGCTCGTTGAGGTCGCGGTAGTCGGGGTGCTTTATGAGGTATTGGGTGTGTCCGAGGAGGTTGACGATGGGCACGACCCGGATGCCGTGGCGGGTGGCGGTGGCGACGAGTTGTTCGAGTTCGGTCCATGCGTAGGCGTCGGCGCGGGCGATGCCGGGCAGGGAGGGATAATCGACGGCGTCCTCCAGGTGCAGGTAGAGTTGTTGGTAGCCCCACTCGGCGTAGCGGGGAAGGAGGGCAAGGAGGACGGGCAGGCGTTCGACCTGGCGGGCGAGGTCCCATTGAAAGGCGCGGAGCATGGGCGGAGATGCAGGCAGGGAAGCGGGCGGTTGGGCAAAGAAAAACCCGACGCCGTGGCGGGCGTCGGGTTTGGGAAATTTGTCACTTATTAAGT
>JBDRJH010000333.1:0-3197 GCA_043815125.1 Verrucomicrobiota bacterium
GCCGGGTTGATCAAAGACGGGCGGGCGCGGGGCCAGTTCGCCGGATACGGGCAGGATGTCGCGGTAGTAACTGCGCAGGTGACCCCAGGTGGGCACGCCGAAGCCGGCGGTCTCCTCGGAGTGGAGGCCGGGCATGGGGTCGAGCGTGTGCAGCCGTGCGGTGTCGGTCTCCGGATCGCCGGAGGCGGGGGTGAAGCCGGTCGCCAGCAGCGCGCTCAGGTCGCGCCGCAGGCCGCCGGCGTGGGTATCGCTGAGCACGCCCGCCGAGTGGGGCGTGAGGTCGTGGTAACGACGGCGCAGGGTGGTGGCGAGGGTGGCGGGGCCGATGAGAGGGAATTGGTCGAGTGAGAGGATTCGGTCGGCACCGGAGGCGGGGTCGTAGGCCGAGCCGATGGTGGGTTGGTCGAGCGCGGGGGCGGGCACGGCGGGGTTGGCGGCGTCCATGAGCTCGACGGCGGCGCGCGCGGCGGTGGCGAAGGCGGCGGGTTTGTCGGCGTCGGTGGTGACGAGCGGCAGATTGACGCGGGCCTTCACGCCCTCGTCGCCGACCCACCAGGCGTAGCGGCCGATGGTGGTGGGGGTGCTGCCGGTGAGGCCGGGGATGTTGTCGGCGGGGACGTCGATATCGACGAGCGGCGCGGCCACGTAGTCGATGGCCTGTCCGGAGACGACGGCGGACTCGACCGTGCCGGGGCCGATGAGCAGGGCGGCGGGGCGCGACGCGTTGGCGGAGTCGGCGATGGTGAGCGGCGTGTCGACGGTGGTGGTCGCGGTCAATCCGGTGACGGTGGTCGCGGGATCAAACGCAATGCCGGCGCGTAGGGTGGCGGCGTCGGTGGTGATGCGGCCGTCGGCGGCGACGCCGGCCGCGGGGTCGAAGGCGTCGTTCTCATTACCGCTGACGAGCCAGCCGAGCAGGCGGGCGGAGGAGCCGGTGGCGGGGTCGACGACGGCGGTGTCGGTGAGCGCGGCGGCGATGGCGGAGGGTGTTTGCGCGTAGTCGGCGGCCATGGCGCGACCGTAGGCGCCGGTCCAGCGGGCGTTGGGCACGGTCTCGCCGTGTTCGAGGTCGGCGCGCGCGGTGACGCGCTGGTCGGGGCCGGCGTGCTTTTGTAGTTGTCCGATGGCTACGTTGAGCGCGGTGAGGGCGTTCTGGCGGGCCTGGTCGACCTGGCGGCTGTTGGCGGCGACGCTCGTTTCCACGCGTGAGAGCGCGGCGAGGCTGACGACAATGAGCACGAGGAAGGCGACCAGCACGATGGTCACCAGCAGCGCGAAGCCGCGGCGGGGCGGGGCGGAAAATCGGGCGGGGCGTCGCATGGTGGGGCGTGGGGCGGGCTCAGGTGCCGAGGCTGGCGCCGTTGGTGCGGATGACCTCGGCATACCAGCGGGCGGAGTCCTTGAGCGTGCGTTTTTGCGTGGCGTAATCGACGTGGATGAGGCCGAAGCGGTGTTTGTAGCCCTCGGCCCACTCGAAGTTGTCCAGAATCGACCATTGGAAATAACCGCGCACGTCCACGCCGTCGGCGATGGCGCGGCCGAGGGAGTTGAGGTAGCGGTTGAGGAAGTCGATGCGCAGCGGGTCGTGCACCGCGCCGTCGAGCGAAACCCAGTCGGGCAGGGAGAGGCCGTTCTCGGTGACGACCACGGGCAGCTGATAGCGTTCGTGCAGGAACTTCGTTCCCCAATAGAGCGCGTCGGGCGTGACCTTCCAGGTGAAGTGGGTGTGCGGGTGGCCGACCGGCAGCGGGGCGGCCTGCTCGCGACCGTCGGGGCCGAGCCGCACGGGGGACGCGTTGTAGATGTTGGCTCCGTAGAAATCGATGGGTTGCGCGATGACCGCCATGTCGGCGTCGGTGTGGCGCGGCACGGCGTTGCCGTAGGCGCGCAGGCCTTCCTCGGGATAACGGCCGAGCACGACGGGGTCGCCCCACCAGGTGTTGTTCCAGACGGTGCCGGGGTAGACCGCGGCCATGCCGAGGTCGGCGGCGCGCCGGTCCTTAGTGGTGTCGGTGGCCGGCGTGTAGGCGACGCCGACCGGAGCCCAGCCGATCTGCGGCGTGGTGCGGGCGCGGGCGCGGATGACCTGCACGGCGCGGCCGTGCGCGAGCAGGACGTTGTGCGAGGCGGTCAGGACTTCGGCCAGGCCGAGTTTGAGGCCGGGGGCGTGTTCGCCGAAAAGGTGGCCGAGCCCGATGAAGCACTGCGGTTCGTTGAGGGTCATCCAGTGCGTCACGCGATCGGAGAGGCGATCAACGACGGCGGCGGTGTATTCAGAAAACCACTTCGAGCTGTCGGGGTTGAGCCAGCCGCCGCGCAGAAAGAGCGCGTGCGGAAAGTCCCAGTGGAAGAGGGTGACCCAGGGCTGGATACCGGCTGCGAGCAGCGTGTCGACCAGGCGGTCGTAGAAGCCCAGTCCCGCTTCGCTGATCGCCCCGGTGCCCGCGGGCAGAATGCGCGGCCACGAGACGGAGAGCCGGTAGGCGTTGAGCCCGATCTGCCCCATGAGTCCGACGTCCTCGCGGTAGCGGTTATAGTGGTCGCAGGCGGTGTCGCCGGTGTGGCCCTCCCAGATCTTGCCGGGCTGGCGGGTGAGCATGTCCCACACGGAGAGGCCCTTGTCGTCGGCGTTCCAGGCGCCCTCGATTTGATAGGAGGCGGCGGCGGCGCCCCAGGTGAAGTTGTCGGGAAAACTCATGGAGAATAGGGGAGGGTAGGGCGCGGGATGACGGTCCGTGCCCGGGGCCGCCCAGTATAGTCCAACCTCGGCCGGCTCATAAGCCCGCTGCCGACCCGCCGTGTGCCGTCTTCCGACCGGACGGGTTGAAGGCTTGAGCCGGCGCGCCGGAGGGGCATTGCATCGCGCCATGCCCGCTCAAAACCCTGTCGTTATCGACCTGACCGGTCCGGCCAAACCGTTTGACCGCTGCTTTCAGCGCGGCGTCGGCTCCTGCCACGCCTACCTGACGCTGCGCGAGGATTTCCGCGAACACACCCGGCTGGTGCAGCGCGAGATCGGCTTTGAGGGCATCCGCTTCCACAACATCTTCAGCGACCTGGTCAGCGTGGTTCAAGGCGGCGAGGATGCGGACGGCGGACCGCGGCTGAACTTTCAGAACGTGGACAAGATCTACGACTTCTTCGTCGCCGAGGGCATGACGCCCTTTGTCGAGCTCGGCTTCATGCCGTCCAAGCTC
>JBDRJH010000334.1:0-2424 GCA_043815125.1 Verrucomicrobiota bacterium
GCGGCGGCCGCTCTTCGAGCCACTCCGTAACCATGCACCTCACCAAAAAACTCGTCCTCCAACGCTGGTGCCTCGGTCTGCTTGAGGTGTCTGATTTCAAAATCCTGGCCGACCGGCTGCGCCCCCTGCCCGAGGGCGAGACTGCCGAGGGGCAGACGTATTTCGTTAACGATCTTTTGGGCCTTCAAATCGGCCGCGCTCGCCTGCCCGACGATCAGCTCCGCGACTACGACGCCAACATCGTAGAACTCACCCGCCGCTACAACGAACACCGGGGCGAGAAGCTCGTGTGGAAATACTACCAGTGGCTCGCGTTGCTCTTCACCGAATTCTACCTCGACCGCTTTTTCCGCGACCGCGACGCGCTGCTGGCCGAACTCAACCGCGAGCTGACCAAGCTCAATCAGGAACTCGATCAACTCGGCGCACCCAAGGAAAAGCTCCCGCCCTTCGCCGCCGAAGACCTAACCAAGCTCGCGTTTCTCCAGGCGACCGGCAGCGGCAAAACGCTCCAGATGCACGCCAATTTGCTCCAGTGGCTTTTCTGGAAGGAGAAACACGCCCCGGATCAGCCGTTTGACCGCATTCTCCTGCTCACACCAAACGAAGGGCTGAGCTACCAACACCTGAAAGATTTCGAAGCCTGCGGCGGTCTGTTCAACGCGGAGCTTTTCGACAAGGACACCCCCACCCAGCGTCGCTCCGGCGTGGCGGTGGACATCATCGACATCCACAAGCTAGGGAACGCCTCCAAGGACAAGACCGTCGCGGTCAGTTCCTTCGAGGGCAACAACCTCGTCTTGGTGGACGAAGGCCACCGCGGCGCGTCCGGCGTCGATTGGATGGAGCGCCGCGCCGCGCTCTGCAAAAACGGTTTCTCCTTCGAGTATTCCGCGACCTTCGTGCAGGCGGTCAACGCCGCCACCGGCGCCAAGCGCAAGGACCTGGAGGCGCTCTACGGGCGCTGCATCCTGTTTGATTACGGTTACCGTTGGTTCTACGGCGACGGCTTCGGCAAGGACTACCGCATCCTCAATCTCGATCTCGGTGCGGATACCACGCTCAGCGAGCAAGAGCAGCGGGAGCGCTACCTCACCGGCTGCGTGCTGAGCTACTTCCAGCAACTCCGTCTGTTTCACGACAAGACCGCGGAACTCAAATCCTACCACGTCGCGCAGCCGCTGCTGGTTTTCGTCGGCTCGAAAGTGACGAAGGATTTTAACGCGCAGGAGGCGTCCGACATCGTGGAGGCGATTCGTTTCCTCACCCGCTTCACCCACCGAGACGGCGGAGCGGTGGCGCGCATCGCCGGCCTGCTCGACGGCTCGATGACGCTACACGACGAGAAAGGCCGCAGTCTGTTTCACGATGCGTTCGACTACCTCCGCACCCTGGGTAAAGACGCGGCGGCGCTTTACCGGGATTGCCTTGAGTTGGTCTTCCACAGCAAAGGCCCGGCGATCCTGCACGTCGCGCTCTACAAGGGCGTCGGCGAAATCGGCCTCCAACTCGGCGATAGCAAACCCTTCGGCGTGGTGCGGGTCGGCGACACGCCGAAGCTCAAGAAGCAGTTCGAAGAGAAAAACCAAGAGGAGCAGAAGGCCAACGCCACGGCCATCGTTCCGGCGGTGATCGATCAGGAACTCGCGCATCCACTTTTCCCCACGCTGACCGAACGCGAATTCGATACGTCGAATCCGTTGCGCGTGCTCCTCGGGTCGAAAATGTTCACCGAGGGCTGGTCGTGCTACCGCGTGAGCACGATGGGCTTTTTAAACATCGCCAAATCCGAGGGCTCGCAGGCGATTCAGCTCTTTGGCCGTGGCGTCCGCTTGAAGGGTTTCGCGGGGAAATTGAAGCGCAGCACGCACAGCGACGTGCCCGCCAATCAGCGCCCCAAGCACATCCATTACCTCGAACGTCTGAACATCTTTGGCCTGCGCGCCGGGTTCATGGCGGAGTTTAAAAAATTCCTCGAAGACGAGGGCGCGTCGCCCGATCCGGACGCCACCCGCGTCACCTTGCCCGTGCTGGCCAGTCTGCCGACCAATCGAAAACTCAAGACCCTCGACCTGCCGCCCGGCATCAATTTCAAGCGCCAAGGCCCGATCCCGACGCTGTCCGCGACACCGCACTCGACCTTCAAAAATCGTCAGGTGGAGGTGGATTGGTATCCCAAGGCGCAATCCATGGCGGCGGCCGGCGCGGCGTTTAACTCCGCGCCCGAACACCGGCACACCGGTAAACTGGGCCCCGTTCCGCACCTGGCGTTTCTGGACTGGGATGCGCTCCACCGGGAGCTACTGGGCTACAAACAACTTCACAACTGGAACAACCTGAACCTCTCCCGCGAAGCGCTGGAACCGCTCTTGCGCGACGCGACGTGGTATGTGCTCTACATCCCGCCCGCCGATCTTGCCTTTG
>JBDRJH010000335.1:0-16255 GCA_043815125.1 Verrucomicrobiota bacterium
GGCGTGCGCCTGCTAGCCGCCATGCTTCTGGGTTTCGCCGCCGGCTTCGCCATCGGGCTGGTCTTCAACGGACAGGAGCCGTTCACGCTGTTTCTCCCTCTCGGCGTCGCCACCGGCCTGCTGGTCGAGCTCACCGTCATCGTCTTTGAGCACCGCCGCCGCCACCCCGTCGCCCCGTAGCCAGAAGAAATCAGCACCACGCCGCGTGCGTCTGATGACGAAGCCGCACTTCGACCTGTCGGCATTGAAGCCACTGTTTGGGATCGAATCGCTACCGCGATAAGATTGGCTCTACATCATGATCCTGCGCTTCGCCTGCGTCCTGCTCGTGCTCAGCACCTCGGCAACGGCCGGGGTCCGTTCGTCGGCGATTCCGCTGGGGGATTTTTTGTTCCTCACCGCCTCCGCCGATCAACTGGCGATCTATCGTGGATTACCGCGCCGGTCGCAGGATCGGAAGTTTTACGCCGAGGAAAACCGCACCAAGCCGCACTTTCTCACCTTCGACAACGGGTTCTACCGCGAGCCGCTCGCCCTGCCCCAAACCGAGCTTGATGCCATCATCGCGGCACTTGACACCCCCGGCGTGCTAATCCCCCACCGCGGTGCCAAGCTCTGCGGCGGCTTTCACGCCGACTACCTGCCGGCCTGGCGCCGCGAGGGCAAAAACGTGGCAGTGATGCTACTGTGCTACGGTTGCCACGAGGCCATCCTGGCCACCGCCGATAAGAAGGCCAAAATGGACCTGTCGTCCGACGGTGCCAAACGCCTGCGCGACGCCTTGCCCTTGGCGGTAAAATCCGGAACCGAGTAACCCTCGCTATTGAAGCATCTGCGGTTGTCGCCCAACGTAGTCTCCAGCCCCCCCCCTACCCATGCGCACTCTAATCCGCTTTTTCGTGACCGGCTCCTGCCTGGCACTAATCCCGTGCCTGCCCGCCAGCACGTTGCAACTCAACTTCGGTGCCGCCGCCTCGCTGACCGGCTGGAACGACATCACCACAGCAATCGGATCATCTCCGACCGGCACGCTCGCCAATTTGGTCGACTCCACCGGTGCGGCCACCGACGTCAGTTTCGCCATGAACGCACGGTTCAACGGCACCAACACCAACGGCCCCACCACCGGCAATCACAGCTTCGGAATCCCCGATGCGGTCATCGCCAGCAGTCTCTACGGCAACAGCGTCACCTTCAACAACGCCATCGCCGAAAATCCGACGTTCACGTTGTCGGGCCTCGATCAGGACCTCGCCTACACCTTCGTCGTCTACGCCTCACGCATGAGCGTGGGCGATGATCGCTCCGGCACCTACACGGCCACCGGCCTCAACACCGTCAGCGGCGTGCTCAACGCGTCCGGCAATACCAGCCTCACGCTGACGCTGCTCAACGTGCGCCCCGACGCCAGTGGTAACATCGTCTTCGACATAACCCAGACCGAGGGCGTCAACAACAACACCTACCGCTTCACCTACCTGAACGCGCTCACACTCTCCGGATCGTCGGTGATCCCCGAGCCCTCGGCCGCGGCCGCACTGACCGGAGGCGTGACGTTGCTCCTGGCCGGCGTGCACCGCCACCGGCGGATGCGCAACTAATCGCCGGCCACACCTTGCCGAACCGGCCGCATCACGCGTTTGCTTTGCCTTTGATCGCGAGCGCACTTGGCTGGCGCGCATGTTGACCAAGGCCCAGCTCTCCCGATTGCGCGCGCTGCGTGAAAAGAAAAACCGCGAGGCGGAGGACCTCTACGTGGTCGAAAATCCCAAGGTCGTCGCCGAGCTGCTCGCCGCCGGCACGACCTTCGCCGAACTCTATGCGACCGACGCCTGGGACGGCCCGAACGGCGTCACGCGCACCGTGATCTCCGCCGACGAACTCGCGCGCATCAGCCACTTTCCCACCCCGTCGACCGTGTTCGCGGTCGGTCGCATCGAACGCACCGCCCTGCCCGCCGGCGGGCTCGCGCACGGACTCACCCTGGCGCTCGATGGTATCCAGGACCCGGGCAACGTCGGCACGCTGCTGCGCGTCGCCGACTGGTTCGCGTTTGACCGCGTGGTGCTCTCGCCGGATTGCGCGGATCTGTTTTCCCAAAAGGTCATCAACGCCAGCATGGGCTCCTTCGCACGCGTGAAGACCCACACCGCCGACCTCGCCGTCGTGCTCGCCGCCGCCGGCGCGCCGGTGCTCGGTTGCGACCTCGGTGGCGACGATGTGCATGCGCTGCCCGCCCTGCGCGACGCCGTGGTCGTGATCGGCAGCGAAGGCCGCGGCCTGAGCGAAGGCGTGCGGCGGTTGGTCACTTATTACGTGACAATTCCCAAATACGGCCGCGCCGAGTCGCTCAACGCCGGCGTCGCCGCGGCCATCGTGTGCGACAACCTGCGGCGCGCGCTGCGGTAGTGCAGGCTCCCTGCCCGCCATTCTCGGGCGGTCGGGCAGAAAGGCCCTCGGCCAATCAGAAATACCCGCCCTTTTCGGTGATCTCGTTGACGGTCTTGCCCTCGGCGACCCAGCCGAAGATGACCTTTTCGTTGGCCTTGATTTCCTCGGCGCGCACCAGCACGTCGTAGGCGATGTCGCGCGGGACGACGACCACGCCGTCAATGTCGCCGAGGACGACGTCGCCGGGCTTGATGACCACGTCGCCGATCTTGATCGGACACTGGTAGTGGGTAATGAGGCAGCGGCCGAGCGAGCCGTTCGGGATGCGGTGCTTGTAGAACACCGGGAAATCCTTCTCGAGGATCTGATGCGTGTCGCGGATGCCGCCGTCGATGATCGCGCCCTTGACCCCGAGACCGACCGCGGTGGCGGTCATGACGCCGCCCCAGAGGGTGGCCTTCTCGTCGTTGGAGGTGTCCCACACGACCATGGTGTCGGCGGGCAGCTCGGAGATCATCTGCGTGCGGAAGGTCATCTCGCCGGTGATCTTCACGTTGGGCGCGCTCTTCACGGTGAAGGCCAGGCCGGCCACGGTGCGCTCGGGCCGCAAGGGCTTGAGGTGGCCGGGCAGGCACTGGTCGAGCAATGCGAACTCGCGCAGCACGTCGCTGATCGCGCCGGTGTAGAGCTGCTCGTAGCGGGCCAGCAGCTCCTTGACGGGGATCGGAAATTCCTTGGTCGAGATCGTCTCACGCTCGGCGATGAGCTTCTCGAGTTTCATCATGCCCACTTCTTTTTTGTAGGCTTCGATATCTGCGTTCAGGTCTTTGGACATAAGTTGGCGGTGGGTTCTCTGAATAAAAACTAACCTGTCTGGTTAGTTTTTATCGGGTGCGGTTGCGGGTGGGTCAGGCGAGGCCGAGGCCGCCGTCGACGAAGAGGTTTTGGGCGGTGATGTAGCGGCCGGCGTCGGAGCAGAGCAGCAGGGCAGCGCCCACGCAGTCGGCGCTCTCGCCGAAGCAGCCGGCGGGGATGGCGGCGCGGACCTTGTCGGCATAGGCGGGGTCGGCCAGCGAGGCGCTGTTGCGATCGGTCTGGATGACGCCGGGGGCGAGGTTGTTCAACGTGATGCCATGCGGCGCGAGCTGCTTCGCGAGTCCGAGCACCAGACCGGTCTGCGCGTGCTTGGAAGATGAATACGGCAGCATCGCGGGATGCGGACGGATCTCCTGGACGCTGCCCAGGGTGACGACGCGGCCCCACTTGGCGGCGATCATGCCGGGGACGCAAAGCTGGAGCAATTGGTAGCCGGCCCGGTAGTTGACGGCATGGTGCGCGTCGAGCTCGGCGCGGGTGAAATCGAGCCAGTCCTTCTGGATCTGGATCGAGGCGTTGAGCACGAGGATGTCGACGCCGCCGAGCGCGGCGACTGTTTCCTCGTGGAGACGATACGGTCCGTCGTCGGCGCCGAGGTCGGCCCGGACCAGGCCGGTGCGGCGGCCGGCGGCGGTGATGCGGCCGGCGACGTCGCCGGCCGCGCCGGCGTTGCCGGTGTAGTGGACCATCACGTCGGCGCCGGCCTCGGCGAGCCCGACGGCGATGGCCGCGCCGATGCCGCGCGAGGAGCCGGTGACAAGGGCTCGCCGGCCGGTCAGATCAAAGGAGGCGGGGAGTTTCATGGGGGTGGGCGGAAGCGGGGGATGTGGCGGGCAGGCAGTCGGCGAGGATCAGGCGGCGGCGGGCAGCTTGCCCTGGAGCTGCGCGGAGCAGGCGGCGGCGGCCGCAAGGAGGCGGTCGCGATGGGCCTTGGCGCGGCGGCCGGCGAAGTCATCGGCGAAGCCCACGAGGGTGAACACGCCGACGATGTCGCCGGCCTGGCCGCGGACGGGCGAGGACAGGGCGTGCACGCTGGGTTGATAGCCGCCAAAGTCGGCGCAGGCGCCGGTGCGGCGGCACTCGGCGATGCGCTTATCGACGTCGGCGCGGGTCTGGCGATCCCAACACCCGGCGGGGGCTCCGTCCAGCACGCGGTTGCGTTCGGCGGCGGACAACTCGCTGATCAACGCGGCGCCGGAGGAGCCGAGCGCGAGGTGAAAGGTGGCGCCGACCCGCACGGAGACGGCGGTCTCGCGGGGCGACTCGACGCGGGCCAGCGCGATGGCGCGGTCGTGCTGCCGGACCGAGAGCTTGGCGGCGAGTCCGGTCTCCGCGGCGAGCCGCGCGAGGTGGGGACGCGAGGTCTCGATCAAGAACTCGTGTCGGGCCAGCGGTTCCAACAAGGGGAGCAGCCCGAAGGATAGCTCGTGGCGGCCGCCGGGCGCGGCGCGCACCCAGTCCTCGGACAGGAAGGTCTGGAGGATGCGGTAGACGGACGAGGCCGGGATGCCCAGCGAGTAGGCGAGCGCCTTGGTCGTGGTTTCCTCGCGGCCCTCGGCCACGGCCTTCAGCACGGCGACGGCCTTTTTCAGGATGGGAACGGTGTGGTCGGACATGGCGGGGTCGACGATCATGTTCCCCAAAAGGAGCGTCCGCTTCAAGTTGGGTATTGGATTCAATTTTTCATTAGAAAAATTGACTGGTGTGGAATGCAGGAGCCCTCGCGGCCTGCCACGGCTGCTATCCTGGCTCAAGCCGTGAGCAAAACACGGCACGCCGGGGACCAACGGCGTCGACTGGTCGCGGACTTGGACGCGGGGTTACTCTATATCCGCGCCGGTAAGTTCGTCGTAGACCGCGGCGAGGGCGTCGCGGAAGCGGCCCGGATTGGGCAGTTCCCAGTCGGAGTAACCGGACAGTCCGGTGCGCGCGAGAATCTGCACGCGGGGCTTGCGGATCACGATCTCGCTTTGCACGAGGTCGCGCAGGCGCTCGAGAAAGTCGGCAAAGACGAACAGATCATGACGGTCGCCGGTGACACCATGGCCCGCCTGACCGTGGCCGTAGATGTAGACGGTGTCGCGTTCGTAACGGGCGGGCAGCTCGCGCAGGAGCTTGATCCACGATTGCACATCGGCGCCGCCGGGGCGGTCGATCACGGGATAAACGCGGTTGAACACGAGGTCGCCGAGGTGGACGACGTTGGCTTTTTGGAAATGCACGATGGCGTCGCCGGCGGTGTGCGCCGGACCGACATGGCGGGCCTCGACCACCTCGGCGCCGAGATCGGCGCGCCAGGTGCGGTCAAACAGCTCGGTGGCATAGACCTGCTTGCCGAGGGCAAGGTCGCGCTCCGCTCGGGCACGTTGCAAGCCCGGCACATAGGTGTGGGCCACATGACGAAGCGCGGCGGGACCGAGCACGGGGTTGCCGGCGGTGTGGTCGGGGTGGTGATGGGTGTTGATCAACACGTCGAGCGCGCGGTCGTCGCGATCGGGCAGACCTTGCAGAAAATCACGGGCGGTGTCGGGGAACTGGCTGTCGACGGCGAGCAGCGCGTCGGGCGTGGCCAGCCAGCCGATGGTGCCGCCGCGCGCGGTGTAGATGCCCACGCCGCGGCGCAGGGGCGTGAACGCACCGGAGGGCGACAGGACCCCGGCAGCCGCCCGCAAGGGGGAGCGGGCGAGCAGGCCGGTGCCCAGCAGGAGTGCGGAGCGGGTGATGAATTCACGGCGATGCATGGTGCATGGTATGAAACACCCCGTTCAAGAAGGCCAAGTCCTACTTGATGCCATCGGGTAGGGTTGAACCCCCACGCGGTTTTGACGCGGAGGGCGGTTTGTGACGTATTGCCCGTTCCCCAGGTGAATTTCCCGAACTCTCTACGCGCCCTCAACTCCCGCAACTACCGCCTGTTTTTCAGCGGCCAGAGCCTGTCGTTGATCGGCAACTGGATGACGATCACGACGACCGCGTGGCTGGGTTACGAGTTGTCCAACAGCGCGTTCGTGCTGGGCCTGCTGGGGTTCGCCAGCCAGATCCCGACGCTGTTGCTGTCGCCGTTCACGGGGTTGCTGGGCGACCGTTTCGAGCGACGCCGGCTGCTGGTCATGCTGGCGGCGCTGGCCATGCTGCAATCGCTGACGCTGGCGGTCATCACCCACACGGGCGTGGTCACGGTGGGCTGGCTGCTGGCGCTGGCGGTGGTGCAGGGTCTGATCAACTCGGTCGAGTTCCCCACGCGGCAGTCGTTCGTCATCGAGATGATCGACGACCGCAAGGACCTGCCCAACGCCATCGGGCTCAACTCCAGCATGTTCAACCTCGCCCGCCTGCTGGGCCCGTCGCTGGCGGGGCTGGCGTTGGTCAATCTCGGCGCGGCGGCCTGCTACGCGATCGACACGTTCACCTACCTGCCGGTGATCGGCTGCCTGCTCGCCATGCGGCCGCGGCCCCGCCCCGCGCGCTCCGGCCCGGTGCCCGCGCCACTGGCCTTGCTGCGCGCCGGCTGGGGCTACGCGATTCGCACGCCCTCGGTGCGGGCGCCGCTGATCCTGGTGTCGACCATCGCTATGTTCGGCTTTGCCGGCAACATGCTGGCGCCGGTCTTCGCGCGCGACGTGTTCCACGGCGACGCCGGCACGCTCGGCTGGATGTTCGCCTCGGTCGGCGGGGGCGCACTGGTCGCGGCGCTCGTGCTGAGCAACCTGCCCTCGGTCCGGCAACTTGCGCGCTGGATCACGCGCGGCGGGTTGTTCATCGCGGCCGGGTTGATCGGACTCGGCCTGAGTCCCAACCTGCCCTGCGCGCTGGCCAGTCTGGCGGTGACCGGCCTGGGCACCGTGTTCGCGATGGCGGGCAGCAACACGCTGATCCAGTCGTTCGTCGAGGACGACAAGCGCGGGCGCATCATGGGCCTGTTCGTCATGGCGGTGAGCATGGGACCGGTGGGCAGCGCGCTGGTGGGCTACGCCGCCGAGCACGCCGCCGGCCCGCGCTGGACCGTGCTGGGCTGCTCGCTGCTGGTGATCGCCGCGGCCCTGCGCTTCCGGCACGTCATGAAGACCCGCCCGACGGTGGCGTGAAAACCGCCGCGCAACACCGCGGCGTTATAAACAACCAACCGTTTTGTAGCACGGATTAACTCGACTGCTACAGAAGTGTAGCATTACCTAAGTGCGTTATGCCCATCCAAGTAAACGCACGCCTCGACGAAGCCGAATGGGAACAGATCGTCGAACTCATGCCGGGGCTCAGCAACGGCGAGCGCATGACCCGTTTGGTCCGCCAGCAGCTCACGTTGATGGACTCCCGGCACGATCTCACCCGCGCCCTGAAGCTCGTCGAAGTCACCTTTGAGCCCTGCCTGCAGGCCCTCCGCGAGCAACGCCTCAACGGCAACGGCGCGGACCTCGTCGAGACCCTCGCCAAGACCGTTTCCGAACTCGGCGCCCTGCTTCTCGCCCGCACCGACGCGCTCGCCAAGTCCCCCGACAAGACCCTGCCCGACCTCGAGGCCCTCCTAGTCCAGGTCTGGACCCGCGCCACCCTCGCGATCCTACGCGACGCCGCCCTCGACCCCTCCCGCTTGCGCAACCCCCACACCGTCCTCCCCGAACTCCAACGCATTTTCGACCAAACCCGCATCCTGGCCCAGGCCACCGCCGCCTCGGCCTCCGCCACGCCAACCGCAACCACCCAAGAAAAGGAATAACGCCATGGAAAACCGACTCCGCGACCGCATCGCCCGCGTGCTCACCAGTACCGCCCACACCCTCGTCGACAAGCTCGAGGGCCTCAACGAGGAGGGCATCCTCGAAGCCGCCATCCGCGAGGTCGACGGCGCCACCGAGGAAGTGCACCTCGCCCAGGGCGAGGCCATCGCCCGCAAGCACCACGTCAACAAGGCCATCGAACGCCTCAACCTCGAACGCAACCGCCTCGAGGAAGAGTCCGAGACCGCCCTGCGCAACGGCCGCGAGGACCTCGCCGTCGCCGGCCTCGCCCGCGTCGACGACATCGAGCGCCAGCTCCCCGAACTCGAGAGCCAGATGCTCGATCACAAGTCCGAGATCGAGCGCCTCGGCCAGTCCATCGAGAGCCTGCGCGCCCGCCGCGCCCAGATGGAAAGCGACCTCGCCGGCCTGCGCCGCACGCACGACACCACCACCGGCGCCCCGCTCAAGTCCGCCACCCGCGACGCCGAGCTCAAGGCCGCCCGCGCCGAGAACGCCTTCAACCACCGCTTCGGCAAAGCCACCGGCCTCGACCGCGCCACCCTGCAGGCGCGCGAAACCGAACAGGCCACCCTGCGCGAACTCGGCGATCTCTCGCGCCAAAACCGCGTGCACGCCCGCCTCATCGAGCTCAAGGGCCGCCTCGCCCTGCCCGAACTCCGGGAAAATTAACATCACGGCCGGCGGAACGCGTTGCTATCCGGGCGCTTCCGCCGGCATCCTCCCCGCCTCGCACGCCGCACCGCGCTCCCCCCACCCTTCCCTCCCGGCTCCATCCGCTTCCCATGAACTTCGGTGAATTTCTCACCCACGCCCACGTCTGGCCGTTCACGCTCGTGTTGATCCTCTTCGTCGGCGTCTGCCTACTGGAGATCCTCCTCGTCTTCACCGGCTTCGGCGGAGAGCTCGGGCTCGACATCAGCATGGACATCGACGCGCCCGGCATCCCCGACGGCTGGAGCGTGCTCGACTGGCTCGGCCTCGGCAAGGTGCCCTACCTCGTCTCGCTCGCCGCCTTCATGCTCGCGCTCAGCATCACCGGACTCTTCACGCAGGCCGTGCAGTTCCAGTTCCTCGGTGACGCCCTGCCGTGGCCGCTGGTCATGGTCGGCGCCGCGTTCGCCTCGATGCCCCTCGTGCGGATCTTCAACCGTCTGGTCGGCCGCGTCTGGCCCAAGGACGTCGAGAGCTCAGCCATCACCACCGACTCGCTCATCGGCCACGAATGCGAGGTCGTCCTCGGCACCGTCACGCCCACCGAGCCCGGGCAGGTGCGCATCCGCGACGCCCACGGCGCCGCCCACCACCACCTCGCCTACGCCGACGTCGAGGGCGAGAGCTACCCGCAGGGCTCGATTCTGCTCGTTGTCGGCCGCCGCGGCGCCGCCTTCAACGTCATCCGCCACCCCAATCCCTCCGCTCCCGCCAATTCCAACCTCACCTCCAACCTCAACTGACAACCACCGCTCCCTCCATGCCCGACAACATCACCATCGTCACCATCCTTGGCGCCCTCGGAGGCCTGTTCCTCCTCGGCCTCTTCTTCGCCCTCCTGGCCAAGCTCTACCGCAAGGCCAACCCCGAGCGCGCTCTCATCCGCACCGGCTGGGGCGGCGGACGCGTCGTCACCGACGGCGGCGTCATCGTGCTGCCCTTCCTCCACCAGATCGGCGACGTCAACCTCCAGACCCTCCGCCTCGAGGTTCAGCGCAAAAACCAGGACGCCCTCATCACCAAGGACCGCCTCCGCGTCGATGTGCGCGCCGAGTTCTACGTGCGCGTCGCCAAAAACGTCGAGTCCATCATGGTCGCCGCCCAGACCCTCGGCCACCGCACCTTCCGCCCCGACGAGCTCACCGGCCAGCTTCAGGGCAAGTTCGTCGACGCCCTCCGCGCCGTCGCCGCCACCCTCACCATGGACGAGCTTCACGAGAAGCGCGTCGAGTTCGTCATGCAGGTGCAGAAGGCCGTCACCGAGGACCTCAACCGCAACGGTCTCGAACTCGAGTCCGTCTCCCTCACCGAGCTCGACCAGACCTCCAAGGAATACTTCAAGGACACCAACGCCTTCGACGCCGAGGGTCTGGCCAAGCTCACCGACGTCACCGAGCGCAAGCGCGAGGAACGCAACCGCATCGAGCAGGACACCCGCCTCGCCATCGAACAGAAGAACCTCTCCGTCGAGCGCGAGTCGCTCAAGGTCAAGCAGACCGAGGCCGAGGCCCAGTTCCAGCAGCAGCAGGCCATCGAGACCGCCCGCGCCGCGCAGGACGCCATGATCGCCCGCGAACGCGCCGTCCGCGAACGCGAAGGCAAGGAGGCCCAGATCACCGCCGAGCAGGCCGTGAAGGAAGCCAACATCGCCGCCGAAAAGTCCATCGCCGCCCGCGACATTCAGCGCCAGCGCGAGCTCGACATCGAGCGCCAGGAAGCCCGCATCGCCGTCGCCAAGAAGTCCGAGGAACTCTCCAAGGCCGACGCCTCCGCCGCCGCCGCCCGTGCCTCCACCGTCAAGGCCGAGGAAGAGGTCAAGACGGTCCAGGAAGTCGCCGTCGCCGAACGCGCCAAGCAGATCGTCGTCATCAAGGCCCGGGAAGAGGCCGAGCAGGACGCCGTCAAACTCGTCGTCTCCGCCGAGGCCGAGCGCAAGGCCGCCGAGGACCAGGCCGAGGCCGTGCGCACCAAGGCCCAGGCCGAGGCCGACCGCGTGCGCATCGTCGCCGAGGCCGACCAGAAGCGCTTCGAGGTCGAGGCCGTCGGTCTGCACGCCATCAACGAGGCCAAGAACCTCCTCAGCGACGCCATCATGAGCTTCGAGGTCCGCAAGGAACTCGTCGGCAAGCTCGAGGGCGTGATCGCCGCCGCCATGAAGCCCGCCGAGAAGATCGACTCCATCCGCATGCTGCACATCAACGGCATGCCCGGTCAGGCCGGCGGCGTCACCGGTGTCGGCTCCGGCGCCGCGACCGGCGGCGAAGGCTCCACCGGCGGTCTGCCCAACCAGCTCGTCAACGCCCTGCTGCAATACCGCCTGCAGGTCCCGGTCGTCGAAAAGATGATCTCCGAGCTCGGCCTCAACCTCAACGACGGCACCCTCATCCCCGAGGACCTCAAGTCCACCGTCGCCACCCCCGCGGCCACCAAGCTGCCGACGCCCGCCGCCCGCCCCGCGACCGAGGCCCCGGTCCACGCCCCCGCGCCCAAACACAAGCCGTCGAACTGACCGCCCGCCAGACGTATCCAAAATCCAACCACGCCCCCGCGCCTCAAACCGGCCGGGGGCTTTTCGTTTCCCGCAAGCGACGCCTCGCGTGCACGAAAGTCTAGCGATCAACAACCTGACCGGCAGCTTCCCCCGGGACCACCAGCCCACGGTCCGGCTCGGGCAAAACCACGTCGGCCACTTTGTATCTCAACGCGTCTTGGGCGGTGAAATAGAGCATCTCCTTGTCGCGCCGTGCCAACCACTCCGGCGGCAGACTTGCGAAGCGCCTCCATAGCCCCAGATAGCGTTGTTCGTATATTTTCGCCTCGTCTTCCCCCATGGCATGAAACCCCAGGATCGTGTTGGGATAGACGTTTCGCGAACCGGTGGCAGCCGCCAGGATCATGACTCCGGACGAATGCACCTCGCCGATCGCATGCACATTCACCGGCGAACGAAGGTGACGGATCGTATCAATGACGGCAAAGGCGTCCGCCTCCCAGCCGCCCTCGGTCCGCAGATAGAGATCGATTGGCGTGCCCGGAGACACCTGATCCAGAGCCAGCAGACGCCGTATCAGAGTGCGGGCAAAGTGCGCGTTCACATCCGTGGTCAGAACGATCGTTCGCGACCCGTCGACGCCATTCCCTGCAACCGGCAACTCAAAGCCGGCATCCACCAATGCATCCACCACCTCCTGGTAATCCGGAGACTCCGCATCCTCCCTCAAGGGTCGCAAATGCCAGACCACCGTGATGAGCAGCCCCAGCACCAAAATCCTGAATACCTTCTCGTTCATTGCATGAAACGACGCATCCACGCGCTGTGACTCAAGCCGCAAGTGACTTCCGAGCTCCCAGCCAGGTTACGACAAAAGAACTCCATACAAGCTCGCCTAGAGGCCTCCGGACAGGATGCTTCCACAAACTGAAGCAACCGAGAGGCCTGGTCCGCCAAGAACCCCGGTGTAACCATGAACCGACTACGCATCATCCTGCTGCTCTCGCACCTCGCGCTGATCCTCGGCTGCACATGGTTCTATGTTGAACCCGGTGTTTCCGCGGCGGCCGTGGCCTTGGCAGGGCTCTTCCTGCGGTGGATGGTTCCCTACCGGACAAAGCCGGAGCCCAGATCTTTCATCAAGGCCATCATCATCGGATTTATCACGCACTGGCTGGTGGACATCGGCCTGCTGGAGTTTCTCCAAACAGCTTGGGAAAAGCGGATGTCCATCTCGCCACTGCTCGCGTTGGGCATGATCATGATCTATGTCACGGTCACCGATTGGTTGTGGTTCTTGGGACTGAGTGAAGGCGACCTGGATCGTTTCTACAGCAAACATCCGACTGCCGAGATCCATTCAACATCATCCAGATGAAATACCCGCCACCTCTTCCCGGAGCTCGAAAAAACCACGCCTTGCGTGTGCCGATCGTCGTCGGCGGCCTTTTGCTTATGGGCGGTGTGGCATTAGGCATAGCGATATACCGCGACTTCAATCGTCCGACCTACTACGCCCGCGCAGCGGATTGCCATATAAAGCCACTGCCCGCGTCGGCGACGGATATTCACTTTTGCCAGCCGATGCCTTTCGCTCCGCTGGCAACCAGCTACCAGTTCATCTGCCCGGAAGAGTCTTATCGACAGTGGGTGGAAGAAACGAAAAAGGACCATCCCGAGCTAGGGGAAATCGAACTACGCGACCACGGAGTTCAGTTGAGAATTCATCCCGACGGCTCGATTTCGCAGGACCTGATCGGCCCGCATCTCGTCTCGGAGTGGCGCCACGAGGACCAGGGGTTGCATCTTGTTTACGATCTGAAGGAACAAAGGGCCATCCGCTGGGCTCACTCCCGATAACCGCGCACCCACTGCTGGCGGTGCTGCATCTCCGAGCTGGGTTGGGCCGGTCTGCGCGGCTTGCCAGCGGATATCCTCGACGGTTGGGGTCGCGTGCTGACGGTCCAATACGGCGCGCACGCCTATGACCAGCGGACCGTCGACGAAGTCCTCGCGCTCGCCGCCGGTCAGAGGTCCTCCCCTGCATTTTGATCGCCGCCGACCGGCCCGCGTGCGGTGATCGGCGTCCGCCATGTTTTCACCCGCCGTCGAAAAACAACGCCGCCAACTCTACGCCGCCGCCGTCGAGGGCATGGAGGAGCGCGTCGAGACCGCCGCCACCGCGGAGGACATGCTCGCCGCGGTGCGCTGGGGCATGGCCCTCGTCGAACGCGCCCACGACGAGACCCCGTCGAAAATCCGCCGCACCGTCGCCTGCCGCGCCGGATGCGACCACTGCTGCCACACGCCGGTCGACGTGCAGGCGCACGAGGTGTTCTTCGCGGCCGAGCACATCCAGCTGCACTTCACGCCCGAACAACTGGCCGCGGTGATCGCGCTCACCGCCGAACGCCGCGCCCGCCACTCGACCCGCGGCGCCGCCGCGCGCGAACGCCCCTGGCAACCCTGCGCGCTGCTCGGGGCCGACGGCCGCTGCACCATCTACGCCGGCCGGCCCGAGATCTGCCGCGTGCACCACACCAGCGACGCGCGCGCCTGCGCGGCATTTGTCGCCGACCCCGGCGTCGACATCGACGCAGTCTACGTGCCGACCCTGCGCGCCCGCATGTTCGCCGTGATGATCGGGCTCGACGAGGCCATCGAGGCCGCCGGCTACGACGACCGATCGTATGACTTCAACTCGGCCCTGCACGAGGCCCTGACCAACAGCCTTTGCCGCGTGCTCTGGATGCGCCGGATGCCGGCCTTCCCCGACGCCTGCCTGTCGGAGCCGGAGACGGACGCCGGGACGCCAATGTAGGGGCTTCGCTCGCGAAGCCCGTTGCGCGTGCGCCGTTGAAAACAACACCGTGCAGACCGGAACGTTGAACGGGCCTCGCAAGCGAGGCCCCCACGCGAGAAGACCGCGCCGTCCGGCCGCCCCCCGGCTCAGGCCGGGTCCTTGAACTGGAGCGCGTGCAGCTTCGAGTAGAGGCCGCCCCGCGTGAGCAGGTCGGCGTGCGTGCCCGACTCGGCGAGGCGGCCCTGGTCCATGACGAGGATGATGTCGGCGTTCTGGATGGTGGAGAGCCGGTGGGCGATGATGAAGCTGGTGCGGTTTTGCATCAGCCGGTCCATGGCCTGCTGGATGAGGCGCTCGGACTGAGTGTCGAGCGCGCTGGTGGCCTCGTCGAAGATGAGGATGCGCGGGTCCTTGAGGATGGCGCGGGCGATGGCGATGCGCTGGCGCTGGCCGCCGGAGAGCTTGGCCCCGCGCTCGCCGACCACGGTGGCGTAGCCGTCGGGGAGCTTGGCGATGAACTCGTGGGCGTTGGCGGCCACCGCGGCGTCGAGGACCTCCTCGCGGGTGGCGTCGGGCCGGCCGTATTTGATGTTGTCCTCCAAGGTGCCGGAGAAGAGCACGCTCTCCTGGAGCACGATGCCGATCTGGCCGCGCAGCGAGTTCATGGTGACCGTGCGGGTGTCATGCCCGTCGATCAACACCGCGCCGGAGGCGACGTCGTAGAAACGCGCGATGAGGTTGATGAGCGTGCTCTTGCCCGAGCCGCTGGGACCGACGATGGCGACGACCTTGCCGGCGGGAATCGCAAAGCTGACCTCGGAGAGGGTGCGCGGGCGGCCCTTGCCGGGCGGCTCCAGCTCGTAGTCGAAGCTGACCTCGCGAAACTCGACCTCGCCGCGGATGGCCGGCAGGTCGGGCGCACCGGGGGCGTCGGCGACCTCGGGTTTGGTGTCGAGCAACGTGAAGAGATTTTCGAGACTGGTGTTGGCGCGCTGGAAGGTCGCGGCCAGGTCCACAAAGCGCACGATGGGCGGGAAGATGAAGGTGATGTAGGCGTTGAAGGCCACGAGCGTGCCGACCTGCATCCGCCCCTGCATCACCAGCCAGCCGCCGTAGGCGAGCACGATGAGCGCGCCCAACGAGCCGAGCAGGTCGGCCACGACGGAGAGCTTGGTGTTGCGCAGGACGACGCGGGAAAAGTTGAAGTAGTCGGCGTTGATGCCGCTGGTGAACGAGGAGACCTCCTCGCGCTCCTTGGCGAAGGACTTGATGACGCGGGCGGCGGCCACGCGCTCGTTGAGGAAGCCCATGACCTGATCCCAGTTGTCGCGGTGCACGCGGCTCTCCTGCCTCATGCGTTTGCGGTGGTAGAGGTAGTTGAGCACAAAGAACGGCAGCACCGCGGTGACCGCGAGGGCGAGACGCCACTCGATCCAGAACAGGAATCCCAGCACGCACAGCACGGTGACGGAGTCCGCGATGAGGTTGATGAGAAAGCCGTTGGTGAGCTGGTAGACCTCGTTGGTGTCCTGGGTGACGCGGGCGATGGTGCGGCCGGTCTGGTTGGTGTCGAAGTAGCGCAGCGAAAGGCTTTGCAGGTGGGCGAACACCCGGATGCGCAGGTCGCACACCAGGCGCATGGCGGAGAATTGCAGGATGCGATTGCGCAGCAGGGTGAACCAGGCGCGTAGCACGAAGAGACCGCAGAAGGCACCCAGCAACTGCATCAGCAGCCGGAGGTTGTTCTCCGGCAGGGCCCGGTCGATGATGAGCTTGAGGATCCACGGCGCGGGCAGCATGAGCAGCGTCGCCAGCAGAATCAGGGAAACGCCGCCGAGGATGGACCAGCGTTGGGAAAGGGCCAGGGTGAGAAACCGCCTGAAGGGAGATGGGTTCATGGACGAACCCGTGCCACCATTCACCAACCCCCGCCGGTTGCGAACCGAAACTTGCCCGGCATCGCCGTCCGGTCAGGCTCCGGGCCATGCGATCCCTTCCCAAAACCGTCTTCATCGGCCTGGTGGTGGTGTTCGCCGCCGCGCTCGCGATCGCCCAGGAGGTGCAGCGGCACGGGGTGGTTTTTGAACAGTGGGTGCGCGAGACCTTTTTCGACGGTTATCAACCCGAGGGCTATACGCAGAAATGGGACATCCCCGCCGGGGCCAACCGCGCCCACGGCGGCGTGGCCGTCAACCCCAAGGCCACCAAGTGGCGCACCTCGGTCGACCTCGGCGACGCGCTCCG
>JBDRJH010000336.1:0-5224 GCA_043815125.1 Verrucomicrobiota bacterium
CTCCGCCGTTCCGCTACCCGTAGGGGCCGCGCTCGCGCGGCCCGTTGGGCGTCCCTCCAGGCCGGATCTCGCAAACGGCACCTCCACGCACAAACCGGCGCGGACCAAGGTCCGGCCCTACGGCAAAGCGGCGCGCCTGGCGGTCACGCCCTACCTGTAGCGGAACGGCGGTGGCCGTTTCGATCCGACGCCGCTTGGCAAGCGGCGCTCCTTGTGGGCCCCCATGGGAGCCCGCCCAAGCGGGTCGCTGTCGACCTATGACCTTCGGCCTTTGGGCCTGTGACTTGCCGTGCTCTGCACGACACCGCCTGAACCGTCCCTCTTGCCAAAACGGAAGCAAAATGCTTCCTTTTTTATCACCATGCCGACGCTCGTTATCAAATCCGTGCCCGCCAAGCTCCACGCCCGGCTCAAGCGCACCGCCGCCGCGCATCGCCGGTCCATCACTCAGGAAACCATGCATCTGCTGGAGCAGGCCCTCGCAGCCGAGGAAGCCGCGCCCTCGACCACGCCGCGAACCGGCCCGTCCTACTGGGGACGCCGTCCGCTCGTGCCCGCCTACGCCTCCGCGCTCGCCGCCGGTGCGTTCGCCGACAGCCAAGACTCCGCCGCCTGCATCTCCGTTGAGCGCGACGAGCGATGATCGCCGCCTACTTCGACACCGCTTATCTGCTCAAGCTCTACCGGCCCGAGCCGGGGGCGGACGCCGTCCGCGCCCTTGCCGCCACCGTGGACGTGCTCGTCTGTTCCTTGCACGGTCGCGCCGAGTTGATCGCCGCCGCCCATCGGAAGGTCCGCGAAGGCACCGCCACCCCGGCGCATGTGGACGCGTTGCTCGCCCAAGTCGCCGCCGATCAGTCCGCCGGCGCGCTCGACTGGCTGCCCATCACCGACGCCCACCTGCAACGAGTGACCGAAGTGTTTCGCACCGCCCCATCCACCGTATATCTGCGCGCGGCCGACGCCCTGCACCTCGCCAGTGCGGCCGAAGCCGGCTTCCCTGAAATTTTCTCCAACGACCGCCACCTCCTCGCCGCCGCCCCGCTCTTCGGCCTGCGCGGTGTCAACGTGATCGCTTCCTGAACATCCCCCGGCCCGCTTTCGACTCGCTACGCGCCTGACTCGGCGCGCTACTCCTGAAGCATTCTAAATAAACCTGTAGCCGGAAATCGGGTATCAGGCATCGCATCCGAACACCAAGCGGCTCGCGCTCCGCCGTCTTCAGGCGATACGCCAGCTCGTCGGCCTGCGACAGCAGCGTATTATACTGCGCGAAGGATTTCGTAGGTTGGGTATTCCAGACACAACATTGAGTTTCTCATGACGGATGTTGTGCGGCAGTCGCACAACATCGGTTGGTTCGTGATCAACATCGATTTGTGGGTGCAGCTTGTCGGTTGGTTCATGCACTAGGTCCATATCTTCGTGACACATGTCGTGCATGTCTTGCCGGATGTTGGTTGGTTGCCGCACGACATCGTGCGGTTCATGCGCGATGTGCGGCGAAAGCCGCAGGAGAAGCGTTTTGGCAAATATCCACTCAAAACAGCAATTGGGCCGTCGGCTTTTTTTTTCGACCGCGGATAGTGCAGATTACGCTGATAAAGAAATGGTTACAGTGCCTTGAGTTCTCGTGTTGATCCGGGGAATCCGTGGTCGACCTCACGCGTAGCGAAATGGCGTGGCCTTGACCAAATCAAGAAAACTCGCAGGATCGGGCGCATGAAAAACAGCGAAACCAAAGCACAGCCGAAAGCGCCCAGGCGGAGACCGGCCGCCCGGGTCAAAGTCATCTCGGCATCGCGTGGATTCGCTCCTTCCCTGCGGGCAAGCGTCAAGGGGCCGGCGAGTCTGTCGTCGCGTGAAGGATTTGGTGATTAGGGGCTGTCTTCGAAATAAATCGGTGCTTGGTGAGAGTGAAACCATGCTCGGCCAAGGCGACCGAAGCGGAGGCGGGCCAGCGGCCCGTGCCGCTGAAGGGCAACGCCGGCCCAGCTTGGTTTCCATCTCACCCGCAGGGCGTAAGCAGAGCGCTGGTTTATTTCGAAGACAGCCCCTAAGCCGCGCTACATTTTGGACACCGGGCCGTTGGTGGCCTACGCGAATGCTCGCGATTCACACCATCGATGGTTTGGCCGAGACGCCGGTGTTGCCTGACATTGTCGTGGCCGAGGCTTGCTGGCTGCTACGCAGTTCCAAGCGAGCGGTGCGGGGCATCTTGGAACTGACGGCGAGCGGGGCGGTGCAAGTCGTGCATTTGTTCGGACCGGATCAGCCGCCGATTGCCGAGATGATGGACAAGTATTGGCCTCGAATGGATTTGGCGGACGCTTGTGTCTTGGCTCTGGCTGACCGAATGGCCGGGGCTCGTGTTATCACGATCGATCGAACGGATTTCACCTTCTATCGTCTCAGAAATGGTCAACAGGTCCCGATAATCGTTCCTCAAGGCGGGTGACACCTATCACTGTTGGCTTTTGGGCTTTGTCGCGGGTTTCGGCAGAATCTGCTTATCTGCGAAATCCGTAATCCGTGGTTGAGGTCCGAGTATATCGAGTCGCTGGTCTGGCCGAATGATCGGGCGCAAAAAAAGCCCGGCGACGGGTGACATCCATCGCCGGGCTGGGTTGTGAAACCGTTGCCTGGTCCGCCTTAGGCGGCAGTGGCTTCGGCTTCGGGCTCGGTCGTCGTATCGGTCCCGGTCAATCGACGGCGCAGCACCTTGGGCGTGCCCCCGGCCTGGAGATACTCCGGGCTGTTTTTGCCGTAGCGGGCACCCACGTTGGCGAGCATGCGGTCCGAGAAGTCGGACAGTGTGCTCTCGGCCTCGGCGAAGGCCTGGCGGGCGGTGTCGGCCTGCGAAAGCAGGGCGTTGTAGGCCGACAGCTTTTCGCGGCTGTCGGTAATGGAGGTCCGGTAGGCGGCGAGCGTGACACCGCCTCCGAAGTCCATGTTTTCGTCGATGCTGCCGATGGCGGCAGCGCGGGTCTCGGCAAGGTTCAACTTGCGCGAGCTGGTTTTCTTTTTGAGTGCCATATGGCGTGAATGCCGCGGGAGGGAAAACCGTCCGATCAGCATGACCGGTTATCAGCCTCGCCCCTTTGGCGACTTATAACCACAAACCATTGGGAAGCTGATTCAATACGAATTGAGAAAATCAACAAACGTTGTTGGGGAAAAGTCCAATAGACTGAATTAATCTATTCATTAATAGCTTTTTATGATTAATTCAGCTTTCTAATAAATCATGGTTTAGGTGTTGGTATTTTTCTGTGTTTGCTTGGTTTTTCTGTGTTCGCGGCTTTTTGCGTGAAAAGAATTAATATCATGCTAATTGTGCTCTTTAGCGGTGCCCACAGGCCCTCCTGATGCGACCATGCGTTAACCATAGGTTGACCGTCAGCCTGGTTTTTAACCGCAGATTGCGCAGATTGTAGGGCCCGCGCTCGCGCGGCCCGTTGGACGTTCCCCAAGCCGGATATCGCCAGCGAGACCCCTACACGCAGTGAGCCGGCGTCGCCGGCAGGGGCGTCGGAGGTGGAAGTGAAAGGGGGCGCTGCGCGCCGTAGTGAAAGGGAGGAGGGCGGCGCGTGCCAGGAGAGCCGGTTGCCAACCGGCTGGGCTCGGGAACACGGACGCCGCGCCGACGCCGGTTGGCAACCGGCGCTCCTTGGGGCCGTAGGGCCCGCGCTCGCGCGGCCCCTACGCGGAGCGGCGGTCCCTCCCTACCTTCGTGGCTCTTGGTGTCCTTGGTGGTTAAAAATCCTTCCGATTATTCGCGTCCATTTGCGTCCATTCGCGGTTGAAAAAATCCGTCAGCCTGCCGCCGGGTTTGCGTGTAGGGGGCTCGCTGGCGAGATCCGGCTTGGAGCGCGGCGGGGAGCGGAGTCCCCGCCCTATCCGTAGCGGAACGGCAGTGGCCGTTTCGATCCGACGCCGCTTGGCAAGCGGCGCTCCTTGAGGGCGGCGGAGTTGCCGCCGCCAAAACCGGCCGGAGACGGTCGGTTCCACCTGGCGCGACCCTCAGTCCCCCCGCAACTCACTCGTAAACGTCGCGGCGGTGGCCGATGGTGACAACCGTCACGATCAGACGATGGTCTTCGATGCGGGCCAGCAGCCTGTAGTCCTCCACACGGTAGCGCCAGAGGCCGTGTAGGTCGCCGCGCAGGGGCTTGCCAAAGGCGCGAGGGTCGCGGCTGTTTTTTATCCGCTTCTCCAAGTAGGCTCGGATCTTCGTGGCCGCCGAGGGGCCGAGCTTCTTCAGGTCGCGCAGGGCACCCGGTTCAAATTCAAATCCCCAGCTCACGCCAGACCTCCTCCGCAGGGAGGGCCTTGGTCTTGCCTGAATCGAGGTCGGCGAGGCGTTTGACGGCCAATTCGTAATCCGCCTTGTCCTCGGCTCGGCGGCGACGTGCGGCGGCGGCGCGGCGGGCTCTGGTTGCGGCGGGCGTGGCGGTCTTCTTGGTCGGGAGCGTCTTCATGACTCCCGCAGATTGTGCGACCACGCGGCGGCTAGGCAAGAGCAGGAGCGCGAGCACGGCCCCTCCGGCGGTCGGCGGAGCGGTCACCCTACCATTTCGACCCACGGCACCCGCCGTATAGTTGCGGCGGCATCCTGCCGGCCATCATGATTCATTATGCAGGCAGTTTCGAGGGCAAAGCCCGACAGTCCGCCATGCCTGCGCTAGCCGACCTGCGACTCCCGTCTTAAACTTAAACTTTCAACTTAAACTGCGACGCGCGGCGCCGCCGGCCGCACCACCGTTCCTCGCTTTCCATCGGGCCGTTTTTTTGCATGTTCATTCGTTCTGAACCGGGCCGGCAAGGTGACATCTGCCGGCTTGAGTTCGTGTAGGCGGCAGTGGCATCCGCTTCGGATGCTCGGCCGTCCTATCGGTCCCAAGGCCGGCGGATTCACCTCCGCCGGCCTTCTTCGTGTTTGGGTGTGAAGGTGGAGCGCGTAGTCCCTTACGCGCTGACGGCGGCAGGGCCGCCGCCCCTTGCATCTTTTGGGTTCTCCGCGCCTTTGCGTTGAAATCCCTCGTCAAGCGCATTGAGGTCAATGCGCTCCACCATTGCGCCTGCAAGCAGGCTGCCTACGTAGGGGCCTCGCTTGCGAGGCCCGGATCGGGGAGTAGCGCAGGCATCTTGCCTGCAGGTTGCTTTACGACGGCAGGCAATATGCCTGCGCTACTTCTGGGATGTAGCCGCCCCTGTCCCCAGG
>JBDRJH010000337.1:0-7804 GCA_043815125.1 Verrucomicrobiota bacterium
ATTGGCGGAGACGCGGATCACCCATTGCGGGGCCGAGCTGCTCACCGGCCGGCGGATGAGGTAGGGCGCCAGTTGCCACGGGTAGAGGCCCGGCAGGGGTTCGACCAGGTAGCCGCCGTAGAAGTGCCAGAACCAGACGTGCTGCGGATAGATGTTTTTCTCGAAACTGAACCGCCGCGGATCGGCCAGTGGATAGCTGGGCATGGCCGGCGGCGGAGGGAGCATCGTCCAGCCCGCGCCCGGCATGCACAGGTCGGGCGTATGCAGGCCGACCGAACCGAGCGACGACTGTCCGGCCGGCCAGAAGGCCATGTAAAAGGTCACCTGCAACCCGTCGCTCAGATAGGTCTCCTCGTGCAGATGCGCGGTGTTGAGCGCGTCGGCGAACCGCAGGATGCCGGGGTTGGGCGCATGCCGCCAGCCCTCCGTTTCGAGATCAAGCAGACGCGCCAGATCGGGCACCGGGCGGGCGATCTCGCCCCGTCCCGGCAGCGTGCGCCAAGCGACGAAGCCCGCGATCAACACGGCCACCGCCGCCAGCCCGAGTTGCAGGTTGAGCGCCGTCCGGTTGTCACCCGGCCCGGGGGCCGGTCGCTCGCTCCGGACCGGCTCGTCCGACGCCAGCCAGGAACAACCCACATAGAGAATCACCACCGTCACGCCCAGCACCGCGTAGGCCGTCGCGTCGTGCCACAGCCCCTCGATGTTCACGTCCCTCGCGACCAGCAGGCAGAGGAACAACGAACGGAAAAAATTCGCCACCACCGCCAGCAGCGCCGCGCCCGCGACCAAGCCCAGCCGCGGCCACACCCCGCGCAACAGATAACCGCCGAGAAACACCCCGGCGAACAGGCACGCGATCAGACTGCGGATGCCGCTGCAGGCCTCCTCCACGCCGACCAGTTGCTGCGAAAGCTCCAGCACGTTGCCATGGCGCATCGCCGGGATGCCCAGCAATCGCAACGCCGCCAGCACCGCGCCCGTGATCTGGTCCTGCAACAACAACGTCAACCGCGAGAGCACCCCGCTCGGCAGCGGCGCCGCGAACACCCACAGGCCGGCCGCGCAAAGGCTCGCGCCGTTGAGCGGCACCAGCGGCCAACGTGCTCCGGCCAACGCCGCGACTGCGCCCGCGACAAACACCGCGAAGGTTAGCGCGACCAGAAAAGCCGTCTGTGAGTGCCCCGCCCCCTGCGCCAGCGCGGCCATGCCCGCCACCGGCGCGACGATCAAAAACACCGCCGCCGCCAGCCAGGTCCAAACGCGCCGTGCGCCCGGGCCGAAAACGGCCGGCTCTTCGCGCGCCAACCACAGCAGCCAGACGCTCAACACCGGCGTGAAGAAACCGTGCGACAACTCCTCCGACTCGCGCCAAAACGGCAGCAGGTAGGCCGACATCGCCACCATGCCGGCCACGAGCAACCCGGCCAGCGCGAGGCCGGCGGCGGATGAGGATTTCAGTTCGGACAACATGACGAGGACACGGACCAAGCGACTGCTACGGCGAGGCACCGACTTGCCGCGCCGGGTTGCCCGCCACCACCGCGCCCGCCGGCACGTCGCGCACGGCCACCGCGCGCGCCGCCACCACCGCGCCCGCGCCGACCGTCACGCCCGGCCCGATAAAACACTCCGCCGCCAGCCACGCGCCGGACTCCACGCGCACCGGCTTGAGCACGAGCGGGTAGTTGTCCCGCCGGTGGTCGTGCGAGCCCGCGCACAGATGCGCGCCCTGCGAGATGAGCACGTTGTCCGCGATGCTGATCGTGGTCAGCGAGTAGAGGTTCACCTCCCAGCCGATGATCACGTCGTCGGCCACCTCCAGGTTCCAGGGAAACATCACCCGCGCGGTCGGGTAGATCTGCACACGCCGGCCGATACGCGCGCCGAGCAATCGCAGCAGCCACACGCGCCAGCCATGCAGTTGTCGCGGACTCCAGCGGAAAAACGGCCGCAGGCACGTCCACAACACGCGCCGGCGCTGAACGGCGGCGGGGTAGTTGGCGTTGGTCAGGTGTCGGGCGATGTTGATCGGCATGGCGGGGTCAAGGCTGGGCAACCGTGATCGAGCGATAAAGATCCACGTAGTCCTTGGCGAGCCGCGACCAGCCAAAACGCTCCGCCACGCGGGCATGAGTCAACCGCCGCCGCCCGTCGCCGGGCCGGTCCGCGCGCAAGGCCGCCAGCAGCGCCTCCGTCAGGCCGGCCTCGGTCGGCTCGGTGATCGTGACCGGCAGGCCGTCGGACAACTCTCCCCACGGCGTGCCCGGCGTCGTCACGACCGGAGTGCCCACCAGCAACGCCTCGGGCACGACCAGTCCGAAGTTTTCCGAGAACGTCGGCAGACAAAACACATCCGCGCCCTGCAACCACGGCCACTTGGCGTCGCCCCAGCGCGGTCCCGCCCAGTCGACGTGCGCGCCCGAGGCCCGCGCCGCGCGGCGCAACGGCTCCACATAGTCGTCCTCGCCGTCGCCCACGATCACCAACCGCACCGGCGAGCCCGCGCGCGCCGCGATCCGCGGCCACGCGGCGACCAGCACATGCAGGCCCTTCTTGGCATGGAGCCGCGACAAAAACACCACGACGCGCTCCTCCGGCGACCAGCCCAGCGCCCGCCGCGCGCCGTCGTGGTCCGGTCCGGGCGACTCCGGCAGACCCAACGGCAGCGTCCGCACCTGTTCGGGCGCGAACCAGCGGCGCAGGTTGCGCGCCTCGGCCTCGCTGGTCGCCAGGATCGCCGCCGCGCGCCTCAACCCCGGCCGCTCGCGCAGGTAAAAATAGGGGAGCTTTTTCCAGCGTTTGTGCGCCAGCGCCCACGGCTCGAGCATCCCGTGCGGCGAGACGAGAAAGGGCAGGTGCCGCTCCATGCAGACGCGTCGCAAGGCGGAGTGACCGCGCTCCCACAGGCCGTGAAAATGCACCGCGTCGACCCCGTCGAGAACGGCGGGGGCGGCGGTCTCGGCCCGGCGCACCTCCATGCCCGCGCCGCGCAGCGCGCCGGCCAGCCCGGCCAGAGCGGTCTCCACGCCGCCCACGCGGCGGGATTCGGGGGGCTCGATGAACAACAGCTTCAGTGGTTTCACAGGCTCAGGTAAAGGCGTTCGTGGGCGGCGGCCATTGTATCCACCGAGTGGTGACGAATGACCGCGGCCCGGCCGGCCGCGCCCAGGCGGGCGCGCTCGCCGGCGTCGTCGAGCAGGGCGTCCACGGCCGCGCGGTCGTCGAGGCACACGGTCGCCTCGCGCAGGTGCGGTGGCAATTGGTCGCGCACGCCGGCCGACACGATCGCGGGCAGGCCGGCGTTCATCGCCTCCAGCAAGGCGAGCGGCAGCCCCTCGAAATCGGCGGTGTGCAAAAACAGGTCGAAGGCCGGCAGCAGCGCGGCGACGTCGGAGCGCCAGTCATCAAACCGAACGACGTCGTCCAGGCCGAGTTCGGCGCGACGGGCAAGCCAGGCGGACTCCAGCCGGCCGCCGCCGACCCAGCGGGCGGTCAACGCCGGGCGGTCGTTCCTGAGGCGGTTGATCTCGTCGAGAAAGCGCAGCGGGTTTTTCTGCGCCTCCAACCGGCCGACCGCGAGGATGGCGACGCCCGTGGAGGCCAGGCCCTCGCGTGCGCGCAGCGCGGCGCGGTCGGGGCAGGCGGCGGCGGGCGGCACGCCGTTGTCGATGACCTCGACGCGGGCTCCCGGTCGCAGCAACGCGCGCAGTTCGTCTCCGCGCGCGGCGCTCACCGCGATCAACGGGAGGAAGGTCGCGTCCAGCGCGCGTTTGGCGCGACGGTCGCGCAGGCGGCCGAGCCGGGCGCCGAGCGAATGCGCGCTCTGTGTGATGTGAATGGTGGCGACCTTGCGCACGGGCATCGGCTCGGCGGCGGCGATCAGGTCAAGGCCGTCCTCCAGGCATTGTTTGTTGAGATGAATCACGTCGGGCCGCCAGGCGGTCCACTCGGCTCGCCAGCGGGCGTGGTCGGCCGGACCGGTGGCCTCGCCGAGCAGGCCGCGATGCCATCTGTCATAGAACCATGGATACGCCGAGCGCAGCACGTCGCCGTGCGGGGCGAAGGCCGCGGCGAGCTCGTCCATGCGCGCGTGGTCGGAGATCTACAGGCCGACTTCGTGGCCGCGCGCGCGCAGGGCGGCGCCGAGATAGACCAGGAAAATCTCGCCGCCGCCGCGGGAACCGGAGCTGGCGCTGACCAGGAGAATTCTCATGTGGTGGCGACGGTTTCCCAATACTGCGCGGCGGCGACGGGCGAAAGCGCGGCGGCGCGGGCGAGGGCGGCGGCGGATTGCGCCCCGCGTCGTTCCGCGTCGCCGGCCAGCACGATCATCGCCCGGGCGAGCGCGACCGCGTCGCCGGCCGGCACCACGCTGCCGTTGACGTCGTCGTCGATCAGTTCGCCGGCGCCCACCGCGTCGGAGACGATGCACGGCAGGCCGGCGCCGAGGGCCTGGTTGACAACCACGCCCCAGCCGTCGTGCCGGCTGGGCAAGACGAAGACATCGGCGCGGGCGAACCATTCCGGCAGGGCGTCGGGCGATTGAAAGCCGGCATAGTTGATCCGCTTGCGAACCACCAGCGGCAGACCGCCCAACAGCGAGGGCAACTCGGCCTCGCGCCCGACCAGCAGCAGCCGCACATCTGGCTGTTGGCGCAGGGTCTGTGCAAACGCGAGCAGGAGCAGGTCGATGCCCTTGCGCGCGATCATCTGTCCGCAAAACAGGAACACCGGTCCGTCGGTCTGCCCGCGTCCGCCGGCCGGCGGGGCGAAGGCCGTCAGGTCGCACGCGTAGGGACGGTTGGACACGGGCACGCCGGGCACGAGCGCGCGATAGGCGGCGGCGGCGCGCTCACCGACCGCGGCGATGTGGCGGGCGTCGGCCAGCGGGGCGTATTGCCACGACTGCAGTTTCCGGCGCAGCGGCGAGGCGGGGGTGGACGGCACCTCCCCCCAGAAGGCCCACGGGGTGGCCGTGCCGAGCCGGCGCATGAGCAATTGTGTGGTCAGGTCGCTCATCGAGCCGTTGACCACCCAGAAATCGCCGGGCTGCGGTTCGGGCAGGCCATGGTTGCAGTGGGAGCGTCCGCCTCGCCAGTTGATGACAAAGCCCGGCAGGATTGATTCCCAATCGGCGAGCGCGGCTTCCGGCCAGGGCGAGTCGGGCGGGGTGCGTTCCTGGTAAAGCACCTGCAGGCCGAGGCGACCGCGCGCGGCGATCGCGTTGAACACGTCGCGTTGGTAGGGCGACGGGGTCACGCTGACGAAGACCAGCCGTTCAATTCTCGGTTTCGACATCGTCATGATACTGAAGCACGCGCCGGACCGGCTGGCGTCGGAGCAGCCAGGAACCGAGCACGATGGCTGCGATGGTCGGCAGGATGGCGGTGGTGAACACCAGCATGCTGCGCATGGAAATGACCGCCGCGAAAAACCCCGAGGCGAACACGAGGTGGCCGAACGGCGAATTGTCGGCCGAGCCGAGGCGGTTCCACCAGCCGAACAGGAGACCAAAGACCAACGCGGTCGCCAGCACGCCGAAGGTGCCGCCGCTGATGTAGGCCTCGCCGATGAAGCTCGACGCCAGCGTCAGGCCGCTCGCGCCCAGGGCCTCCTCGATGCCGATGGACATGCCCTCCGGTTTGCCCGGCCAGAGTGCGCGCGGGATCGGGCGGATCACCGCGAGGATGGGAATCTCCAGCCCCAGATAGCCGTGGCGCTCGGGGAACACCTCGGTCAGCTCGGCCATCACGTAGAGGTTGTAGTCGACGAACACCGTCTGTGCGCCCGTATCGATTTCACCCGCGCGATAGCCGTCGAGGTAGCGTTGAAAGCCGATGTTGCGAAATTCCAGCATCACCACGGTGCAAATCAGCAACGTGGCCGCGGAGGAGCAGCCGACGATCAGCAATTCCCGCCGACGCTCGTGCGAAAGACTGAAGGCATAGGCCACGGTGAAGGTCGCCAGGTAGGTCGCCAGCACGTTGCGGGTGCCGCCGACAAAGGCGGTGAACAGCGTCAGCGCCAGTCCGGCTCCGACCAGAGTCAATACCTTGCGGCCATAATCGCTGCGTCGGGCGAAGATGATCCCGGCGATGGGCGGCGCCAGATTGATGATCATGCCGAACTCGCCGAAGAGGGCTTTCCAGTCGCCGAGGCGTCCGCGCCCCCAGGGCTGCGAGAACCGGGGGGCCATGCTGTAGTCGAACCACAGGCCGACGTCGAAGTCCACCGCGGCAAACTGATAAAAATAACCGCCGATGATCGACACCCAGAACAACGACATCAGCAGGCGCGGGGGAAACTCGTGTTGCAGGGTCGCCTTCATCCTGCCCGAAAACGCCGGCGCCCAATGCCGTCCGATCACGAGTCCGCCGAAGGCCAGGAAACACAAGGGCAACGCCGCGGCCGTCGGTTCAAGACCGATCATGAGGTCGAAACCCGGTTGCGGCAGCAGGAACTCGAACAGCGTGAGGAAATACAACGAGGCCAGCGCCATGATGTCGGTGCGGACCAGATTGCGCAGATTGCCGCGGTAATCGACCATCGCGCCGACCAACAGGCTGAGTCCGATCGACCAGGCGGCGCTGCGGGCGAGCAGCGAGGGCGTCTCGCCGTCCAAAAACAGGTAGCCGGCCAGCAACCCGATGATCGTGGCAAAGGTCGCCGCTGGGCTGGGGGCGGGAGCGTTGGTTTCGGCGGTCATTGCGCGGTCGGTGAATGCATATGCCGGCGCTGGATCTGGTCGAGCAAACGATCAGCGCAGGCGGGCCAGGTCGGCACGGCCGGTTGAAAACACTCCGGATGATCCAGCCACCAAGCGATTTCCCCGGCAAGGGCGTCCGCGTCGCCGGCAGGGAAGATCGAGCCCTGCTCGCGATGGGCGACAATGTCGCGCGCGCCGACCCGGTCGCTGATGACCACGGGGATGCCGCAGGCGAGGGCCTGGGGCACGACCAGCCCGAAGGCCTCCTCCCAGGAGGGCAGCACCAGCAGGTCGGCCGCACGGAAGCGTTCGCCCAACTCGGCCTGGGGAACGGCGCCGTGCAAGCGTATGCGGGACGGCTCGTCGATGCCGGCCAGCACCGCCGCGGCGTCGGCTCCGGCCGGGCCGTAACAGTCAAGGGTCGCGCCGGGCAATCGCCGCAGCGCCGCGAACAACACCCCGAGCCCCTTGCGCGCGGTGATCTGCCCGGCGAAGACGATGCGTTTGCCGGCGGGGCGTTTTTCCGCGGACGGATAAAACACCCGCTCGTCCGCCGCGTAGGGGCACACCCAGATACGGTCTGCGCCGATGCCGTCGGCCAGCAACTGGTCGCGGACGATGGTCGACGCCACGCAGTGCCAGTCGGCCAGCGCGGTCTCGGCGGCGCGCCGTTCGAGCTCGGCCACCGGCTCGCGGGGAGGCGCCTGACCGGCCTTCTCGGCGGTTTCGCGCAGCGTTTGCAACTGCCGGTGCAGCGGACCGCTGGCGTGGTTGAGGCAGGTTTCAACGCCAAGGTGTCGCGCGGCCCGAAACGTGTGCAGGGCCTGTCCCGGCAGCGCATGGACCAGCTCGCCGTCCTCGCGGCGAAGCGCCTTGCCAACGGCCCGGTCGAAGCCGCCGTCCTGCCAGCGAAACAGCCGCTCGTCGTCCGGGCGCACCGCGCGCGGCAACCGCAACGCGGCGTAGGTCGTTACCGTGCGCCAGGCATGAGAGCGCAACGGAAAGCCCGCCGGCGGCCGCAGCTTCCAGCCCGGATAGCCGGAATGGTAGGCGCCGAGCACGCCGCTCCCGTGCCAGGCCTTCGCCAGGTCGTAG
>JBDRJH010000338.1:0-6470 GCA_043815125.1 Verrucomicrobiota bacterium
AGGTGCCGGAGGAGGCGAGTTCGACCTCGTTGGAGAAGATCTGGGTGTTGCCGGCGGTGTGGACGATGTAGTCGGGTCCGGAGGACGAGGAGATGACGAGGCGTTCGCCGGTGAAGTCGTATTCGCCGGCGCCGGTGTCGAAGACCAGTTGCTGGATGGTGGCGGTGGAGGCGAGGTTGACGGTGGAGTTGGCGACGTCGTCGTTGAAGCGGGCGATGTCGGTGGCGTTGGTGCCGGGAGGCGCGCCGGTGGCGGGGTCCCAGTTGGCGGCGACGCCCCAGGTCGAGTCGGTGGAGCCGGTCCAGTCGAAGGTGGTCTGGGCGGTGGCGACGAGAGGGAGGGCGGCGAGAGCGGCGAGCAGGTGAATGGAGGTTTTTTGGGGAGTGTTCATGTCGGTGGGGCGTGTGTGGTTTAGTAGGCGATTTGCAGGTTGCGGTAGCGCAGTTCGCCGAGGGAGACGGTGGCGACGTGGCCGTCCACGAAGGCGACGTTGATGCGCTGGCGGTGTCGCCAGCTGAGGATGGCGTTGGAGGAATTGGTGGCGGACATGTCGGGCACGATGTTGTCGGCTGCGGAGGGGCTGGTGCTGTTTTGTCCGGTTTGGTTGTAGGCGCTGTGGTTGCTGGTGCCGTTGGCGTTGACGGCGCCGTCAAAATACATGCCGACCTCGGCGGGGCGCGGCACGGCGAAGGTGGAAATGCGGCCGGGCATGGAGCCGTCGGGGCGGAGTTGTCCGTCGCTGAAGAGGCGGCGGTTGGCGATGTAGTTGGTGCGGGAGTCGAGATCGACCCGGGTGGCGGGCCGCACGTCCTCGCTGGGGCAAAAGAAGATGTCGGCGTGGTTGGCTTCGCCGAGGTAGGGGGAGATGGCGTGATACCAATAAACGCCGCCGCTGACGTGATAGACGTAGGGGAAGTTGCGGGATTCGTCTTGCGCGTAGAGGGTGGTGGCGATGCCGAGCTGACGGAGGTTGGCCAGGCATCGGGTCGTGCGTGAGGATTCGCGGACGCGGCTTACGGTGGGGATGATGATGGCGGTGAGGATACCGACGATGGCGATGACGGTCAGCAGCTCGACCAACGTAAAGCCGCGGCGGGGGGCGATGCCTGTTGAATGAGTCCACATGGGGTTTGCGGGGGTTTGGGGCTACAGGGGTTCGGCGGAGGCGAATTGGCGGACGTTGGTTTCGAGGCCGAGGTGGGGCAGCATGGCGGCCCAGGCGGCGTCGGCGTAGAAGCGGTGGCCGCCCTTGCAGACGATGTGGTGGCAGAGGTCGGGCGCGCCGGCCGCCGCGTAGATGGCGCGCAGGCGTTCGAATTCGCCCCGGCTCGCGTCGATGGGGAAGATCGGGTCCTCGTCGCCGTTGACGATCACGAGGGGTTTGGGGGCGATGAGGCCGGCGACCTCGGCGGCCTCGCCCCAGTCGAGCAGGCCGGGCACGTAGTTGCAGGAGCAGTGGTCGAGGCTCATGATCGAGTCGGCGAAGGTGCTGAAGCTGCTGGACGGCATGACGTGGGTGATGCGGTCGAGCAGGCCGCCGGCGAAGGTGCTGACGGTGCCGCCGCCGGAGTTGCCCATGAGGCCGAGGCGGGCCGGATCAACGTCGTCCCGGGTGAGGAGGTAGTCGATGGCGCGATCCACGTCGTAGATGCGTTCGGCGAGCAAGGTTCGCCCGAGCATGAGCGCATGCATCGAGGGGTTATGGCAGCGGTTGACCCATTTGTTTGCGCTGGGCGGTTCGGCGCGTTCGCCGAAGGCGCGTTGTTCGACGCAGAGGGCGGCGACGCCGCGGCGCATGCAGCCGAGGGCGAAGTCGCGGTCCCCATCGACGTCGATGGGCAGGGCGTTGTCGGCGAAGTCCACGGCGATGGATTTGTGCATGCCGGTGGAGTGGCCTTGCAGGCAGATGAAGAACGGCCCCGGGGCTTCGAAGCCGCGGGGTATGCAGAGGTAGGCGAGCACGTCGGCGCCGGGTTCGGCGGTGAAGCTGATTTTCTCGATCATGCCGAGTTCGTGCTCGCGTCGCCAGAGGGTGCGCAGGGCGAGCGGAGGACGCTCCTGAGCCATGAGTCGGTCGAGCCCGAGGATTTGCTCAAGCCGGGTTCGCCACTGGGCGCGCCACTGCGCGTGATCGCCGCCCCGCCACTTGAATTTGAGCGGGGAGTTTCTCGTCAGGGCGACGTGGCGACGACGAGGATTGAGCGGTGAAACGGGGCTGGTCATTCGGGGGAAGGGGGGGGGAATGCTTTTTGCAATGAGTTTGGCCGGCGAAATATCCCGGTTTTTGTTTTGCAAACTCTTAATATTGGCAAAAATATACCTTAATTGCGCCAGATTTGAATGGCAAAAAGTCTGGATGATATAGCAAAATCGAAACATGAAATATCCGGTCGAACACGCGTGGAACCAGCATTTCGACGAGCTTAACCGGCGTCGGCCGTCACCGCAGCTCACGGTGGGTCTGGTGCGGATCGAGGGGCCGGTGACGGGCAACTACGTGCATGTGAAGCACGTGCATCCGTATTGGCAGATCGAGTGGGTGGTGGGGCAGGAGTTTTCGATCCAGATCGGTCGCAAGACGCTGCATTTGCGGGATGGCGACATCGTGCTGATCCCGCCGCAGAACTGGCATCATCTGGAGCATCCGGAGGGCAAATCGGGCCGGTCGATCAAGTTCGTGGTGGAGGAGATGGCCGAGCATTACCCGCCGGGCATCATGGCGCGCTCGCCGGCGAGCGCGTTGATCCACCGGGCGCTGGGCGCGGCGATCGCGTTGGGCAACGAGCCCGAGGACGACGTGCGGGTCCACATCGAGCATTTGATCTCGGCGTTGCTGGACATCCACTACGCGCGGCTCAATCCGACCGGTGCGGAAAGCGATCTGGTGCGCGAGGCGCGCAAGCTGATCGAGCGCGCGGTGGCGGCGGGCCGGCCGATCAAGGTCAACGAGCTCGCGGCCGAGCTGCGTTGCTCGACGGCTTATCTCAATCGTGTCTTTCGGGTTCATCTCGGGATTCCGGCCAAGGTTTTCATCGACCAGCATCGGTTTGAGATCGCGCGTCGTCTGTTGTTGGAGACGAACCTTACGATCACGGAGCTGGCTGACTCGCTGGGGTTCGACGATGCGTTTCGGTTTTCGCGTTTTTTCAAACGGCTCAGCGGCGAATCGCCGAGCGACTTTCGGAAACTGCATCCGGCGGAGGAGAAGGTGTAGCCGCGGTCGACATGGGCGCGGCCACAGGTGCCGATGCTCACCAGGTGATGTCGATCGGGGCGGTCTGGCGGCCGAGATTGAGGGTGATCGTGCGGGTTTCGGCACCGCGCGTGAGCGTCAGCGTGTAGTCGCCGAGGAAGCCGCGCAGGTTGACCATGCCGTTGCTGGCGGTGACGAGGGTGGCGCGGGTGCGCCACTCGTTTTCCATCAAATCGACGTAGGCCTGGCCGACGGGCTTGATGCTCCAGTTTTTGCGCCAGAGCGCGGCCTTGGGTTTCCAGTGGCTGCCTTCCCAGAAGCCCCACATCTGAATGGTGTCCACGGCGGGATGGGCGAAGAGGGCGGTATAAAAATCGCGCAGATAACGGGCCTGCAGATCGCTGTCGTCGGTGTCGATGTCGAACTCGGTGACCTGCAGCGCGAAGCCGTGGGCGGCGAGGCGATCGAGCTCTTCCCAGATTTTTTCGGGCGGAGTGAGGCTCCAGCCGCTGTAGTGGGCCTGGATGCCGAGGCCGTCGATGGGTGCGCCGCGCGAGCGCCAGTCGAGCGCCTGGCGCTCGAAGATGCGGAGCTTGTCCACGGAGTTGAAGTTGAGGGCTTCGTTGAGAAACAGGCGGGCGTCGGGATCGAGGCGGCGGGCCATCTGGAAGGCCTCGATGACGTAGTCGTGGCCGAGGAGGTCGAGGATGTCGAAGTGGGTTTGGGGTTCGTTGACGACGTCCCAATCGGTGACGATGCCGCGGGTGGTGCCCATGATGTCCTCGAAGTGCGCGGCGATGCGGGCGCGGAGTTCGTCGGGCTGGTCTTTGAGTTCGGCGAGGTGCTTGGGCATGCGGCGCCAGGAGGGCCAGAGGAGGACGTGACCGCGCACGGTCATGTCGCGTTCGCGCAGCCACTCGACGGTGTCGATGGCCTGTTGGCGGCGGCGTTCCCAGACGGTCCATTTGTGGGCGCTCTCGAGGGTGCCCTGGTTGAAATAGTTGGAGGCGATCTCGGCGTAGCGGGCGTGGGCGGGCGTGGGGTTTTCGGGGAAGAGGCGCCAGTTGTTGACGGCGGTGCCGAAGCGGAAGGCGTGGGAGATTTGGTCAACCTTCACGGTGACGTCGGGGACGGGTTGGCCGTCGGCGTCGCGCACGCGGACGACGAGATCCTCCATGCGGTGTTCGCGGATGCGCTCGGCGGCGATGGCGCGCCAGGGGGCGTCGGGTTCGTGGCCGGCGTAGAGCTCGGGCTGGGTGCGCGGGAGGCTGGCGATGTCGGTGCCGGCGGGCATGCGTTTCAGGGAAATGTCGCCGATATCGACGGTCTGCACGGCGCCGCCGAGTCGGAAGTTGATCACGGCGCGGTGTTCGGGAATCGCGGCGGTGGAGACAAACGGAGTCTGGATGAGCTTCCAGCCGGTGTCGGCGGACCACGGGTAGGGGTTGAGCGCCTTGGAGTGGGGCGGGCCGTTGAGCTCGATGACGCTGGAGGCGTCGATCATGCCGGTTTCATGTTCGGTGGAGACGAGACGGGCCCTAAATTCGAGGAAGAGCACGTCGCCGCGAGCGATGGCTTCGGCGACGGGGACGGCGAGTTGCACGTGGTGCGCGGTGTCCTGACGCTCGCTGACAACGACGCGCCAAGCGTGGTCGAAACGTTGACCGGGGGTCGCGACCTGGGTGACGGAGCCGTGTTCGCGCGCGGGGCCGGTGATTTGCGGGACGTGCCGGCTGGCGAGGTTGAGGAGTTGTTCGCCGTCGGGGATGGCGGGCTCGGCACGGCAGGCGATGCCGGCGAGCAGGGCGGTGGAAAGCAGGGCGAATTTGCTACGGAGGTTGACCATGGGGATAAGCAGGATCGGCGAGCTGGCGGTTCAGGCGGCGCTCAGGAGACGGCGGCGTCGGAGGGAGACGATGAAGAGGGATGCGGAGCCGATGAGGAGTGCGGCGGAGGAGGGTTCGGGGATGGTGGCGGAGGCGAAGAGGCGATTGGTTTCGGTGTCGAACTGGGCGGCGCCGAAGCCGGTGAAGTGCACGAGGGCGAGGGTTTCTTCGTTCCATCCGGAGCCGTCGGTGAAGGTGATGGAGGAGGATTCGCTCCAGCCGTCGATGGTGAGGGTGCCGACGATGGAGGAGAGGCTGGCGAAGGTGAGTGAACCGGCGAGGCCGCCGAAGTCGATGGTGCCGCCGTCGGCGCCGACGGCGAGCGCGCCGAGCGTTTCGGCGTTTGCGCCGACATCGAAGAGGCCGCCGGCGAAGACGAGCGAGGTGGCGTCGGCGATCTGGTGGCTGGCGGCGAGACGGAGGGCGCCGTTTTCCTCGATGGTGACGTCGCCGCCGCCGATGGCGTTGACGCCGGCGTCCTTGGCGAGTTCGAGCGTGCCGTCGGAGATGAGGATGGGGGTGACGCTGGTGTTGGCCGAGGAGCCGGAGTAGCGCACGACGCCCGCACCGGAGATCTCGACCTTGGAACCGGCGCCGCCGGCGGCGTTGTCATCAAGGATGACGCCGGAGAGGTTGAGGGTGCTGCCGGCGGTGGCGGAAAAGCGGATGGTGGCGTTGGTCACGAGTGGCGCGCCGACGTTTGCCTGGAAGAGGCGCACGTTGCGTGTGAAGGTGCCGGTGCCGCCGCCGCCGATGTCGGCGCCGAGGGTGACGGTGTTGTTGTTGGTGGGCGCGACCGAGATGGTGTTGGAGCCGCTGGTGCCGGTGGCGTTGCCGTCGAAGCGCAAGTGAATCGAGGCGTTGTTGCCGGCGAGGGTGAAGTCGCCGCCGTGCGAGGTGAAGAGATTGATGCGCGCGCCGTTTTCGGCGCGCAGCCGGTTGACGCCGCCGTTGCCGCGGAAGTTGAGCGTGCTGCCGGAGCCGGAGATGTTGAAAATGTTCAGGCTGGTGAAGCCGCTGAGGATCTCGATGGTGCCGCCGCCCCGGACGCGGATTTGGCCTTGGGTGGGGCTGAAGATGAGTTTCTGCTCGAACACCAGGGTGCTGCCGGAGCCGACGTTGAAGTCGCGGTAGGTGCCGGAGGAGGCGAGTTCGACCTCGTTGGAGAAGATCTGGGTGTTGCCGGCGGTGTGGACGATGTAGTCGGGTCCGGAGGACGAGGAGATGACGAGGCGTTCGCCGGTGAAGTCGTATTCGCCGGCTCCGGAGGCGAACTCGAGTTGGTTGATGGTGGCGGAGACGTCGAGGTTGACGGCGGAGTTGGCGACGTCGTCGTTGAAGCGGGCGATGTCGGTGGCGTTGGTGCCGGGCGGGGCGTCGACGGAGGGATT
>JBDRJH010000339.1:0-23859 GCA_043815125.1 Verrucomicrobiota bacterium
CCTGCGCATCCGGCTGTCCAACCTGCCGACCGTCACAGTGACCAACTCCCTCGACGAGACCTCCTACGAGGTCAATCTCAACACCGCCGCCCTGCTCTTCGGCCGCGTGGATCCGTCGCTCACTTGGGAGCCCGGCCAGGTCCGCTGGGTCAAGGGCGCCGGCGGCAGCGGAAACTTCAGCGTCAACGGCGCCGCTCGCAACGCCGAGATCGCCGACACGCCGGTTCCGGCCGGATCTGTATTGGGAATTTCAATACCAACCGTGCCCGCCTCCGCGCCGTTCACGGTGGAGCTGCGGCAGGGCACCTCGCTCTCGGTGGCCACCTACAAGCCTGCCGTGGACTTCTCAGCCGGCATCGCCACCAACGTCAGCCCCTCGCTCGACAGCACCGGCTGGCACTTCGGCTACGGCTGGGACTTCAAGGACGACATCCGCGAATGGACCGACCCGACCCTCGCCACCTCGCAGGACCCGCGCCGCACCAACCTCGCCGGCGACTTCAACGAGTCCGCCGACTCGGCCTGGTCCGCGCAGCCGACCGACAACATCGGCGACATCAACCAGGCCGGCCTCGACACCTTCAACACGACCTCCGTGATCGCGCTCTTCGACCTGCCTGATCAGGAGCAGATCTCTGTCGGCGCGTTGCAGCACGTGATCGGCGAAAAGCCCTACCGTGTCGGCAACCCCACCATCGCTCCGCTGACGAGCGTCAACGACTACTTTGACCGCTACTTCTTCTCGACCCTGCCGCGCTGGCATACCTGGACGCCCGACGCGCCCCCGGTGCTGCCCAACCGCTACGTCGAGGTCTACGCGCCCGACCAATCCGCTTTGCCCGCCGTTGGTGACCGCTACGGAGCCAACTCGGCCTCCTCGGACTACATGCTCGACCGCACCCATGCGGCGAAATACCTGCTGCTGCGCGGCGCGTTCAACATCAACTCCACCTCGGAGCCCGCCTGGCGCGCCGTGCTTGGCGGCCTGCAGCTCAAGGGCTGGACCTACGGCGGCGCCACGCCGCAGGCGGGAGTCGACCTGAACAACGCCTTCTTCCGCATGGCCAACGGCGCGCAGGGTCTGCCGACCCATCCCCTCGACGCGCCCGACGCGGATAACACCTACCTGCGCGGCGCCCTCACGCGTACGGACGCGCAGGTCGGCGCGATGGCAACGAGCATCGTCGCGCAGCTCAAGGCGCGCGGACGCCCCTACGCCACGCTGCGCGACTTCGTCGACGACGGCGTCATCACCCAGTCCGTGGCGGACGCCGGCATTAACTCGGCCGATCCGGATCTGGTTCCGCCCTATTCGCCCGGCTGGCTTTCGCAGGCCGACGTCCTGTCGGCCATCGCCCCTTTCATCACCCCGCGCTCCGACACCTTTCGCGTCCGCGCCTACGGCGACGTGCGCAACCCGGTCACCGGCGTGACCGAGGGCCGCGCGTGGTGCGAGGCGATCGTGCAACGCGTTCCGGACCTGACCGCGCCTGTATCAGGATCGTTGATACCGACGACCGATCCGCTCGCCCCTTCCTCGGCCAAGTATCCCTTTGGCCGCCAGTTCAAAATCGTTTCCTTCCGATGGCTTTCCCCCGACCAAATCTGAGTGTCCGCGCCCTGGCCTTGCTGGGCATGTTTTCCTTGGGCGCGCTTTCGAGCGCGGCCGCCGACCGTGTGTTCACCGTGCTCGCCGCCGGGCCGGGCGACTGGACTGATTTCGGCGTGGTCGACGGCGTGAAGTTCATTCCCGTGGAGCCGGGCCGTCGCGCCCGTTCGGCCGAGCAGCGGTTGGTGTCCGGTTCGGCCGAGGTGGTGTTTGCGCGCCGCGTCGCCAATCCTGAAACCGGGCTGATCGAGAACCAGGTGGTCTCGCGGGTCGCTTGGCCGGCGGGCGCCGAGCGCGCGTTGTTTGTGCTGGCTCCGCGCACGACGCCGGAGGGGCAGGGCATCGTCGAGGCGCTGGCTTGCGACGACGGCCTGGAGAAATTTCCGCCGCAAAGCCTGCGGGTGGTGAACGCCACGCGGGCCGTTTTCCAGGGGCTGGTCGGTCGCGGGCAGATGCAGATCGGCACCGGGGTTACCGCGCCGGTGAAGACGGACGATTTTATTCCCGCCCACGAGGAGGCGCCCGATCCGGGTATGCCGCTGCGTCTGGCGTTGGCGACGGACAAGGGCGTCAAGACGCTCTACGCGGTCAACCTGTCGGTGTCGCCCAATGACCGCGTGCTGCTGGTGGTTGCCCCGCCGGCCAAGGCTGGCTCGATGCGCCTGAAGGTGTCCGTGGTGCACGACGTTGTGGCTCCGGTTGAAAAGTAGCGCAGGCATCCTGCCTGCAAGCCGGGTTTTCGACGGCAGGCAGGAAGCCTGCGCTACGCCGGCGATATACGAAGCAGCCCATGGGGTTGATCGCCCGATGGCCATCAACGAAGCGGGGTGCCTCCGGAAATCTCCGAGGGCACCCCGCTTTGTTTGTGAGCCTTGGTCGTGTGACGTCGCTTACTTCGCGCGCTTCGCGCTGTCGACGATGGCGGCCTTGCCGTCGCGAACTTGTTCCCAGTAGAGCAGGTTGGCCCAGCCGCCCATGCTGTAACTGGATGAATAACGGTCGCCAAAGTGGGCCTCGAACGAGCGCCGGGCCTTGGTCAGAACCTCGGGGTCGAATTGCGAGAACCAGAGCCACGAATAGAAGCACGTGGCTGAGCGCACACCGTAGGTTTCTCCGGGTTTTTCATCGGGTTTTTCGGTGCCGTCAATGTAGCGGTGGGGGAAGCCGGTCTCCTCGTTGAAGAGCTTGAGGTAGGTCTTGGTCAGGCGCAGCATGTGGTCCTTGGTGACGCCAAACTTGCCGTCGAGGTAGGCGGCCTGCAGCAGGGGCAGCGAAATGGCGGCGTGGCCGATGTCCTCGATGTCGTGACGGCGCGAGTTGACCGGATCGTATTCCCAGATGGCCTTGTCGGGGTGAGCGGGATCGAAGGCGTTGAGGACGTAGTTGACGATCAACTGGACCTTTTCGCGATAGCCTTGAGTGCCCTTGAGCTGATCGTAGCGGAGCATCGCCGAGGCCATGACGGCGGAGTGGTTGAGGGCGGTCTGGCCGCTCCATACACGGGCGCCGGGAGAGGTGGGCGGGAAACCTTCCTTGTCGTGCCACCAGTAGCGGTAGCCGCCGGCGGGCCGCTCCGGGGTGTAGATGCTCGGGCCGACGTAGATGTCGGACGGGATTTCGCGAAAGGAGCCCTGGTGCAGCTCAAGCGTCTCGTGGATGTGATCGAGGTAACGGGTCACGTCGGCCTCGTATTGGGGGAACGCCTTGCGCGCGACCTCGCACCACCGGAGGAAGATCTCGCTGATGCGGGCGTCGACCAGCACGGAAACCTGCATCTGGTTTCCCGTGTATTGGCTGCGCCGGCGCCAGCCCGGGGCGGGGGTGCCTCGGTTGTAGAGGTATTCGGTGGGGGCGGAGTGGTAGGGCGTGTCGAGCTCCTGGCCGGCGAAGCGGATGTCGTCGCGTTTGGAGAGCATGTAGTCGAGTATCTCTTTGGCGGTTTCCATGTAGCGGGAATCGCCGGTGGCCTGGGCCAGCGAGAGGTAGCCCTCCAGCCAGCCGTAGGCATTCCACGCATACTGGTCGGCGTCGGGCAGCCACTGGCGAACGACGACTTCGGGTCCTTTGGAATTGTGGCGCGCCTCGAGCGCGGCCCACTCGGAAACGCTGTCAAGGGCTCGGGCCGTGATCGGGACGGCCAGGGTTACTAGAAGCGCGGCCAGAGACGCGCGCAGGCGAATGCATGTGTTGGGGGATGTCATGTGGGAAAAACGCAAGGGTTGTAGGATTGATCCGAATACGAGGCGACCTCGGCGCAACCGGTGTTGCGGGTGCGGGGGGTGATCGTCGGTATGGCCGCGGGAGCGTCCTTTTGCAGCCGGCGGGTGCTTAACACTTGTTAGATCCGGCGTCGTTGAGCGTTCGATGAGGTGGGCGAAGATGCGTGCATGATTCGTTCCCCCATCATACCCCGTCTCGTCCCGCCATCCTCCCGGCTGCGTCTGCCTGAATATTTCCGCATCGCCGCCCTCTCGCTGGTCGTGCTGCTCGGCTGCGAAGCCGGCTCCTCCCGGCTTTTGGCCGAGGGCAAACCGCTCGTCGCCAATCCCGGTTTCCTGTTCGACGACAACTATGACGGCTGGCCCGATGGCTGGATCGGAGGCAAGGGTCTTAGCTGGCATCTCAACAAGGCCCCCGAGCTGTCCTACGTGCGCCTGAAGGTCGAGGAGCCCGGCAAGAGCCCCGTGTTCTACAAGGAGATTCCCCTGTCGGCGACGGTGCGCTCCGTGGACTTCCTCATCCAGGCCCGTGCCGCCGATGTGGTCGGCGGTGACGAGTCGTGGCATGACGCCCGCCTGCAGTTGGAGTTTCGCACTCTCGACAAGGCCAAGCTCCGTCCCACGCCCAAGCCGCTCGTCGTGTCCCGCACGGGCTCGACCGATTGGAAGAGCTTCTCGGGCACCCTGGAGGTGCCGCCGGATGCCGCCACTCTGGTCATCGTGGGCGCGCTGTTCTATTGCCAGGCCGGCACGCTCGACATCGGCCGGATCGAACTGAACGCGCACGATTGACCCGGCGCCCAAGCGTTAATCGGCCAGGCTAAATTGTGTTAGATTTCGGCCGATTGTTCAGACCAAGCGTTTCGACATTCTGCGCTGTGCACGGCTTACGCGGCCATGACCCGTTTCCCCCAAACCTCTGTTTACCTGTCCCCAAACCTCCCATGAAAACCCAACTCATTGTCTCCCTCCTCGGTCTGCTCGCCCCCGTCGCGGCAAGCGCCGTTTCAATCAACATCGACTTCGGCGGCGCGTCCACGCCGGCGTCCGGCTGGAACAACATCTTCATCGACAGCACCAGCGGCACCCCGATCGACACGCCCGTCGCCATGCTCGACAGCGCCGGCAACGCGACCGGCATCTTTTTCTCCTACGACGACTTCAGCAGCGAGGGCGGTAATTTTAATCCCAATGGCACGACGGGCCCGACCGGCGGAGCCGCTTCGCTGCCGTCCACGGTCACTCAGGACAGTCTCTTCGGCCATGTGTCGACATTTGGCCTGAACAGTCCGGTGCCGGTCATTCACATGACCCTGTCCGGGCTGAACGCCGGTGAACTCTATCAGCTCTCCTATTTCGCCTCGCGCATGAGCGTGGGCGATGTGCGCACGGCCAACTATTCCCTGACCAACGGCAACGAGACCTCGGTCGCCGTCCTCGACGCCTCCAACAACACCTCGACCATCGCTTCGAGCGCGGTCCTCGCCCCCTCCGCGACCGGCACGCTGACCCTCACCATCACCCCGGACGCGACCAATACCAACTCGAGCAAGTTCTTCTACATCGGCTCGCTGCAGATCGAGTCGATGGCCGCCACCATCCCCGAGCCCGGCTCCTTCGCGATGCTGGCGGGCGGGGCCGCCCTGGGCCTGGTCGGGCTGCGCCGCCGGCGCTGAGTTGTCACCAAATTGTTGATACACATTCCGGCCCGCCCTGATCCTGTCCGGGCGGGCCTCTTTTTTCCCATGCGCCTCACCCCACTCGTCTTGCCGGCCATCGGCCTCCTGTTCTGCGCCGCCGGCGCGCCTGTCGCGCGCGCCCTCGACGTGCTCTTCGTGGGCAACAGCTTCACCCACGGCACCGTTTCTCCCGTCTCCGGTTTCAACGCCGCCGCGATCACCGATGCCAACGGCGGCGGCCAGGGCGGCGTCCCCGGCATCTTCAAGGCGCTCGCCGACGAGGGCGGCCGCTCGGACGTCAACGTCACCATCGAGGCCGTCTCCGGTCAGGGCCTCTCCTATCATCTGGCCAACAAGCTCCCGGTCATCGACACGAGCTGGGATGTCGTCGTGCTGCAGGACTACAGCACGCGCCCGCTCTCCACGCATCCCTCGGGTGACATCGCGGCCTTCCGCTCGTCCGTCAGCGACATCGCGGACGTGCTCCGGGCGCAGAATCCGGACGTGCAAATCTTCCTTTACGAAACGTGGGCGCGGCCCGACCAGGTGCCTGGCGTCTACGCGTCGCTCGCGGCCATGCAGGCCGAGCTGAACGACGCCTACTTCGCCGCCGCCGCGGACTTTTCGCTGGCGGGAGCGGTGGGCGTGGGCAGCGCGTTTATCCAAGCTTTGGATACGGGAGTCGCCTACGATCCGGACGCCGGCGCGGAAGCCGGCAAGATGAACCTGTGGGCTCCCGACAACTACCACGCGAGCGCGGCCGGTTCGTATCTCGCTTCGCTGATGTTCTACCAAGCCATCCTTGGCGGCGATGCGACCGCACTGCCAGACAGCACCGGCAGCGCGGCGACCGTTCTCGGACTGACCGAGACCCAGGCCGGTGCGTTGCAGAACGTCGCCTCGGCGGCGGCCATCCCCGAGCCGGGCGCCAGCGCCGCCATCGCGGCGACGCTGGTTTTGGGCTGGGTCGCGGCGCGGCGTCGCCGGGTCTGAGCTTCGCTCAAAAGCTGACTCGCACGCCGGCGGTGAAGGCGCGGCCGGCCAGTGGGGCGACGTTTTTCACGAAGCTCGTGTGTTGGCGGGCCTCCTCGTCGGTGAGGTTGCTGGCGCGTAGGAAGACGTCGTAGGTCGCGTGCGTGGTCTCCAGCGTGTAGCCGGCGCTCAGGCCGAGCAGCGCGTAGCCGTCGGTGTCGGTCTCGCCGGGCGCGGTGTCGCCTTGCTTCGCCACGGCCAGCAGATCGACGCCGGCGCGCCAGGCGTCGCGGCGCCAGTCGAGCGCGACGCGGGCCTTGAGCGGCGGTATGCGCGGCAGGTCGTCGCCACCGCGCTCCACGGCACGCGTGTAGTCGACCGCGGTCGTCAGATCGAGGGAGTGGCGCTCGGCGGCGTGCAGGTGCCAGACGGCCTCGGCCTCGACGCCGTAGAAGAGCGCGTCGCGTTGCACGAAGCGGATCTCGTCGAGGGCCTCCTCGTCGCCGTTGTTGGCGATGCCGTCGGGGTCCTCAAACACGATCTGGTTGCCCGTGCCTTGCTCAAAAATGTAGCCGTCGAACAAGGTGGCGAAACCGGTCAACGAACCGGTGACGAGACCCGTGGTGCGGCGTAGCGAAACCTCGGCGCCGAGCGCACGTTCGTCGTCGAGCGAGGCGTCGCCGATCTCGTAGGCGTCGGTGCCGATGTGCGGACCGTCGGCGTAGAGTTCCTGGCCGGTGGGCGCGCGTTCGGTGTAGCTGACGCTCCAGGCGAGTTTGTGGCTTTCGTCGAGCGTGTGGATCGCGCCGAACGAGCCGGACAAGGTGGTGCGGTCGTCGGAGCGCGCGCCGTTGCTGGTGGCGAAGTTGACCCCGCCGTTGTTGGCCGGATCGATGCCCTCGACAAAGAGGATGTTGTCGAACGCGTCGGCGCTGACCTCGCGGTGCTCGACGCGCGCGCCGAGCTGCCAGACGGTGTCGCCGCGCGGCAGTTCCTGGAAGATGAACAACGCGCCGTTGTCGGTGCCGTGGGTAGGCAGGAACGCCTCGTCGCCGGTCGCGGAGAGATCGGTGTGGCCGAGCTGCGCGCCGAGCGCGCCGGCCCAACCGGCGAGGTCGTCGTTGAGGAGTTCGAAGCGGCCGTCGAAACCTTCCTGACCGATGACCGTCTCGACGGCGTTGGCGGGCACGTCGATCTCGCGATGCTCGTAATCGGCGTAGCCGAACTTGGCGCGCGCGCCCGAGAAGACGCCCAGCGGGGCTTGGTAATCGGCCGACGCGTCGAACCGACGCTGGCGCAGGTCGATGGAGATGTCGGGCTCCTGCGGCACGCCGTAGAACGTGTCGAAGCCGCTGTAGTTGACGCCCGCGTCGAGGACTGCGGACACGTAGCTGAGGCCGGCCGAGGCGCCCTTCGAGTCGACCGAGGAGTTGAGCAACGTGCCGCGCGGCGCGCCGGGTTGGCCGGAGGCGCCGGGCACGTCGAGGTCGTCGGATTCGCGTTGGAAACCGTCGAGGTGCAGCACGAAGCCGGCGTTGTTTTCACGGTCGGGCGCGAGGGCGATGTCGAGTGCGCCGCCGACCGCGTGGCCCGCGCCGTTGTCGGTGACGGTGGTGTCGAACAGGCCGGAGACGGGACCGGCGGGTAGCTCCGACTCGATGCGGTGATCGATCACGTTGACCACGCCGCCGACGGCCGACGAGCCGTGGAGCAGAGCGGCCGGGCCGCGCACGACCTCGATGCGTTTGACGAGGAACGGTTCCACCGAGACGGCGTGGTCGGGCGAGGTGTTGGACGCGTCGAGCGTGTCGGTGGAGTTGGCGAGGATACGCACGCGATTGGCGCCGAGGCCGCGCAGGATCGGGCGGCTGGCGCCGGGGCCGAAGCCGGTCGCGGAAACGCCGGGCAGCGCGGAGAGCGTCTCGCCGAGCGTGGGTTGGCGGGATTGTTGCAGGGCGTCGCCTTCGAGCACGCTGGCCGAGCCGATCAGGTCGGTCTGCGGACGCGCCACCGGCGAGGCGGTGACGACCAGCGGGTCGAGCACGACGGTCTGCGCCGCGAGTGCGGCGGGAAGAGAAAACAGAAGCGGGAGATAAAGTGATTTGGACATGGTTGTGGTGGGTTTTTCTGCACTGCGCCGCCGCCCGGACACCCGGCCAAAGAGTAACCCATCAGGTGACTCTTCGGCCGGGACGCGGCGCTGGCGTGGAGGGCAAAGTGTCACTCATTAAGTGACACTTTGCGGGAGCTTGCCTCGGCGGGGTGGCTAAAGTGTCACTTAATGAGTGACACTTTGCCGGGGTGGGGCGGGGCGCGGCCGGGGGGGCTCAGGTGGGGGACGGGCGCGAGGTGCGGGTCGGCGTAGGGGCGGGAATGTTCGTCCAGATCATGCGTGACCGGCGGCTCGACGATGGGGGCCGGTGCGGGCGTGGTGAAGCCCTGGGCATAGAGCAGGACGGCGCAGCCGGTGTCGTCATGGACGGCCTCGTGGTCGTGCGGGCCATCGTGATCGTGGTGGCCGTCGTGGAGCGTCGCGTGCAGGTCGGGCGTGACGCCGAGCAGGCCGAGCGTGAGCAGCAGGGCCGCCAGCAAAACCGCCGCGCAGCTCCGCCAGGGACGGATTTGGACGGAGGTTGAAGTCGGGCGCGGCATGGGCACGGCGGACTCTAGCAAAGTTGTCAAGGGGTGGCGACGGGCTTGAGCCGGCGCACGGAGGTCAGTTCCCAGGTGCCGTCGTCGAGGGGCACGGCCTGGGCGATGACGCGCTCGCCGGGTTTGAGCACGGCGCGCACGGTGGCGTTGATCAAAAACTCGCTCGCGCCGGGTCTGAGCAGACCGGGCACGCCTTTGTGGGCGAGGATGATGCGGCCGGCGTTTTCGGGCAGGCTTTCCACGGTGCCGATGATGGGTTTGCCGAGCTGCTCCTGTGCGGAGGCGTCGCAATCGCAGTCGTCGGACGGCGGGGTTTCTCCGGTCGCGGGCAGGGCGGCCAGCAGCAGGCAGGTGAAAAGCAGGCGAAGTAACGGCACGGTGACAATGAAGCGCACGGGGCGGAGTTTGGCGAGTTCGGGCTCAACGGGGGCTTGCCGCGATGGGGGCGAGGGGCTTTGCATGGGCCTTCCCCATGGAAGACACCGCCCAAATCAACGAAGTCACCCAATTGCTGACCCAGGCCGCCGAGGCTTGGAAGGTGCAGACCAACGAGACCGCCCGCGCCGCCATGGGAGCCTGCGAACAGGCGCTGCGGTTGCTCGACGGCATGGCGGCCTCGCCGGACACGGCCCGCCTGCGCGCGGCGGCGTGGATGCAGCGCGGCCAGGTGCTGGACCTCGCCAACCAGCCGGCCGAGGCGGTGCGCTGCTACGATCAGGCGATCGCGGCCATTCCCGCCGACAGCGAGGCCGACAGCCCGGGGCTGGCCTCCGCGCACATGAACCGCGGCGGCGCGCTGCAACGACTCAACACGCCCGACTCGATCAAGGCCGCCGGCGCGTCCTTCGCCGAGGCGGTCGCCCGTTTGGAGCGCTGGCCCGAGCCGCGTCCGGTGGAGGTCGAGAACACGCTCGGCGCGGCCTGGATGAACGCCGGCATCTGTCACGCGCGCATCGGCGACGAGGCCGCGGTGGAGTCGGCGCGCCATGCCCTTGACCAGGCCATCGGTGTGCTGATGCGCGCGGCCGAGCAGGCCCCGGTCGCGCGGCGCAACCTCGCCTCGGCGTGGGGCAACCGTGGCGTGCTGATGATGCAGACCCGGCAGTGGGACGAGGCCAAGCGCTGCTTCACCGAGTCCATCACGCTGCTCGAGGGGCTGCGTGCCGAGGGTGGCCCGGCGGTGGTGCTGGAGATCGCCAACATGAATCTGAGCATGGCCCAGGCGGTCGCGGCCGGCGGCGACGCCGAGGGTGCGGTGGCCACGGTGCGCCGGTCGCTTGCGTTGACCTCACCGCACGAGGCCAAGGATCCGCGTTGTTGCGACCTGGGTTTGCGGGCGCGTCATGCGTTGTGCGTGCTGCTGGCCGGCCGCATCTCGACGGCGGAGCCGCGTTCCGACGAGCAGCGCGCGCTGGTTTCGGAGGCGGGCGACGTGGTCGAGGAGGGGCTGGCGCTGGCCAAGGGCTGGGGCGAGAACGCCAAGTGGTTCGCCGATCCGAGCCTGCGCCTGTTCGAGTTTGGCGGCTGGCTTTACCGCACGCAGCAGCCGCGGTTTTTGGCGGAGTTTATCGAGGACAATCTCAACGAGGATCCGCGTCGCGCGCAGGTCGGCGGGGCGGCGTTGCAGGCCGCGCGCGAGGCCATGCGCCAGCGCAGCTTCGCGTCGCTGGGCGGCGAGGAGGCCGGCTGGTTGCAGGACTGGACGGAGCTGGCCGAGCGGCTCCAGCAGAAGCCGGCGGCCGCGCAGGCCTGACGACCATGAAGCCGGCGGTGACGGTGCTCGGCGGGTTCCTCGGGGCGGGCAAGACCACGTTGCTGCGGCACCTGCTGGCGCAGTCCGCCGGCCGGCGCTGGGCGGTGGTGGTCAACGACCTTGCGGCGCTCAACATCGACGGGGCGTTGGTGCGCGCGGATCCGTTGCCCGGCGGCGGCGAGGTGGTCGAGTTGCAGGGCGGCTGCGTGTGCTGCTCGGGGCGCGACGATCTGGGCGAGACGCTGGCGCGGCTGGCGGCGGAGGGGCGTTACGAACACATTTTGGTGGAGTCGACCGGCGTGGCCGAGCCGCGCGGGGTGGCGGCGTTGTTCACGCGCAAGAATCCGTTTGGGCGTGCGCTGGCGGATTTCGCGACGTTGTCGTCGTTGGTGACGGTGCTCGACGCGGCGTTTTTCCATGCGGAGTGGCGGGCGTATCACGGCGCGGCGCCGAAGCGCGGTTGGGCGGCCGCGGGGCGCGAGTCGCCGGCGTTGTCGTTGATGATCGAGCAGGCGGAGTGTGCGGATTTGATCGTGCTCAACCACCGCGACCGGCTGGACGCCGCGGGTGGCGACGGGGCGCGCCGCGTGGTGGAGGAGATTGTGCGCGGGTTGAATCCGCGCGCGGAGCTGCGTTGGTGCGAGCGTGGGCGTCTGGATGCGGACGACGTGTTGGGCGTGGCGCGGTTTGATCCGGCGGCGACGGTCGGCGCGGCGCGCTGGATTCGCGAGTTGAACGCGTTGTCTCCGGTGGTGAGGCCGGTGGCGCGGCCGGCGGGGGCGAGGCACGGTTTAGGCGCGGTGGTTTATCGCGAGCGGCGTCCGTTTGCGCGGGAGCGCCTGCGGGCGTTATTGGAGGACGGGTTGCCGGGCGTGTTGCGGGCGAAGGGCTTTTGTTGGACGCGTGAGCAGCCGGACGAGATGGGCTTTGTGTCGATCGCCGGTGGCGTCGCCAATCTGGAGACGCTCAACCCGTGGTGGGCGGCGATGATCGAGCGGGGGCGGGCGACGCTCGCGGAGCGGCCGGCCTCGGTGGTGGCCGCGTGGGCCGAGCCGTGGGGCGACCGGCGGCAGGAAATCGTGCTGATCGGTCCGGGGCTGGACGAGGCGGCCTTGGTGGCGGCGTTGGACGGGGCGCTGGCGGGGTAGGGGCCGCGTGATCGCAAAGAGGAGAGCGGACATTCCTGTCCGTTCCATTTCGACGTGTTGAACGGACAGGAATGTCCGTTCTCCTTTTGTGTGACGTCTCCAAAAAAAACGCGCCTTGGAATCAGGCGCGTCGGGCTCAGGCGGATTTTTGGGTCTGGCCGCCTTTGGCGGCGTCGGACTTGGGTTTCATCGGCGGATTGGTGCCGCCGTTGGAGCGGCGGGCGCTGCGCCAGCTTTCGCGGTGCTTGCGGATCCAGTCGAGCAGGGCGCGCTCGAAGCCGATGTCGTAGCCGAGTCGTTCGGACTCGATCCATTTGTGCCGGAGAATCTCTTCCCGTTCGGCGAGGAATTCCTGGTAAAGACTCGAGTGTTTCACGAAGTCTCGGGAGGAGGAGTCGGGCTCTTTGCGGCGGGATTGAGTCATGGCAACCACTGTGGGATTGGGCTCAGGCGAGGTTGAGCTGGCGACGACCATCCGGGGTGATCATGTCGGGTTGCCAGACGGGTTCCCAGACGAGGTCGACTTGGGCGCGGCCCGCGCCGGCCAGGGTCTGGAGTTTGTGCTGCACTTCGTGGGAGATCGAGTTGGCCATCGGGCAACCGGGAGATGTGAGGGTCATTTTCACGGTGATGTCGGTGGTGTCGTTGTCCGAGGGACTCAGCAGGATATCATAGACGAGCCCGAGGTCGAATATGTTGACGGGAATTTCCGGGTCCTGGCAGGTGCGCAGTGCGGAAATGACGTCGGTTTTCGTGAGTTCCATGGACGAAGGGTCCCACAACGTAGATGCGGGACGGGGCCTGTCAATGCCGGGGCGGCGAGCGGGTGGCTGGCGTCCGCACGGCGGGCGGTCCCGGGAAAAGTGTCACTTAATGAGTGACACTTTTCCGCGGTAGCGGCGGGACCGGCTTTTCCTTGCGTCGGCGGGGTTTGGCGGCGAACTGGTCGGGCTTTTCCCATGGCCGGTTCCAAACTGATTCTTTTCGACTGTGACAGCACGCTCAGCGCCATCGAAGGCGTGGACGAACTCGCCCGCGTGCGCGGGCCGGAGGCGTTCGCCATGGTCGAGGAGCTGACCAACCGGGCGATGAACGGCGCGGTGGCGGTCGAGGCGGTGTTTGGCGAGCGGTTGCGCCTGATTCGTCCGCGTCAGGCGGACGTGGCGGCGGTGGGCGCGCAATACCTGGCGACGATCGAGCCGACGGCGGTGGCGACGGTGGGGGCGTTGCGCGCGGCGGGTTGGGAGGTGGCGATTTTGAGCGGCGGTTTCCGGCAGGCGATCCGTCCGCTGGCCGACCACCTGGGCATCGCGCGGGTGGAGGCGGTGGATTTGTTTTTCGACGCCAATGGCGAGTATGCCGGCTTCGACGAGGGGTATCCGACCACGCGTTCGGGTGGCAAACCCGAGGTGGTGGCCCGTCTGAAGGCCGAGCTGGCGCCGGAGCGCATCGTGATGGTGGGCGACGGGGTGAGTGATCTGGAGACGCGCCCGGTGGTGGATTTGTTCATCGGTTTTGGCCGCTACGTGGCGCGCGAGAAGGTGCGGGCGGGGGCGGCGCGGTTTGTGACCTCGCTGGCACAGATCCCGGGGCTGCTTTGAAAATCGGTCCGGAACGGACCGAGTGGCTTTGACATGGCGGGGGTGAGCCTTTCGCTTGGCCGGAATTTCCGTCCGGACCGGGGTCCCTGGTGGCACCGGCTCTGCTTTTGATAAGCTCCCTTTCTCTTCTGTATTTCAATGGATTTTTCTCTGCTGGTTTTACTCTTCGCGCCCTTCGCGCTGGCTCCGTTTTTGCCGGCGCTGGGGCGGTTGCTCGGGGCCAAGACGGGTTGGGTGGCGCTGGCGGCGCCGGTGGCGAGCTTCGTGGCGGCGCTACAGCTGAAGGGCCTGCCGACCGAGGTGCGCGCGCTGGGTCGGGTTTGGGAGTGGATTCCGTCGCTGGGGGTCAATCTGAGCGTGACGCCGGACGGGTTGTCGCTGCTTTACGCGCTGATCGTGAGCGGGGTGGGCGTGTTGGTGACGTTCTACGCGGCGTGTTATCTGGACGACGATCACTACCGGGATCACGGCAAGTTTTACTGTTACCTGATGCTGTTCATGGGCGCGATGTTGGTGACGGTGATGGCAAGCAACCTGATGCTGCTGTTCGTCGCCTGGGAGCTGACGGGGTTGACGTCGTTTTTGTTGATCGGCTTTTTGCACGACAAGGCGGAGTCGCAGCGCGGTGCGCGCATGGCGTTGCTGACGACCGGGCTGACGGGGCTCGTGCTGCTGGCGGGCGTGGTGCTGCTGCGGGTGGCCTACGGCACGTATGATCTGGCGGAGATCATCGCGATGGGCGGAGTGCCGGCGGGCTCGGAGGGGTTGCTGACGGCGGCGTTCCTGTGCTGCTTCGTGGGCATCGCGGGCAAGTCGGCGCAGTTCCCGTTTCACTACTGGTTGCCCAACGCGATGGCGGCGCCGACTCCCGTGTCGGCCTACCTGCACTCGGCGACGATGGTGAAGCTGGGCGTGTTCCTCACGGCGCGTTTGCTGCCGGTCTTCAACGGACTGGACGCGTGGGTGCCGTTGCTGACGGGCATCGGGTTTGGCACGTTTTTATTGGGCGCGGTGCTGGCGCTGCTCTCGCAGGATTTGAAGGGCGTGCTGGCCTATACGACGGTGGCGCAGTTGGGTTTCCTGATCGGTTACTACGGTCTGCATTCGCAGGGCGTGCCGGTGACGTGGGATGCGTTGCACATTCTCAACCACGTTTTCTACAAGGCGTGTTTGTTCATGGTGGTGGGCATCATCGACCACTCGACGGGCACGCGGGATTTGCGGAAGCTGGGCGGGTTGTGGCGCAAGATGCCGGTGGTGGGCACGGCGGCGTTGCTGGCGCTGGCGGCGTTCGCGGGTTTGCCGCCGACCACGGGTTTTTTGAGCAAGGAGCTGTTGCTGGCGGATCTGTTTGATCTGTGGCACGCGGGCGAGACCTCGGTGGCGCTGTGGCCGTTCATCGCGTTGACGGTTGGCTCGGCGATCAACGTGGCGGTGGCGGCGCGGGTGGTGCTGGGGGCGTTTTTCGGCAAGCCGACGCACGCGGTGGAGGATCATTTTCACGCGCCGTCGGCGGGCTTGCAATTGCCGCCGGTGCTGTTGGGCCTGGCGACGTTGGTCTGCGGGTTGGGGGCGACGGCTTTTGGGCGGTTTACCCAGTCGTTTGGCGATTCGGCGGGGCGGGTGGTCGGGGATTACGAGCTGCACCTGTGGCACGGAATTTCGGCGGAATTGATCACGAGCACGCTCGTGGTCGCGGCGGGGTTGGCACTGTATTTTCTGGTGGGGCGCGCGCGTTGGAATCGCGCCGAGGTGCCGGTTTGGCTGCGGTTTGATCTGGTCTTCGACAAGATCGCCGACGGCGTGCCCTACGCGGCGCGGGCGTTCAACCGCGCGATCGGTTTTGAGACGCCCTACGCTTATCTTTATGTGGTCGTGGGTGTGATGGTGGTGCTGCCGGCGTGTTTCCTGTTGCCGCGCTGGGACGAGCTGGTCGCGCAGGCGTCGGGCTGGGAGTTGTTGCCATCCGCGGCCGATGGCTGGCTGCGCTGGGTGGTGGTCGCGTTGGTGGGCACGGCGGCGGTGTGTGCGGCTTCGTGGAAGCGGGTGATTCCGCAGTTGTTCGCGGTGTCGTTGGTGGGGTTGGGCATTGTTTTCTATTACGTGCTTTATCAGGGACCGGACCTGGCGATCACCCAGATGCTGGTCGAGTCGGCCACGTTGCTGCTGGTGTTGTTGGTGGTGCTGCGGTTGAAGCGCGACGGCGCGTTGGCCAAGATCACCCCGACCGGCGGCGCGTCGGTGCCCAACGTCCTGCGCATCGTGCTGTCGGTGGGCGCGGGTTTGCTGCTGGGCGGCGGCGTGCTGATCTTCCAGCAATCGCCCGTCGCGGGACTGGACCGTGCGGGCGACTATTATCTGGCGACCTCGGCGGCCTACGCGAAGGGCACCAATGTCGTGAACACCACGGTGATCGATTACCGCGGTTTCGACACGATGTTCGAGATCGCGGTGCTGGTCATCGCCACGCTGGGCTGCCTTGGCCTGATCTCCCGCCGCCGGGTGGGATTGGGGCGCAAGGCCGACGTGGCGCGCCAGCATGATCTTTTCCCGGTGCCGGCGGACTTCATCCTGCGCATGATCGTGCTGGGCGGTTTTGTCCCGCTGAATCTGTTCGCGGGTTACGTGTTCCTGCGTGGTCACAATCTGCCGGGCGGCGGGTTTCCCGCGGGCCTGATCAGCGCGTTGTCGTTGATTTTGCTGACGTTCGTTTTGGGCGTGCACGGCGTGCGCCGGCTGGTGCGCTTCGGTCCGCTGGGCATCGCGGTGGCCGGTGTGTTTCTGGCGCTGGCGGCCGGCTTGTTTCCGGCGTTGGTGCAGGGCCTGCCGGTGCTGCATCACTTCCATGTTTATGTCGCCGGCTTCTATCTGGGCGGCGCGTTCTGGTTCGACCTTGGCGTCTATCTGGCGGTGGTCGGCACGGCTTTGAAAATCATGCTTCCGCTTATGAAGTCCGTCCACGGTCTGCCCGCCTTCGTCGAGGAAGAGGAGGCCCGGTTCACCTCGGTGCGTTGCGAGCCGATCGATTTGAATCCGCACCCGGTAGCCGATCCGCGCCAGTCCGCCGGAAAGGGGGGGCAACTGACATGACCAACCAACTTGAAGCCGCCGTGCTCATCGCGGTGCTGTTTGGCTCGGGTATCTTCCTGTGCCTGTCGCGCCGCATGCTGGGCATGCTGTTCGGATTCCTGATGATCTCCAACGCCGCCAATCTGGTGCTGATCGCCATCTCGGGCGATCCGACCGGCAAGCGCGCGGCGGTCATTGCCGGCGATCAGGCCGCCGACGGGAGCCTCCCGGTTGATCCGTTGCCGCAGGCGTTGATCCTGACGGCGATCGTGATCGGCTTTGCGGTCGCGGCCTACCTGACGGTGCTCATTTACCGTCTCTACATGGACCGCGGCACCGCTAGCGTGATCAAGCTCTTTGATCGGAGTTCCAAGTCCGTGGCCGACCGGGAGGGCAACGCATGAATATGTTCAACACTCCGGCCAATCTGGTCGCGCTGCCGGTGATTTTGCCGGCCATCGTCGCGTTGATCTGTCTGCTCGCCCCCAAGCCCGCCGCCTGGCGCCGTGTGCTGGCGGTCTTCGCCACCACCGGATTGCTGGTGCACGCGATCTGGCTGGTATCGCACGCGATGGGCGAGGGTGGTCCGCTCGTGTTGCGCCTCGGCGGCTGGCTGGTGCCCTACGGCATCGTGCTGGTGGGGGACGCGCTCGCGGGCATCATGCTGGCATTGTCGGCATTCACGGCGCTGACCTGCGCGCTGTTCGGCTTCGCCGAGGAGCGCGCGGCGGACGAACATCCGCTGCGGCTGCCGTTGCTGATGTTCCTGCTCTGCGGCATCAACCTAACGTTTGTCACCGGCGACTTGTTCAACCTCTTCGTCGCCTTCGAGGTGATGCTGCTGGCGTCCTACGGCCTGATGACGCTGGAACTGGGCGCGCGGGACTCGCGGCAGGCGCTGCCCTATCTGACGCTGAACCTCGTCGGCAGCGCGTTGTTCCTCGCGGTGTGCGGCTTCACCTACAGCCTGTTCGGCACGCTCAATTTTGCCGAGATCGCCGTGCGCTCGGACCTGCTGGCGGGCGACTACCGGCTGACGTTGCTGGCGGTGTTGATGTTGATGGTGTTCGGCCTGAAGGCGGGTCTGTTCCCGCTCTACCACTGGCTGCCGGGCGGCTACTCGGTGATGCCCGCTCCGGTGGCGGCGTTTTATGCGGGCATGTTGACCAAGGTCGGCGTCTACGTGCTGATCCGTATCTTCGGCACGGTGCTGCCGCCCTCGCTCACCGAGATCCACACGTTGATCGCGTGGACCGCCGGTCTGACCATGGTGATCGGCGTGCTCGGCGCGGTGGGACAGAGCCGGGTGCAAACGATCCTGAGCTACCACATTGTCAGCCAGATCGGTTTCATGGCGCTGGCCATCGGTTTGTTCACACCGTTCGCGATCGCCGCGGCGATCTTTTATATCATCCACCACATCATCGTGAAGTCGGCGTTGTTCCTCGTCAGCGGCTCGGTGACGCGGCTCAACGGCACCGACGAACTCGCCCGCACCGGCGGACTCTGGCGGGTCGCTCCGTGGCTCGGCATCGGCTTTGTGTTGCAGGCGATGTCGCTGGCGGGCCTGCCGCCGCTCAGCGGTTTCTGGGGCAAGTTCATGATCATCCAGGAAGGCTTCACGCAGGGCGAATGGATCCTCGTCGTCATGTCGCTGGTGGCCAGCGTGCTGACGTTGATGAGCATGCTGAAGATCTGGCTCGGCGCCTTCTGGAAGGCCGCGCCCGAGGATCGTCCGCCGGTGGTCACCGGCGGGACGCGCCGCATGAGCGCGGTGATCGTCGGCATGGCCTGCGTGTCGTTGGTGATCGGCTTTGGCGCCGAGCACTTCTTCCGCGTGGCCCGCTTTGCCGCCGATCAGACCCTCGACCGCGCCGGTTACGTCGAGACCGTGCGCGGGGCCAACGAAACCCTGTATCCGGCGAAAACCCCGGGAGCACCCAAACCATGAGCACCTCCGGAATCCCCGCCTCCTCCGCCAAACGATCCTGGCCGCTCCGCGCGGTCGGCTTGGTGGTCTTTATCCTTAAATTCACCCGTGAGCTGGTGCTGGCCAACATCGCCATCGCCAAGTCCGTGCTGTTTCAGAAAAACGCCGATCTCGCGCCCGGCTTTATCACCTATCCGCTGAAGGGACTGAGCCACTTCGAGATCCTCGTGCTCACCCACAGCATCACGCTCACGCCCGGCACCGCCTCGGTGGAAATCTCCGAGGACATGTCGGAGCTGGTGGTGCATGCCTTCGACGCCCGCGACCCCGAGGCCGTGCGCGACTCCATCAAAAAAGGCCTCGAACAACCGCTGCTCGCCTGGACCCGCTGACGCCATGAACTGGACCGAAATTCTCTACTACCTCGGCTGGCTGGCCTTCATCCCCGGCCTGATCGCCGGCGTGATCCGCATCGCCAAGGGCCCCACGCTGCTCGACCGCATGCTCGGCATGGATCTGCTCACCATCACGACCGTGGCGCTGATGATCGTCTACTCCTACCACAAGCGCACCGCGGACTTTGTTGAACTGATCCTGATCGTCACCGCGCTGGGCTTTTTCGCGACCGTGGCGTTCTTCTACTACCTGTCGCATCTGCCGGCGACCTACGACGGGCTCAAGGGCCCGGAGGAGGACAACGCATGACACTGCTCATCGACATCCTTGGCGGCGCGCTGTTTCTGGGCGGCGTGTTCTTCATGCTGGTGGCCGCGGTCGGCACGCTGAAGTTGCCCGACGTCTACTGCCGTTCCCACGGCGTGGGCAAGGCGATGACCCTCGGCGTAACGTTGCTGCTGCTCGCGCTCGGTCTGACGGTCGAGTCGGTCGCCTGGTGGAAGGTCGTGCTGGCGATCATCTTCCAGTTCGCGACCATCCCGGTGGCCAGCCACCTGTTCTGTCTGGTGGCCTATCGCAAAAAAGTGCGCCACTGGTCGGCCAAGGGCTGGGTGCGGAGCTGACCCGGCGCGCTCCCGCCTCGACCGCTGCGCGCGTCTTGGCGGCGGTGGCCTGCTGGCGGTGCAGCGGCGCGACGGATCGAATGAAGCGCGGCTCCTTCGGCGTATTCGACGCGCTGTTGTCTGCGCGTGCGCCGGACGGGCCGTCTTGCGGGGACGGGGCGACGTCGGCAGGCTGTCAGGTCTGATGACTCGCATGTCTTGGTCTTGGTTGTGCAACCGGCTGCTCGGGCTGTCGCTGCTGGCGGTGGTCCTGTGGTCGCCCGCGGCGGGCTCGACCTACCTGCCGCCGCGCGACGGTGAACCGCAGCCGGCGGCGGGCGAGGTGTTTCCCTTGCCGCTTGATGGCTATGGCGAGGCCGAGGCGGGGCAGGGTGTGTGGGCGGTTTTGACGGGGCGAGTGCGGGCGGAGCCGTTTAATCTGGTGGTGTCGTTGATCTTTCTGGCGGCGATCACGCACACGTTCATGACGCCGCGGTTCCGTCACTGGGCGCATCTGGTGGAGGGGCGGCACGCGGCGCGCATGATGGCGCGCGGCGAGGCGGTGCCGACGACGGACAACAACGAGGATGGCCGGCCCGACGAGGTGAGTTTTGGCGGTCAGGTGCTGCACTTTTTCGGCGAGGTGGAGGCGGTGTTCGGATTGTGGGTGGTGGTGCTGCTGGCGGTGTTTACCCAAGTGAAGGGGTGGGCCTCGGTGCTGGTTTATCTGGACCACGGGGTGACTTACACGGAACCGATGTTTGTGGTGGTGATCATGGCCATCGCCTCGACGCGACCGGTGCTGCGGTTTGCGGAGAATTGCGTGCGGATACTGGCGAGGCTGGGTCGGGGCACGGTGGCGGCGTGGTGGCTGGCGATCCTGATCGTGGGGCCGCTGCTGGGGTCGTTCATCACGGAGCCGGCGGCGATGACCATCGCGGCGCTGTTGCTGGCGCGGAGGTTTTACGAATTGAAGCCTTCGCCACGGTTCGCCTACGCGACGCTGGGCCTGTTGTTCGTCAATGTGTCGGTGGGCGGAACGCTGACCAATTTCGCGGCGCCGCCGGTGCTGATGGTGGCGGATGTCTGGGGCTGGAGCACCGGGCACATGCTGACCAACTTCGGTTGGAAGGCGGCGGCCGGCATCGTGGTGGCGACGTTGGTTTACTACGTGATTTTCAGGCGTGAGTTCGCGGAGCTGCAGCTGAGGGCCGCGGCGCGCGAGCAGGCGGGCGGCGCGCCGGGGCAGGGGAGGCCGATCCCGGCTTGGATCACGGCGGCGCAATTGTCGTTTTTGGCGTGGACGGTGTTCGTCTCGCATCACCCGGAGCTGTTCATCGGCAGTTTCCTGTTTTTTCTGGGGTTCACCCAGGCGACCGCCCACCACCAGCGACCGCTGGAGCTGCGCGGGCCGCTGTTGGTCGGCTTCTTCCTTGCGGGGCTGGTGATCCACGGCGGATTGCAGGCGTGGTGGATCGAGCCGGTGCTGAAGAGCCTGGGCGAATTGCCGCTGTTTCTGGGCGCGACCGTGCTGACCGGCTTCAACGACAACGCGGCCATCACCTACCTCGCCACACTGGTGCCCGGCTTCACGGAGTCGCTCAAATACGCCGTGGTCGCCGGCGCGGTCACCGGTGGCGGCCTCACCGTCATTGCCAACGCCCCGAACCCCGCCGGCCAATCCATCCTGCAACGTTACTTCCACCACGGCGTCTCACCGCTCGGACTGCTGGCCGGCGCGATCGGGCCCACGGTGATCATGGCGCTGTTTTTTTGCCTGACGTGACGACTGCTGCGGCCGGCAACTCCGCCGTCGCCATCGAGGCCGCCCGTCTGACGGCGTTCAGCGGAATGCGTCACTAAGGTTGAATCCGCGTGATTTCCCTGCTGGATAGGGGCCTTCCATGGCATCCCTACCGTATCGATTGGCTTCCTGGCTGCTGCAACGGCTCGCGATCAGCGTGCTGATCGGCGTGCTCACGCTCGCCACCGTCGCGGTCTGGCAGTTCGTGCAGGACCAACGCAGCGAGGAAACCCGCCGCGAACAATGGATCGGCCGCCTCACCGCCGAGCGCGACGCCGCCCGCCAGGCCCTTGAGGAACTCCAGGGCCGGCTCTCCACCGACGAGGCCGAGCTGCTCCGGCAGGAAACCCGCGTCGCCCAGTCCACCCGCGCCATCGGCCAGCTGGAGGAACTCGACTCCTTCTGGCGTCGCTGGTTCGTGAGCGCCGATCAACGCGCCGCCAACACCACCCAACTCGCCAACATGCGCACCCTGCGCCAGGAGGCCCAGGCCCGCGTCGTCGAACTCCAGACCCGCGTCACCTCCGCCCACGACGGCCGCCTCGCCGCCGTCCTGCGCCTGCAAACCGCCGAACTCCAGCTGGACAAAGCCAGCCGCGATACCAACCGGGTCGTCCACTACCTCCGCTCCGCCTGGCTCGACATCCGCTGGTGGCTCGCCCTGGGCCTCGGACTGCTGCTGATCGGTCCGTTCCTCTTGCGCAGCTGGCTCTACTACGGCTGGGCGCGCGGCGGCTCCCATGGCGAACCGCTGCACCTCAACCGCGACGCCTCCGGGCCCGTCACCGCCGGCCCGTCCACGCCCTGCCTCAACGAATCCCTCTGGCCCGGCCAGACCCTCCGCGTGCGCCCCGACGTGCTGGCCAACACCGCCCACGGTCTCGATCAAAGCTCGCGCGGCCTGCTCACCTGGCGCCACCCGCTCAGCTCCCGCTGGGCCGGACTCCGCGGGTTGCTCGACCTGCACCACGGGCACACCGGCTCCGGCCGCTCCGTCCCGCTCAGTTCGGCCGGCGACGGGCAAAAGATCCCCGCCCAGTCGCTCATCGCGGTCGACGTGCCCGAGGGCTCCGGCTTCACCCTCCGCCTACGCCACCTGGCCGGCGTGGTCTTCAACGGCGAAAAACTTCCCCCGCCGGTCCGCCGCTGGCACCTCCTCAACCGCCAGGCCCGCGTCTCCCGCCAGTTCGGTTACTTCGAGTTCGCCGGCCCCTGCCGGCTGATTGTGCGCGCGCCCGCCCTGCGCGCCGAGGTGCTCGTCGCCCGCGACGGTCTCGCCGTCACCGAACGCCGCCTGGCCAACGCCTCCGTGCTCGGCTTCTCCACCGGCCTCCAGGTCTCGCCCGTGCGCACCGAACGCTTCGGCGCCTACTTCACCGGCGGCGTCGAACTCTGGAAGGCCCGCTTCTCCGGCGAAGGCCTCGTGCTCGTCGGCGAACCCACGCCCGGCCGCCTGCGCCGCGCCCTCGGCAAACTCATCGGCCTGTAAGCCCCGCGCGCCCATGCCGCTCTTCAAACTCCACGCCGACTACCGGCCCACCGGCGACCAACCGACCGCCATCGAGGCTCTCGTGCGCTCGATCAAGGCCGGCAACAAGGACCAGACGCTCCTTGGCGTCACCGGCTCGGGCAAGACGTTCACCATGGCCAACGTCATCGCGCAGTGCGACCGGCCGACCCTCATCATCTCGCACAACAAGACCCTCGCCGCGCAGCTCTATTCCGAGTTCAAAAACTTCTTCCCCGAGAACGCCGTCGAATACTTCGTCTCCTACTACGACTACTACCAGCCCGAGGCCTACATCGCCTCCAGCGACACCTATATCGAGAAGGACTCCTCCATCAACGAGGAGATCGAGCGCCTCCGCATCGCCACCGCCAGCTCGCTCGTCTCGCGCCGCGACGTCATCGTGGTCGCCTCCGTCTCCTGCATCTACGGCCTCGGCTCTCCCGAGGACTTCCAGGAAATGCGCATCCCGCTCAAACGCGGTGGCATCCTCGGGCGCAACGTCCTCCTCCAACGCCTCGTCGACAACCTCTACGAGCGCAACGACATCGACCTCAAACGCGGCACCTTCCGCGTGCGCGGCGACGTCGTCGACATCATGCCCGCCTACCTCGAGCAAGGCCTGCGCGTCGAGTTCTGGGGCGACGAGATCGAGTCCCTCGCCGAGTTCGACCCGCTCACCGGCAACGTCATCCGCCCGCTCGACCAGTTCGACCTGTATCCCGCCAACCAATACGTCACCTCCAAGGACAAGCTCGACTCCGCCGTCGCCGCCATAAAAGACGAGCTCGACGAACGCGGGGCCCACTTCGATAAAAACGGCCAGCTCCTCGAGGCCCAGCGCATCCGCATGCGCACCAACTACGACCTCGAGATGCTGCAGGAAATGGGCTTCTGCAACGGCATCGAAAACTACTC
>JBDRJH010000340.1:0-2752 GCA_043815125.1 Verrucomicrobiota bacterium
CATCTGATGAAGGAGGGCCTGGGCGTTAGTATCGAGGAGATGCACCGGGTCTTTGTCGAGTGGAACACCGGCAAACTCGACTCGTACCTGATCGAGATCACCCGTGACATCCTGGGTTTGAAGGGTGAGGATGGCCAGCCCGTAGTAGAGAAGATCCTGGACACAGCCGGGCAGAAGGGCACCGGGAAGTGGACGGCCCTTGCGGCGTTGGAAGTGGGCCAGCCGTTGACCCTCATCGGCGAGGCCGTCTTTGCACGCTGTCTGTCTGCACTGAAGCATGAACGCCTGGTCGCATCCGACGCGCTGCGCGGACCGTCGGCGGCGTTTGACGGCGACAAACGGGCAATGGTCGAGGACCTGCGGCAGGCCTTGTACGCGTCAAAGATCGTGAGCTATGCCCAGGGCTACGCGCTCATGCGCGCAGTCGCGCAGGAGTGCGACTGGAGGCTCGACTACGGAGGCATCGCGCTGCTGTGGCGCGGTGGATGCATCATCCGCTCGCTCTTTCTCGGGCGAATCAAGGAGGCCTTTGCGCGCAATCCGGAACTGGTAAACCTACTGCTCGATTCGTTTTTTGCCAGAGTGGTGACGGACGCGCAGCCGGCCTGGCGGCGCGTGGTGGCGACGGCAGTGAGCCTGGGCATCCCGGTGCCGGCGATGAGCGCGGCGCTGGCCTACTTTGACGGTTATCGGAGTCCGCGCCTGCCTGCCAACCTACTGCAGGCGCAGCGCGACTACTTCGGCGCCCACACGTACGAACGCATCGACAAACCGCGCGGTGAGTTCTTCCATACAAACTGGACCGGTCGTGGCGGCCGGACCGCGTCTTCCAGCTATGTTGTATGACCGGCTTCGCGGTCGGCATTATCGCGTTGAGGAGTACCTATTCATGAGTGGATTCCGGCGTGCTGGCGAAAGACGAAGGAATAGTTTCCCTTGGCTGGGGAGTGTCTTGGTGGTGGCCATGTTTGCGTGCATTGCCCAATCTGCCGACGGTTCGGGCCAGCCCGTTCCGTTTGTCAAGGAATGGAAACAGGGTGAGGGACGCGCCACACTCTCGTCAGTTTCGATTACTGCCGCGGGCGGCGACCTGGGCAACGAGGCGACGTTCTTGAGGACGTCGCTGGCGGAACTCGAGGTCCCGGTCGTCGACAGCGGTCTTCCTATCCGACTGGAGATCGCAGCGGTGACGTTTCCTCCGCGCGAATCCGCGTATCGCGAGAGCATCGAAGAGCAGGGGTATCGCCTGCAGATCGGTCCGAGAGAGATCGTGCTTCAAGGTAGGGCCCCCGCTGGGGTCTTCTATGCCATTCAGACCCTGCTGCAGCTTATCAACGCAGAGCAGACGCTGCCGGTCGTAGAGATTCTCGATTACCCGGACCTGGCCAAACGCAGGATCATGATTGACTCGGCTCGCCAGAACGAAAACGCGGAGTACTACAAACGGCTCATCCGTTTCCTGGCCCGCCACAAGATCAACGGATTGCACTGGCACCTGACCGACGATCAGAATGTGGCGCTGTATCACGAAGACTATCCCTCGTTGATGCACCCACATGCGTGGCGCCCCGAGCAGATTCGTGAGATCGTGGCCTATGCGAAGCGATACCATATCGAGCTGATCCCGGAGATAGAGTCGCTGGGGCCCGCGCGGGTGTTCGTGCGCCATCCGGACTATAAGGACATTCTCCACCAGACCACGTCTGACAAGCCGACCAAGAGTTGGGCCGGGACGGACGTTCCGGGCTTCACCAACGTGCTCTGCCCGGCCAGCGAAAAGACGTATGCGTACCTGGAGAAGATGTACGATCGGGCCGTGGAGGTGTTTCCGTATCCCGAGACGCACGTGGGCTGCGACGAAGTCGAGATGACGACGTGCGCGCGGTGCGACGCGAAGTTTCCGGGGATCTCCCGTTCGGATTGGTTTCGCAAGCATCTCTTGCGCTGCATCGCGCTGGCGTCGAAGCGCGGCCGCAAGGTCTCGATGTGGGGCGACATGCTGCTGAACCACCGCGAGACGGTCGAGGGCCTGCCGGTAAAGGACATCGTGATTTACGATTGGCACTACACGCGAAAGGTATCGCCTGAATCGGCGGCGTTTTTCAAGAAGTGTGGCTTCGAGGTGATGGCTTGTCCTGCTCTGATGGCTCACCCGCGCATGGTTGTTCCGGACGACGAACAGTACGAGAACATTCGACGTTTTGCGGAGATTGCTCGCGACCAGGACCTGCTGGGGCTCGACACGACGATCTGGACTCCGACACGCTATATGAGTGACGTCATGTGGCCCGGAATCGCGTACGCGGCCACGCATGCGTGGTCGGGTAGCAACTGGAACGAAGCGGATTTCTACCGAGGGTTCGTTCAGGATTTCTTCGGCTCGCCCCAGGGCGCGGCGTTCGGAGAACAGTGGAAAGACCTGTACACCATGAACTGGTGGCTGCGGGATTTCTATCCGAGCTGCTGGATGGATGAGGAGAGCCTGGAGCAGGCGTGCGCGCAGGCAGAACAACGTCGAGAAGTCGTGCAGGGGTACCTGGAGCGGCTCGAGCGGATTCAGGAGACACTGTCCGGGCTTGCGGGGAGCGTCAAGGCGAACCAGGTGTCATGGCAGGTCATCGAGCGTTCCGCGGCCGTTCGTGCGTACACGATGCGGCATCTGCTGGCTGCGCCGGAGGTTCGGAAAGACGGCCAGTGGAACAAAGACGTCATCAAAACCTTGGATAAGGCGTGCGTAAAGTGTCTCGCGTGG
>JBDRJH010000341.1:0-25780 GCA_043815125.1 Verrucomicrobiota bacterium
GCGGAGCTTGGCGAGGTCGAGGATGTTGCGGCCGTCGAAGAGGAAGGCGGGCTTCTGCATACCGGCGTGGATGCGCTGGAAGTCGAGGGTCTTGAACTCGTCCCACTCGGTGAGCACCACGACGGCGTGCGCGCCTTCGCAGGCGGCGTAGGCGTCGGCGGCGGTGGTGAGGCGCGGATCGGCGGGCGCGCCGGCGCCGAGCACATCGGCGTTGATCTTGGCGGCGGGGACCTTGGGGTCGTAGACGACGACGTTGGCCTGCTCGGCGAGCAGGTCGGCGCAGACGCTGATGGCGGCGGTCTCGCGGGTGTCGTTGGTGTCCTTCTTGAAGGCGAAACCGAGCACGGCGATCTTCTTGCCGGCGACGGTGTTGAAGAGGGTGCTGACGACCTTGGCGGCGAAGCGTTGCTTCTGCCAGTTGTTCATGCCGACGACGGACTCCCAGTAGGCGGCGACCTCGGGCAGGCCGAACTTTTGGCAGAGGTAGACGAGGTTGAGAATGTCCTTCTGGAAGCAGGAGCCGCCGAAGCCGACGGAGGCCTTGAGGAACTTGGGGCCGATGCGCGAATCCTTGCCGATGGCGTTGGCGACCTCGTCGACGTCGGCGCCGGTGGCTTCGCAGAGCGCGGAGATCGAGTTGATCGAGGAGATGCGCTGGGCGAGGAAGGCGTTGGCGACGAGCTTGGAGAGTTCGGAGGACCAGAGGTTGGTGGTGATGATGCGCTCGCGGGGCACCCAGCGGGCGTAGACGGAGACGAGGGTCTCGACGGCGGCGTCGCCTTCGGGGGTGCGCTCGCCGCCGATGAGCACGCGGTCGGGGTTGAGCAGGTCGGCGACCGCGGTGCCTTCGGCGAGGAACTCGGGGTTGGAGAGCACCTGGCAGGCGCAGCCGTTACCGTTGGCCTGGAGGATCTGCTGGATGGTCTCGGCGGTCTTCACCGGGATGGTCGATTTCTCGACGATGATCTTGGGCGTGGTGGCGACCTCGGCGATGGTGCGGGCGACGGACTCGATGTAGCGCAGATCGGCGGCGCGACCGGCGCCGACGCCGTAGGTCTTGGTGGGGGTGTTGACCGAGACAAAGATGATGTCGGCGGCGGCGATGGCGGCCTTGACGTCGGTGGAGAAGAAGAGGTTTTGGCCGCGGCGCGCCTTGACGATTTCCTCAAGCCCGGGCTCGTAGATCGGGAGTTCGTCGGAGTTCCAGGCGGCGATGCGCTTTTCGTTGAGGTCGACGACCGTGACCGTGATGTCGTGGGCCTGGTGGGCGATCATCGCCATGGTGGGACCGCCGACGTAACCTGCGCCAATGCAACAAATCTTCATATGGAAAGTTGCGAACTTGGCGGGACGGTCCGGAAAAACCAAGACCGTTTTTCAAATGAAAATGAACTGTAACGAACGCGGCAGGACGGTCCGGCGGGGGCCGTCGGGGGCGGGCGGGCGAGGTGCCCGCCCCTCCCGCGGGGCGCTCAGGCGGTGGTGGTCACGAGCGCGTAGTGGGTGAAGGCGGAGGCGCTGTTGGTCTTGCCGTTCCAGCCGACGCGGCAGGCGCCGTGGGCGTCGCCGAGGGCGCCGGCGCCGACGACGAGGTCGAGGTAGAAGCCATCGGCGGGAGCGACACCGAGCTTGGCGAGGTCGGCCTTGAGCGAGAAGTCGTAGCCGCCCTTGTCGATCTTGACCTTGAAGCTCGCGGCCTTGGAGGGCTTGCGGGTCCGGTCGAGCACGGTGGCTCCCTTGACGCGCGGGAGCAGGAAGAGTTGCGCGGTGGACTTGGCGCCGTGCGCGGGGCGAACAAAGAGTTCGACCACGGAGGCGTCCCAGGGCGCGTCCGGCTGAATCTTAACGGCGGTGTCGATGATGCGGCCGGTGATCCGGAGTTCGGCGCCCTTCACGGTGAGGTCGCCGGTGAGGAGTTTGTTGGCCATGAACTCGATCTCGACGGGCACGGTGCGGCCGGGCGCGGGGATGGTGAGGACGCGCGGCGCGGCGAAGACGTAGTCGCGGCCGAGCACGCGCGGGTCGGCGCAGATGGCGCGCAGGGAGAGCGTATCGGCGGCGGCGGGCTGGAGCGTGACGCGCTTGGTGACGGTGGCGCCGGCGGCGACCTTGAGGGTGACGGCGCCGCCCTTCACCGACACCGGGCCGGCGTCGGAGCCAAAGGCGAGCTTGCCGGCGAAGGGCCGGGCGCCGTGGTTGACGGCGGTGAGTTCGAACTCGACGGGAACGCCGGTGATGGCGGCGAGGGTTTTCACCGGTTCGAGCGAGACGAGGACCTTGTCGCCGGTGCCGGCGAGGGCTCGGCCGGTGTTGGCGATGGTCAGAGCGTATTCGCCGAGCAGGCCGGCTTTTTGATGGGCGTCGATGAGCTCGTCGCACATGGCCCAGATCTTGTCGAGCGGCAGGGTGGCGGCGGCGTGCGGATCGGTCATGACCGCGTGGTAGATGTGCTCGCGTTTGCCGGTGAGGGCGGCCTCGACGGTGAGTTCCTGCACGTTGACGTTGGTGCGGCAGATGGCGGCGAGTTGCGGCGGAAGGTCGCCGATGTGGGTGGGTTGCAGGCCCTGCGCGTCGACCAGCACGGGGAGCTCCACGCAGCAGCGGTCGGGCAGGTTGGTGATGAGGCCGGTGTTGGGGACGTTGCCGTAGATGACGCGCGGCGTGTTGGTCTCCATCGAGTGGATGATGAAGCTGCCGTATTCGTGCGTCTGGGGGTTGACGGTGATGTCGCCGTCGTCGCCGATGAGCTCGGCCTCGGCCTTTTTCCAGGTGGCGATGATCGATTCGCAGCGGCGCAGGTATTCGTCGATGGGGATGTCGAATTTGTTGATGATGTCCTTCCCGTGGTGGATGAAGTGCGGGTTGTATTCGCTCTGATGCTCGGAGGATTCGGTGACGAAGTAGCCGAGGCGGCGCATCATTTCGAAGCGGACCTTGTCTTGGTTGAAGGCGGGGTCGTCGAGCAGGTTAAAGAGCAGCGGGTAGGCGTCCTGGCCGCGATACTTATAGTCGAGGAAGAACGCCATGTGGTTGATGCCGGCGACGCGGTAGGTGACGTGCCGTTTGTCGAGCCCGGCGTAGTTGGCGAGTTGCTGGCTGGTGCCCTGCACGCTGTGGCAGAGGCCGACCATGGGCACGCCGACGGCCCGGTCGGCGGCCATGCAGAGCATCGCCATGGGGTTGGTGTAGTTGAGGAACGTGCAGCCGGGCGCGCCGACCTCGGCGATGTCACGGGCGATGTCGAGAATCTTGGGGATGGTGCGCAGTCCGCGGAAAACGCCGCCGACGCCGAGCGTGTCCCCGATGGTCTGGAGCAGGCCGTATTTGCGAGGGATTTCAAAGTCGATGACGGTGCCCGGCTTGTAGCCGCCGACCTGGATGGTGCAGATCACGTAGCTGGCGCCGGCGATGGCCTTGCGACGGTCGAGGGTGGCCTCGACCCGGGCCTTGACGCGGAGCTTGCGGATGACGCGCTCGGTCATGACGCGGGCGGTCTCGAGCCGCGCCGGGTCGATGTCCATGAGGGCGATGGTGGAGTCGCTGAGCTCGGGAAATTGCAGGATGTCGGAGATCAGGTTCTTGGCGAACACGACCGAGCCGGCGCCGATGAGGGTGATTTTGGCCATGGAGGAGATGGGGTTGAATGACGGGATTTGGAGGACGCCCGCGAATCGGGCAGGCCATCATGGAAACCCGGGCAGCGGTCCCGGGTGCAGATGAAAAGTTTGATATTCGATGTGCAATTTGTGATTAAACCCAAATGCCCGAATCCACTTTCCCGCACCTGCTCGGCACCGGCGACGAGGTGCGCACCACACCGGCCTATCGCTGGGAAAACCGCGGACGATCCCGAACCCCGCAGTTCGTTGTTCAGAGGACAATTTCGGGGCGGGGCTGGTTCGAGGACGCCCGCGGCCGGCGTGACGCGCCGGCCGGGAGCGCCATGTTGTTCAGGCACGACGACGGCAGCACTTATGGTTATCCGGAAGGAGCGACCGAGCCCTACGCTTTGCGATATGTGACCGCCGAGGCTTGTTCACTCACGCCGGTATTTGATCGCCTGCGCCAGGATTTTGGTCCGGTGGTGCAAATGCCCGACGATTGTGAGGCCACCGCGCTGCTCAACGAACTGCACGAACGGTTCCGGTGGCGCTCTTTTCGCGACCGTCTCCATGAGGCCGAGTTGTTGCATTCCCTGCTGATCGCGCTCTACCGCGAGCAGGTGCAGGACACGCGCACCAGCGACCCCATCGAATTCGGCCACCACTACCTGCGCAGTCACTTCCGCTCGCCGGTCAATCTCAAGCTCATCGCCGACAAGTGCGGGGTCAGTCGCGAGCACTTCATCCGCGAGTTCTCCCGTCGCTACCGCGAATCGCCCGGTGCCCTGCTCCGCCGCCTTCGCCTGGAGCAGGCGCGCGCCATGCTCACCGCCACCGACACCGACGTGGAGTCCATCGCCCTCGCCAGCGGCTACGCCAGCGCCAATACCTTTTGCCGCGCCTATCGCCAGAAATTCGGCCACAGCCCGCGCAGTAACTGAGCCCGCGCGATCAAGCCGCCTCGCGGCCTGACCGCCATTCACTCCCCTGCTCAAAAAAAACGCCGGGGAGCAACCCCCGGCGTGGCTACCCCGGCAGGCAGGCAACCAACAACAAACACAAGCGGCTTACTCGGCCGCGTCCTGCACGGCCTCGCCGGCTTCCTCCATGTCTTCGCCGACGCCTTCGGTCGTGTTGCAACCGGAAAGCGCCAAGGCACCGATGAGAAGCAGGCTGAGGGAGGTGATTTTAATGGTCAGAGTTTTCATACGCCCACGGTTTTGCAGCGCCTGTGCCACGACCAGACCAGCGATCAGTTAATCACTTGTTTGCTGTCACTTAAAAAACATCCACCCCAAACGCCTCCCCTCCCCCGCCTGCATTTTGCAACACCCCGCGCCCCGCACCTCCTGCAAGTTGCCGGAACGTATCGCGCCGCCCTGCGCGCCCCGCGCGGCGCGCACACACCGCTAAGCGGCATGTTTGCCTTTGACCGTGCCTTGGCCCGCCCTTAGCTCTCGCCCCTTACGGTCCCGCCCAAAACGTTTTCCAACATCATGTCCGCACAGCCCACCATCATCTACACCATCACCGACGAAGCCCCGGCCCTCGCCACCTACTCGCTGCTGCCCATCGTGCAGGCTTTCACCAAGCCCGCCGGCATCAACGTCGAGACCCGCAACATCTCCGTGGCCGCGCGCATCCTCGCCGCCTTCGCCGACGTGCTCCCGGCCGACCAAAAGACCCCCGACTCCCTCGCCGAGCTCGGCGCGATGACCCTCAAGCCCGAGGCCAACATCATCAAGCTCCCCAACATCTCCGCCTCCATCCCCCAGCTCAAGGCCGCCATCGCCGAGCTTCAAGGCAAGGGCTTCGCGCTCCCCGAGTTCCCCGAGAACCCGACCACCGACGCCGAGAAGGACACCCGCGCCCGCTACGCCAAGGCCCTCGGCTCCGCCGTCAACCCCGTCCTCCGCGAAGGCAACTCCGACCGCCGCGCGCCCGGCGCCGTCAAGGCCTACGCCCGCGCCCACCCCCACTCCATGGGCAAGTGGTCCAAGGACTCCAAGACCAACGTCGCCACCATGGGCAAAGACGACTTCTTCTCCAACGAAAAGTCCCTCTGCGTCGCCGCCCCCACCACCGCCCGCATCGAGTTCCAAACCGACGACGGCACCACCCGCGTCCTCCTGCCCAAGCTCCCCCTGCTGGCCGGCGAACTCCTCGACGCCACCGTCATGCGCAAGGCCGCGCTCGTCGACTTCATCGACGCCCAGATCGCCCGCGCCAAGTCCGACGACATCCTCTTCTCGCTGCACCTGAAGGCCACCATGATGAAGGTCTCCGACCCCATCATCTTCGGCCACGCCGTGAAGGTCTTCTTCAAGGACCTCGTCGCCAAACACGCCGACACCCTCGCCGAACTCGGCGTCGACTTTAACAACGGCTTCGGCGACCTCGTCGCCAAACTCGCCAAGCTCCCCGCCGACCAAAAGGCCGCCATCGAGGCCGACATCGCGGAAATCTACGCCGCGCGCCCCGCCGTCGCCATGGTCAACTCCGACAAGGGCATCACCAACCTCCACGTGCCCTCCGACGTCATCGTCGACGCCTCCATGCCCGCCATGATCCGCGCCGGCGGCAAGATGTGGGACGCCGCCGGCAAGACCCAGGACTGCCTCGCCGTCATCCCCGACAGCTCCTACGCCGGCGTCTACCAGGCCGTCATCGACTTCTGCCGCGAGCACGGCGCGCTCGACCCCAAGACCATGGGCTCCGTGCCCAACGTCGGCCTCATGGCCAAGGCCGCCGAGGAATACGGCTCCCACAACAAGACCTTTGAAATCCCCTCCGACGGCATCGTCCGCATCGTCGACGCCGACGGCAAGGTCCTCCACCAGCACGACGTCGCCGCCGGCGATATCTGGCGCGCCTGCCAGACCAAGGACGCCTCCATCCAGGACTGGGTGAAGCTCGCCGTCACCCGCGCCCGCCTCTCCGCCACCCCCGCCGTCTTCTGGCTCGACAAGGCCCGCGCCCACGACGCCCAGATCATCGCCAAGGTCGAGACGTATTTGAAAAACCACGACACCGCCGGCCTGGACATCCGCATCCTCGCGCCCGCCGAAGCCTGCAAGTTCTCCCTCGAGCGCATCGTCAAGGGCCAGGACACCATCAGCGTCACCGGCAACGTCTTGCGCGACTACCTCACCGATCTCTTCCCCATTCTCGAAGTCGGCACCTCGGCCAAGATGCTCTCCATCGTGCCCCTCATGAACGGCGGCGGCCTCTTCGAGACCGGCGCCGGCGGCTCCGCCCCCAAGCACGTCGAGCAGTTCACCCAGGAAAACTACCTGCGCTGGGATTCGCTCGGCGAGTTCTTCGCCCTCGCCGCCAGCCTCGAGCACCTCTCCATCGTCGAGAAAAACGCCAAGGCCAAGGTCCTCGCCGACACCCTCGACCAGGCCAACGGCAAGTTCCTCGAGAACGACAAGTCCCCCGGCCGCAAACTCGGCACCATCGACAACCGCGGCTCGCACTTCTACCTCGCGCTCTACTGGGCCCAGGCCCTCGCCGCGCAGACGACCGATGCCGACCTCGCCGCCACCTTCGCGCCGATCGCCGCCGAGATGGCCGCCTCGGAGAGCAAGATCGTCGAGGAACTCCTCGCCGTGCAGGGCAGCCCGGTCGACATCGGCGGCTACTACCGCCCCGACGAAACCAAGGCCAACGCCGCCCTCCGCCCCAGCGCCACGCTCAACGCCGTGCTGGCGAAGGTCTGAAAAAAGCTGTCATAGCGTTTAGCAGAACCAAATCCTGCCACGCCGCCGAGGCTGGCAGGATTTTTCAGGGCTGAGTTTCGGCCCCCCGAAGGCCAAACGCAAAGCGCCAAGCATCTACCGCCGTGTGAGTCGGCAACGCGACCGCAAAGCTTCACTTAGCGCTTCAGGTCATCAACGATGGCTTCGGCGGCGAGATTGTGGCTCTCAATCAAGCCAGTGATCGCCTCATCCACTCTATCCATGATCTCGGAGTGGGATTTGAACTGATAGCGCTCATCCCCTGGGATATTCACCACCTGATTGATTTCCATGTCATGGCCCACGGTGAAACTCTTCCAATACACATCGCGTTTGGTGCGGGCATCCAGTGCTCGCGCTGTTACCAATACCCACGGCTCGTAGCTCAATGAAAAGGAGTCGGAGATATAGCCCGTGTGACCGATCCAAACGAGGAGGATCAGATCTTCATTCACGGTAATCTCGGAAAAATCATCGCTCTTCTTGTCGGTGGATTGCTTGGGCTGCTGATCCGACACGCTTACTTGGTAACCGGACTTGCCCAGCGCCTCAACCAGTCGGGTCATCAAGGGTGCGGCCAGCGACTGTTTGCGCTCGCTGAGGGCACTCACAAACTCCTTGGAACGATTGGCGTTGTTAATTCCTTGGGCGATACCACCGACCAAACCAAAGGCACCGGCTGCGCCGCCAATGTTGGCGACTTCCACCACACGCGGTTCCTGCACCTGGAGTAGCGCGATGCTGCTGGCAGACTTGAGGGCGGTCTTATCCGGTTCCATCCGAGGCGCCGAGGCACAGCCCGAAAAAATTAACGACACGAGTAAGCTGCCAAACGTAAGAAGCTTGCACGAAGACAATTGAGGCAAACCGGATTTAAAAATAGCCACGGATAATAGAGATAATGGGTGCCATGGCACTAGGGCCGCCAACACTCGTTCAGACGAGCGCAAATTGAGGTTTTCCGGGACTACGAAATGAAGGATCCGGCAAAGGTGCGATCAAAGCCACAAATACGGCGATCCGACAGTATCCAGATCACGCTGAGACTAAGTCTGCGTTGTCACCTTCGTGCCGTTTTGTAGGTTATGCCGCCATCCTCTTTCTATATCCAAGGCACCATTTTTCCGTCTTGGCACACCGTCACACCCCGCCACAGTCCGACCTTTTATGAACTACCGCACCCAGGCAGAATATTACATCAAGGGCATCACCGCCGGCGCCATCGACGCCGCGGAGGTCATCGCGTGGTCCGACGAGGTCATCGTCGCCGCCGACAAGACCGAGGACTGGATGGTCGAGATCTCCAGCTGCGGCGAAGACGAGCGCCTCAAGGTGCTCGGCCTGCTCAACACCGTGCAGGGCACGGCCGATGCCGCCGAGCTCGACGCCATGCTCAAGGCCAAGGGCCTCGCCTGATCGCGCCGTCTCACGCATCCCGATTTTTCATGGCCTGATTCGCCCGCGCGGATCAGGCCTTTTGTTTGGATACGGTAAGCCGAGCGGTTCGCCGACGCCATTCCCACGGCGAACCCGATCACCCGCGAGCCGGAGGCAACGCCGCCCCACTCGGTCTCGTTTTCGTTCGACGCCGTGGCCGCGGCGGTGACCCGGGCGACAACCCGGGTCTTTTCCCCGCGACGCAAGGGGGAGCCACCTCATATTTGTCCGAAAGTTTTTTCGGGGCGTGCCGTATCTGTCTGGTCGGCAGCAATGAGCACACTCTCCACAGTTTCCTCTCGATCGGTGACCGCCTTCTCGTTGGCGCAGTCGCTGCGTTACCCACCGTCGGCCGCCAAGGTGCTTCCGCTGCTCAAGCGGCTTTTGGGCAATCTCGACACCTCCATCCATCAGATCGCCGACGTTGTCCGGCTCGACCCGGGCATCGCCGCCCGCGTGCTGCACGCCGCCAACAGCGTGATGTATTGCCGCGGCGAACGCTGCACGTCGGTGGCCATGGCGGTCAATCGCATCGGCTTCGACAACATCTACGCGATGGTCTCCGACGCGGTCGCCGAGCAGGTGCTGGTGCTGCCGCTCAACGCGTATTCGCTCGAGGCCGACGAATTCTGGCAGCGCTCCGTCGCCTGTGCCATCGCCGCCGAGCGCATCGCCGAGCTGTGCGAGCTTGATCGCAACGTCGCCTACACGCTCGGCCTGCTCTCGGGCATCGGCATGGTCGCCATCGAGCACTGGGCGCGCGCCAACCAACCCTCGCTCGCCTTTTTCAACCGCGGGGTCCCGCGCGATCACAGCGACAGTGAAAACGTGCTGCTCGGCTGCACCAACGCCGAGGTCGGCGCCATCGTGCTGCAAAGCTGGGAGTTTCCCCCGGAAATGTCGGCCCCGGTGCGCTGGCAATACCGACCGCTGGAATCGTCCGACCACCGCCGTCTCTCACTCATGCTTCACTGCGCCAAGTCGGTTTCGCACCGGGCCTGCGCGGACAGCGGCGCCCGCCCCGTTTCGCCCGATGACCGCGTGGTCGCCTCCCTGCGCCTGCGTCCGTCGCTTCTGGAAAATGTGGTCGCGCACGTTCGCTCCCGGCTCAATGACGTCGAGCGGCAGCTGCGCGCGGAGCCGAACGAGGCCGCCTGACCGGTAACCGTTTCGCGGATACCATGACGGCGGCTTTGACACGATCAAAGCACGGCCTAGTCAGGACCCATGAGCCTGACCATTCGCCCGCTCGCCGCATCCGAACTCGGACTCGCCATCGAATGGGCCGCCGCCGAGGGATGGAACCCCGGGCAACACGACGCCCTCGCCTTTCACGCCGCCGACCCGGACGGGTTTCTGGTTGGCGAACTGCCATCGAGCGAACCGGTCGGCGTCATCTCCGCGGTGCGCACCGGCGACGACTTTGGGTTCATCGGCTTCTACATCGTCGCCCCCGGACATCGCGGCCGGGGTCACGGACTCAGGCTCTGGAACGCCGCGATGGAGCGACTCGCCGGCCGGACCATCGGGCTCGACGGCGTGGTCGCCCAACAGGCCAACTACGCCAGGAGCGGCTTTACCCTCGCCCACCGCAACCTGCGCTACGGCGGCACCGCGCCGGCCGCCGCCACGCTGTTGCCGCCCGACGTGGTCGACGCGCACACCGTTCCCTTCGGGCAACTCGTCGCCTTCGACGCGGCCCGCTTCGGCCGTCCCCGTCCCGCCTTCCTGCGCGCCTGGATCGATCTGCCGGACAGCCGTGCGCTCGTGATCGTGCGCAACGGCGAGATTCGCGGTTTTGGCCAGGTGCGCCGTTGCCGCGCTGGCTGCAAGATCGGCCCGCTCTTCGCCGGCAACGAAGCCGACGCCGACGCGCTCTTCACCGCACTCGCCGGCTACGCGCCGGGCGAGCCGCTCTTCCTCGATCCACCCGAGCCCAACGCCGCCGCGGTGGCGCTGGCGCGACGACACGGACTCGAACCCGTCTTCGAAACCGCCCGCATGTATCGCGGTCCGGCGCCGGCGCTGCCGCTTGAGCAAATTTACGGCATCACCAGTTTCGAGCTGGGTTGAGCCGGGCTCCCGACGGCTTGCCACGACTGCGTCGCGCGGGTTGTCTTGTCGTCATGATCAACCCGGCCCCCGCGACGGACAGCATCGCCCTCCTGATCGACGCCGACAACGCCCCCGCGGCGCGCATCGACTTCATCATCGCGGAGCTCGCCAGCTACGGCACCGTCAACATCCGGCGCGCCTACGGCAACTGGCAGAAGCCCGAGCTGGCCGGCTGGCAAAAGGTGCTTCACGACTACGCCATCCAGCCCATGCAGCACTTCGATCTGGTAAAGGGCAAGAACGCCTCCGACATGGCGTTGCTCATCGAGGCGATGGACATCCTCTACACCAAGGCCGTCGGCACCATCTGCCTCGTGTCCTCGGACTGCGACTTCACCCCGCTGGTGCTGCGCCTGCGCGCCGACGGCAAGCAGGTGATCGGCTTCGGCGGCAAAAACGCCGCCAAGCCCTTCGTCGCCAGTTGCACGCGCTTTCTCTACCTCGACGAGGAGTCCAAGCCCAGCGCCTCCTCCACCACCGTGCGCACCAAGCGGCCGGCCAACCAACTCAAGCAGGACACCGCGCTCATCAACATGCTGCGCCGCGCCATCGACGCCCACGCCGACAGCGACGACGACGGCTGGGCCGCGCTCGGCCCGGTCGGTTCGCACATCAACAACCAAGGCTCGTTCGACCCGCGCAACCACGGCTACACCAAGCTGGCCGACCTCTTCGCCGCCATCGACCTGTTCGAGGTCCGCAAGAACCGCACGCCCAACGGCGGCGCCTTTGTGCAGGTTCGCCGCCGCGGCTGATCACCACCGATGAGATCCTGGCCGGTAGGCATTTTTCTGGAAGTCGCCGAGAGCCTGATCGGCCGCGCCCTGCTCTTCGCGATGGTGGTCGCGGCCGGCACACTGACCGGCCTCTCGATCGCCGCGCGGGAATTCATCGTCTTCGAAGTGGGCGCGGGCTTTATCGCGGCGGCCCTGATCGGCGTGGCCCTGGACGCGTCCTATGCGATTCTCACGCTGGTCTTGTTGCTCGGCGCGTTCGTGTGGCTGCGATTCGAGATCAAGCCATGGTTTTTGGCGGGCGTGTTTGTTCTGGCAGTCGTGCACGGGCACCGGCTGTTTCAACTCTACTGAAGGTCCGGCCCATCCGCCGGGCCCGCTTGCGGCCGAGCGCTGATCACGTTGACTCACGCCATGTCCAACGCACCTCGCATCCTCGCCTTCTGCGGCAGCATCCGCCGCGAATCCCTGAACAAAAAGCTCCTCAACGCCGCGGTGGCCGCCGTTCGCGAGGCCGGTGGCGAGGTCACCGTGCTCGATCTCGGCGAACACGAGCTGCCGCTCTACCACGGCGATCTTGAGGAAGCCCGCGGCCTGCCGGAGAACGCCGCCAAGCTCATCAGCCTGATCAAAGAACATCAGGCTCTGCTCGTGGCCTCGCCGGAATACAACGGCATGATCACCCCGCTGCTCAAAAACACCCTCGACTGGTGCACGCGCGGCGAAGAGGACCCGTTCGAGGGCAAGGTCGCCGCGGTGTTGTCCGCCTCGCCGGGCGCCTTTGGCGGCATGCGTTCGCAGCAAATGGCGCAGCAGCTCCTGCTCAAACTGGGCTGCCATGTCGTTCCCGGCGCGACCACCCTGCCCGGCGCCCACAAGGCCTTCGACGAGAGCGGTGCGCTCACCGACGAACGCGCCAAAAAATCCGTGCGCACCCTCGCCTCCGCGCTGGTCGACACCGCGCGACGGTTTGCCTGAGGCGTTCGGCCCGGAGCAACGCCGCGCCCAGGTGACCTGGCGGCGTTCCCGCACATCAAAACCACAGCTCTGCGAGCAACGCGTAGGAACGCACGCGGGCGGCGTGATCGTGGATCGCCGCGTTGGCCATCAGCTCATCCGCGCCGGTGCGCTCCAGCAGCGACTCCAGGCCGCGCCGCACCGTCTCCGGACCGCCGACGACCGTGGCCGCCAGCATGTCGCCGACCATGCGCTCCTCGTCCGGCGACCAGAGTCCGTCCATGCTCTCGACCGGCGGCGGCAACGGACCGGGCCGGCCTCGGATCAGGTTGAGAAACGACTGCTGGTGCGAGGTCGCCAGAAAACGCGCCTCGTCGTCGGTCGGCGCGACGATGACGTTGATGCCGGCCAACGCATATGGCTCCGCCAAGTCGGCCGAGGGCACAAACTCGCGACGATACAAGGCGAACGACGCTTCCATGGCCTGCGGGGCGAATTGTCCGGCAAAGCCGAACGGCAGCCCCAGCCTCGCCGCCAGCCGCGCGCTGAAGCCGCTCGAGCTGAGCAACCAGATCGGCACGCGCAGTCCCTCGCCCGGGATCGCCCGCACCGGCTGGCCCGGCGTCGCCTCGCGGAAAAATCCGCGCAGTTCGTCGAGCAGCTCAGGGAAGTCCTCCCCGCGCGTGCCCAGCGTGCGGCGCAGCGCCCGCGCCGTGGCCGGATCGCCACCGGGCGCGCGGCCGAGCCCGAGATCGATGCGTCCGGGGAAAAGCGCCTCCAGCGTGCCGAACTGCTCGGCGACCGCGAGCGGCGCGTGGATGGGCAGCCTGATGCCGCCCGCCCCCACGCGGATCGTTGAGGTCGCCGCGGCCAGCCGTCCGATCAACACCGCGGTCGCCGCGCTGGCCACGCCCGGGATGTTGTGGTGCTCGGCCACCCAGTAACGCCGGAAGCCCAGCCGCTCCGCGTGGCCGACCAGATCGACGCTGCGACGCAGCGCGTCGGCCGCTCCGCCCGCCGGCAGAATCGGCGAGAGGTCGAGCACGGAAAACGGAACGGGCGGATGGCGGCTCAACGGCGTAGTTGGTTTTCGGTTACAAGCTTGGGTCGGCCGTGCGCGCTCAGACCGGCTTCGGGTTGCGCTCGTCGAATCCGAGTTGATGGAAATACGGGTAGGCGCGGGTCGTCTCGCTGGCCTGGTCGAGCTTGGCGACCTGCGCGGGCGTCAGGTTCCAGCCGATGGAGCCGAGGTTTTGACGCAGTTGTTCCTCATTGCGCGCGCCGATGATGACGCTGGAGACGGTCGGGCGTTGCAGCAGCCAGTTGATGGCGATCTGCGGCACGGTCTTGCCGGTCTCGGCGGCGACCTCGTCGATGGTGTCGACCACCTGATACAGGTATTCGAGATCCACGGGCGGACCGGCGTCGACCGCGACCTGCGACTCAAGGCGGGTTCCCTGCGGCACGGGCTGACCGCGACGGTATTTGCCGGTGAGGCGCGCCCAGCCGAGCGGACTCCAGACCATGGCGCCGACCTTCTGGTCGAGTCCGAGCGGCATGAGTTCCCATTCGTAGCTGCGCCCGATCAGCGAGTAGTAGGCCTGGTGGGCGACGTAACGCGACCAGCCGTAGCGGTCGGAGACGGCGAGCGACTTCATGAGGTGCCACCCGGAGAAGTTGGACACGCCGATGTAGCGGATCTTGCCCGCGGTCACCAGGTCGTTTAGCGTCGAAAGCGTTTCCTCGACGGGCGTCTGCGCGTCGAAACCGTGCAGCTGAAACAGGTCGATGTAGTCGGTGCCGAGACGCTTCAGGCTGCCCTCGACCTGACGAATCAGATGGTGGCGCGAGGAGCCGACGTTGTTGGGCCCCTCGCCGAAGCGAAAGGTCGCCTTGGTCGAGATGAGCACCTGGTCGCGACGGCCGGCGATGGCCTTGCCCAGGATCTCCTCGGAGCGGCCCTGCGAGTAAATGTCGGCGCTGTCGAAGAGGTTGACTCCCGCCTCCAACGCGATGTCGACCAGTCGCGTGGCCTCGTCGACCCCACTGGTGCCGAACGCCTCGAACAAACCCGGCGTGCCGCCAAACGTGCCCGTGCCGAGACTCAAAACCGGCACCTTGAAACCCGAACCGCCCAATAATCTGTATTCCATGACGTGTGTGATTGAAGTGAGTTGCGGACGAACGGCCCCGGGCAACGTGCGCCGGGATTGTTCGTCTTTCATCGAACTGTTTGCGCGGCGCGGAAAACGTCAAATTGCAGTTCGATTTTTTTCGAACTATTCTCACATTCCGGGCGAGCTGATGAAGAATTTCACGCCACCCGATCTGAAGCAGGTCGAACTTGCCACCGTCATGCAGGCGCTCTCCGAGCCCTGCCGGTTGACGATCCTGCGCACCCTGCTGGCCTCGCCCGGCGGCGAGCTGGCCTGCGGCGACATCCCGCTGGATGTCTCGAAGGCGACGCGTTCGCACCACTTCGACGTGTTGTTTCAGGCCGGCCTCATCGCCAAGCGGCCCGAGGGCGCCAAATGCATGACCTCGGTGCGTCGCGCCGAGTTGCAACGCCGTTTCCCCGGTCTGCTGACCTTGGTCGAACGGGAGTCCTGAGCGAACGGTGCGACGAGCGGGCTTGGCTTGTCGTCGGAAATCCTGCTCGACTGGACGTCGCCGCCTCCCTTCCCCGCCGTGCCCTCCACCTCCCGCCGTTCCGCCTGTTTCACCGAATCGATCATCCGCGAGATGTCGCGCGTCGCCGCCCAGCACGGCGCGATCAACCTCTCGCAAGGTTTCCCCGACGGCGATCCGCCCGCGGCGCTCGTGCAGGCGGCCAAGGACGCGATGGACGCCGGCCGCCACCAATACGCCGTCACCTGGGGCTCGCCCGAGATCCGCGAGGCGCTCGCCGCCAAGCTCCGCCGCTTCACCGGCCTGCCGGTCGATCCGCTGACCGACCTCGTCGTCACCTGCGGCGCCACCGAGGCCATGATGGTCGCCATGATGACCGTCTGCGACCCGGACGACCGCGTCGGGCTGTTCTCGCCGTTCTACGAAAACTACAACGCAGACGCCATCCTCACGGGAGCGACGCCCGTCCACGTGAAGTTGCACCCGCCGACCTATCGCTTCGATCCGGCCGAGCTGCGCGCCGCCTTCGCATCCGGGCTGAAGGCCTTCATCCTGTGCAACCCGTCCAATCCCTGCGGCCGCGTCTTCACCCGCGAGGAGCTGCTGCAGATCGCCGCGCTGGCCGAGGAATTCGACGCCTTCGTGATCACCGACGAGGTGTATGAGCACATCGTCTTCGACGGCCGCGAGCACATCTACTTCGCGTCGCTACCCGGCATGGTGGCGCGCACGATCTCGTGTTCGTCGTTGTCCAAGACCTTCGCGATCACCGGCTGGCGGCTCGGCTACGTTCATGCGCCGGCGCCGATCATCGCACAGGCGCGCAAGGTCCACGACTTCCTCACCGTTGGCGCGGCCGCACCGCTGCAGCACGCGGTGGTGACAGCGCTCAACTTCACGCCCGACTACTACGCCGGCCTCACCGCCGAATACGCGGAACAGCGCGACATCCTCTGCGGTTACCTCGACCAGACCGGCCTCGCCTACACCCGGCCGGAGGGTGCCTACTTCGTGATGCTCGACGTGTCGCCGCTCGGCTTCGCCAGCGACGTCGAGTGCGCGCACTGGATGACTCGCGAGATCGGCGTGGCGCCGGTGCCGGGCTCGAGCTTCTTTCCGTATCCGGAGCTCCGTTACGTGCGGCTCAACTTCGCCAAAAAACCCGCCACGCTCCACGCCGCCGGCGAGCGCCTGCTGCGGTTGAAGGACGCCCGGCGTCCGGGCGCGCTTTGAGCGTTCGCGTGACGATCCGCGAACGCGTCGATTGCAAGTTCCCCATGGATCGCCCTACCCTGCGCGCATGGAAAATCTGCAGGCGTTGGCGGACGAGATTCATGCGGAGCTGAACGGCCGTGAGGACCGTGGTCGCGTGGCCGACTACATCCCACAGCTGGCGACAGTGTCTCCGCAAAAGTTCGGCCTCGCCATCGCGCCGCTCGACGGGCCGGTCGCGGTGGCCGGCGACGCCGACGAGGCGTTCTCCATTCAAAGCATTTCGAAGCTGTTCACCCTCACCCTCGCGCTCGGCCAGGTCGGCGACCGCGTGTGGGACCGGGTCGGCCGCGAGCCCTCGGGCAACGCCTTCAACTCCATCGTTCAGCTCGAACACGAACAGGGCCGGCCGCGCAACCCGTTCGTCAACGCCGGCGCCATCGCCGTCACCGACATCATCCTCGGCGGACACCGCCCCAAGGAGGCGCTCGGCGAGATCCTGCGCTTCGTGCGTTTCCTCGCCGACGACGACGCCATCAACATCGACCGCCTCGTCGCGCAGTCCGAGCAGGCCCACGGAGACCGCAATCTCGCGCTGGCGCACTTCATGAAGTCGTTCGGCGTGATCAAGCATCCGCCCGCCGAGGTGCTCGGCGTGTATTTTCACCAATGCGCCATCGCCATGAGCTGCCGCCAACTGGCGCAGGCCGGGCTGTTCCTCGCGGCCAACGGGAGCAACCCGCTCACCGGTTTCAACGTCGTCTCGGCGCGCCGGGCCCGCCGCATCAACGCCCTCATGATGACCTGCGGCCACTACGATGGCGCCGGCGACTTCGCCTTTCGCGTGGGCCTGCCCGGCAAGAGCGGCGTGGGCGGCGGCATCCTCGCCATCGTGCCGCACCGCGCGGTCGTCGCGGTGTGGTCGCCGGGTCTCGACGCCAACGGCAACTCCCAGCTCGGCACCGCCGCACTCGAGCTGCTGGTGCAGCGCACCGGCTGGTCGGTCTTCGGCTGAGCGGGCTTGGGTGCGCTATCGGACCACGATCTTCGTATTGGGCAGATGCACCCGCAGCCGCGCGATGCGTTCCTCGCCCACCGTGGCCGGGATGGTGAGTTGCTCCAATTCCAAGAGACCGTGCAGAGGTGTCAGATCGGCGACGGCGGTGTCGGCCAGGTTCAGGAGTTTGAGCTCGGTCAAGCCAGCCAAAGCGGAGAGGTCCGTGACGGCGGTGCCCGAAAGGGTGAGGCTGTGCAGTTGCGTGCAACCCTTCAGCGGCGAAAGGTCGGCAACCCCGGTCCCGCTGAGATTCAGGTAGCTGAGCATGCGCATATCGGAGAGCACGGAGAGATTCGTTACCGCGCTGTTCGAGAGGATCAGCGAACGCAGGTGGCGCGAGCCGGCCAGCGGGGTGAGGTCGGTCACCGCGGTGTCGCCGATGTCCAGCTTGGTAAGGTAGTCCTTGCCCGCCAGCGGCGCGAGGTCGGTGATTTTTGCACGGCCCAGGTCCACGTCCTCCAAAAAGGACATGCGGGCCAGGGCACTGATATTAACGAGACTGTGGCAACCGCCCGCGTTCACCACGCGCAGCCCGGGGCTGCCGGATAGAAAGTCGAGCGAGGTGAGTTCGCGGCAACTGGAGAGACTGATCTCCCGCAGGCCGGTCAGCCGTTTCAACACGGCGAGGTTTTTATCCGTCGCCTGAGGGTTTTGCTGAATGCTCAGCTCCCGCAGACGGGCGAGACGGCTCACCGGTTCGTAGGATCGGAAGGTGTGGGTGGCCCCCGACAAGCCCAGCTTTTCGATCAGCGGAGTGAACGCCAGGAAGTTGAGGGAATCGACCTGCGAGAAATCCAGGTCGAGCACGCGGAGTTTGGAGCAATGGCCGATGGCGGAGACATTGGTCGCGAGAGGCACGGCGACCTTCAACGTCACCAGCTCGGAGCAGCTGCTGATCGGCGCCAGGCTGACGGGCTCCTTCGAGGCGATCCGGAGCGGCCCGATGTCCAGCGTGAGCAACGAGTCCATGTCGCTCAACGGTCGCAGCGTGGTGATCGTCACGCCACCGCCCCTGATGAACAAGCGGCGCAACCCGGGCAGCGCGGAGAGCGAGGCCAGCGCCTCGTCGTTGCCCGCGCGTTCGACCGAGACGTCCACCCAGGGCCAATCCTTGAGCGCGCCGATCCGAGCAACCTCGGCGTCGGTGAGCGGCTGATCGAGTCGGATCGCGCGCTCGCCGATCTGGTTGGCGGCCCCGGCCGGGGCCGCGACCATCGACAAGGCGACGCAACTCGCGAGCAGATGCCTGAGCACGACACCTCGGGGTGTCCGGAGCGGGGAAAGGTATGGGGACATAAGCCCTCCACCTTCCAGACCGCGACGAGCGCGTCGAGCACCGCGGTGGAAAACTGGTTGCGCCGGCACGCGCCGAGAGCAGCCGAGCGATCCTGCCCTCAGGCTTGAGTTTATCCATCGGAGGCGTGTGCTTGGTCGCCATGAAATCCGGTGTCAAATTCCTCCAACTCGGCTTCGTTCCCGGCAGCGTCGACATGGCGCTGCTGTTGCTCCGGCTCTGGTTCGGGCTCGGTATGCTCGGGCTGCATGGCTGGGGCAAGCTGACCAACTTCGGCACGATCATCTCCACCTTTCCCGACCCGCTCGGCATCGGTTCGACGCCGAGTCTGGTGATCGCCGTTTTGACCGAGGTGCTGTGCCCGATCCTGCTGATCGTGGGCGCCTTCACCCGGCTGGCCGCTTTGGGTGCCGCGGCGACCATGGCGGTGGCCTGGCTGGTGGTGCACGGGGGCGCGTTGAGCGGCCCGGAGAGCGGCGAACTCGCGGCCGCCTACCTCGGAGGCTACGCGGCGTTGTTCCTGGCGGGCGGCGGCCACTACTCGATGGACGCCAAGATGCGCGCGGGCACCGGCAAGTGAGGCGGCCCGCGCAGGTGGTTTTGAGTCTTTCCCACGGCCCGTTTTCCGACTAGAAGTTGGTCAACGAAACCGACACGCGGACTCTCACCGCGCATCTCTCCGCCGCCTCGAAAACCCCCGCCCCGCCATGAACACTCCGCTCAGCCACATCCTGTCCCAGAAAGGCCACGCCGTCACCACCGTCCCTCCCACCGCCACCGTGGCCGATGCCGTGCAAATCATGAACCACTTCCACATCGGCGCCGTGGTGGTCGCCAATCCGCGCAAGGGCCTGCTCGGCATCTTCACCGAACGCGACGTGCTCAACCGCATCGTCGCGCGCGAGCGCGATCCGAAGGGCACCACCGTGGAGTCCGTCATGAGCACGCGGCTCGTCACCGCCACGCCCGAGACCACGGTGGACGAGGCCATGCGGATCTTCATGGATCACCGCGTGCGTCACCTGCCGATTGTCGAGTCGGGCGTGGTCGTGGGCCTGGTCTCGATCGGCGACATCAACCGCCACCAGCTCGAAGAACACGCCGAGGAGGCCCGCCAGCTGCGCGGCTACATCCACGGCGAAGTGCCCGCGCCGATCTGAGCGTTCGGGGCAGCACTTGCGCGGCTAGACAGAGAGCTCCGGCCGACCCACCTGGAGAGATGCCCATGGGGCTTCCCGCGTATTCATTGCCGGCAGGCGAGCCCTGCGGCCCCTTACCCCGTTGCGGTCCAAAAAACAGTCAGCAAGGCCTCAAGTGCCACCGGCAACCGGTCGTTATTGGACGACTTGACCATGCCTATTCAATTTTTCGTCAAATCGCTCGGATTGCGCGGACGCATGCTTCTCTTCATCGGCAGCGGCGTCGTGTGCGGACTCGCCGGAGCCATCACCCTGATCACTCTGCGGACCCAGGACCTCGTAGAAAAGCTGGCCATTTCCACCGCCCAGGCCACCTCGCTGGACATGAGCAACCGGGCCAGGGTGTTTTTGGAAACGCCCCTGACCGGCGCACGTTCGCTGGCTACCAGCCTGACTACGCTGCGTTCCGCGAACCACTTGACTCCCGCCGTGCTCAGCGAGCTGCTCAAGGAGCAGTTGGAACAACAGCCGGAGGTTCTCGCCGTGTGGACCTGCTGGGAACCCGGCGCGTTTGACGCCACGGACGCCAACGCGACCGGCTTCGATGCCGACGGCCGTCTCACGACCTCCTGGAACCGCATCGCCGGCAAAATCGTCCTTGGAACCCAGGCCAACCCAACGGCCAGAGACTCCTATCGCATCCCCATGGCGCGTGGCATGGAAACCATTCTGGAACCTCGCCGCGAGGATGTGTCCGGGCAGAACGTCTTCATGACCTCGCTAGTCGTGCCCATGCGTGATCGGGACAAGATCATTGGACTGGTCGGCGTCGACATCGGACTCTCCGCCATCGGCGAGCAACTCAAGACCGCCGATCTCGGTGCCAACGGCTATGCCGCGCTCTTCAGCCACGGCCACCAGTATGCCTCGCATCCCAAGACGGATCGGATCGGCCAACCCGTTCAGGAACACGACCCGTGGGCCATGGCTCTGTTCGCCGATATGGAGTCCGGCAAATCCTTCAGCACTGAAAACGTTTCAAAGACCCTGGGTTGCAAAGTCTTCAGAATTGGCAACCCAGTGATCATTGGCAACACGGGCACGCCGTGGACCGCATCCGTCAGCCTCGCAGAAAGCGAAGTGCTCGCTCCGGTCGTCGAGATGCGCAACACCGCCATTGCCACGGGTGGGCTGACGCTGGTGTTGATCGCGATCGTGATCCTCTGGATCGCCCGCGGCATCAGCCTGCCGATCAAACGCATCGTCGCCGAACTCGACGGTGCGGCCTCACAGGTGACCTCCGCCGCCGACGGCATCAACGCCGCCAGCAACCAGCTCGCCGAGAGCGCCTCCAGCCAGGCCGCCGCCATCGAGGAGACCAGCGCCTCCTGCGAGGAACTCAGCGCCACCGTCGCACAGAGCTCCGAGAACGCCGCCCGATCCAGCCGGCTTGCGTCCGAGACCGACTCGGCCGCGACCGAGGGCGCCCGTGAAATGGAGGACCTCGTCAAGGCCATGCAGGAAATCCAGCAAGGCTCGGTCGAGATTTCCAAGATCGTGAAGTCCATCGACGAGATCGCCTTTCAGACCAACATCCTCGCGCTCAACGCCGCCGTCGAGGCCGCCCGCGCCGGCGAGGCCGGCGCAGGCTTTGCCGTCGTCGCCGACGAGGTCCGCACCCTCGCGCAGAGGGCTGCCTCGGCTTCGCGCGAGACCGCCGACCAGATCGACCGCTCCGTGCAAAGGGCCAACCGCGGCTCCGAGCTGTGCACGCGCGTCGCCACGGGATTCTCGTTGATCGGCGAGCGCACGCGACAAGTGGCCGAGCTTAGTTCGGAGATCACCGCCTCGGCGCAGGAACAGACTCACGGCATACAGCAGATTTCCTCGTCCATGTCCGACATCGACCGAACAACCCAAAGCACCGCGGCGCACGCGGAGGAGACCGCCGCCGCCGCGGTCGAGCTGAACTCGCAGGCGAGCACACTGAACAGAAACGTCCGCGAACTGCTCGGTCTGATCGACGGCCGCAAGGCATCGGCGTAAACCGTTCTCGCTGGAGAGGATTGACCGCACGCAAAGCCCGGCATCGCCTTGCCCAAAGAGATGTCGGCCCGATCAGCGGACGACATTTTGCCTTTAAGCGTGGCACGGCGCCCGCTGGCATGAGGCCGCATGGAGTCACACCACATTTTGCATGACCTCGGCTGGCTGATGGTCGCCGCCGCGGTGGTCTCGATGATCTTTCGCGGGCTGAAGCAACCGGCGATCATCGGCTACCTGGTCGCCGGCCTGCTGCTCGGGCCGCACGTGCTGCCGGTCTCGCCGCTGAGCGCGCCGGACGACCTGAACGCCTTGAGCGAGCTCGGCGTGCTCTTCCTGATGTTCTACATCGGCCTGGAGTTCGACCTGGGGAAACTCCGGCCGGTGGCGGGCGCGGCAGTGCTGGGGTTGACGTTGCAGACCGCGCTGATGGTGCTGATCGGCATCACCGCCGGACAATGGCTCGGATGGTCGGCGGTCGAGGGTCTCTTCCTCGGCGGCATCCTCGCGATCAGCTCGTCGATGGTGTGCTTCAAGCTCATCGGCGAGCGCGGCGAGATGCACCGCCCCTACGCGCAGCTGGCGGCGGGCGTGCTCATCCTGGAGGACATCCTCGCGATCGTGCTGCTGGTGGTGCTGGCGGGTGTGGCGGTGTCGGGCCGGCTCGATGTGGGCGCGGTGGGCAAGACGACGTTCTTCGTCGGCATGTTCGTCGTCGCGGTTTTTGTGATCGGCAAGCTGCTGGCACCGAAACTCGTCGGCCTGCTGCACAAGATCGGCAACGCCGAGACGGTCACGCTGTTCACCGTCGGCCTGATCTTCGCGGTCAGCCTGCTGGCGGCCGAGGCGCATTTTTCGCTCGCGCTGGGCAGCTTCCTGGCCGGCGCCATCCTCTCGCGCAGCAGCATCGCCCACGAGATCGAGGGGCTGACCGCGCCGCTGCGCGACTTTTTCTCGGCGCTGTTTTTCGTGACCATCGGCACGGTGATCGACCCCGGCGCGCTCTGGGAGCACCTCGGCGCGATCCTCGTCATCACGGCGGTCATGATGACCGGTAAATTCGTCACCTGCTGGACGGGCTTCGTGCTCGCGGCGGTGCCGCCGCCGGTGGCGACGCGCGCCTCGCTGGCGAAGGTGCAGATCGGCGAGTTCGGCTTCGTCATCGCCGCGCTGGCCATCTCGCTCGGCGTCACCAACCCCGCGCTCAAGGCCATCGCCACCGGCGTGGCGGTGCTGAGCATCACGCTGACACCGTTGGCGTTCTCGCTGCAAAAGCGGCTCAACGACTTCGGCGCCGCGCGTATGCCCGTCCGCCTGCGCGGCGCGCTGCGCGTCTACCTCGACTGGATCGGCACGGCCAAGCTGGCCCTCGGCGGAAGCAGTTTTCTGCTGGTGGTGCGGCGCCCGCTGTTGCGCGTGGGGCTCGATTTTCTGCTGCTCAACGCGCTGATCATCGTGGTCTCGCTGGCCGCCCGATTCGTGCCCGGCGAGCTGTGGGGGCAACGCGCGGTGTGGCTGCTCGGGGCGTTGGTCTCAATCCTGTTCCTCGTGGACATCCTGCGCAGTCTCGACGTCATCACGCTCGCGCTCGCGGAGCTCGCGATGAGCCGGCCGGCGCTGCGTTTCCTCTCGCAGGGGCCGGTCTGCGCGATCCTGCGCTGGGTGGCCTTCAGCCTGATCCTGGTGGCGTTCGCCGCGCTGTTCCTGGCGGCGTCCGCGCCCTACTTCCCCACTGGCGCTTCGTTGGCACTGTTCGCACTGGCCGCGGGGGTGATGTTGTCCATCTGCTGGCGACGCGCTGTGCACATCCAAAGCCAGCTCGAGTTCGCCGTCATCTCCTCGCTGGAGGCACAGGCGCGCAGCGGCACCCGCGCGGCCGTCGAGGAGGCCGTGCAAAAAATCACCCGCAAGCACCCGTGGCCGGTCGAGCTGGCCGAGATCATCGTGCCGGCCGGCGGCCTGGTGGTCGGCAAGACCCTTCGTCAGATCAACCTGCGCGCCGACACCGGCGCCACCATCGTGGCCCTCGAACGCGGCGGCACCGAGCACTACGAGGTGCCGCCGGATCTCCCGCTGTTTCCGGGCGACCACCTGCTGCTGGTCGGCGAACGCGAGCAGCTCGACGCCGCCTCTCTGCGGCTCAACGAACTGTGCGCCTTCACCCCCGAACCGACCACCCTGCCGCACACCTTCAAGCGCGTGCTCGTCACCGGCGCGTCCGGCCTGTGCGGCCTGACCCTGCGCGAGGCCGGCATCCGCGCCAAATACGGCGTCACCGTGCTCGGCGTGCAACGCGACGAGATTCGCCGCACCGGCCTGCCACCGGACGAGATCCTGCAGGACGGCGACCTGCTCCTCGTCATGGGCCGTGAGGAAGGCATCACCGGCCTGCGCGAGGCGCTGCTCGGCTCGTAAGCCGGGTGTGCGGCCCCACCCTGGCTGCAACATGAGTCCCATTTAAACGACATTTTTACGATACGTCGGAGTGAGCCGGCGCGGGGACACTTGCATCATGCGATACCTCCAATTGCCCCACTCCACCCTCGGCCTCGCCTCCCTGTTCACCGTTCTCGCCGTCGGCGCGCAGGCCGCCACGTTCAGCGTCATCCCGTTGGATGGCGACAGCTTCTTTCAGGCCCCCGACGACCTGCTCGTCGACCACCTCATCACCGGCACCGGCATCGTCAGCAACCACGCCGCGTTCAACGAGCGCGACGTGAGATCCAGCCGCCTCAACGCCCAGACCTTCACCGCCGGGTCGGACTTCACCGTCGACAAGATCGCGATCAACTACTTCCTCGCGGACACGGCGGGCAGTTGGGATGCCACCTTCCAGTTTTTTGCCGTGGACGTCCCGGACGCGAGCACCCTACCGGCCAGTCCGACGTTGATCGACAGCCTCGTCTTTTCCGCAGGCGACGTGAACGTGAGCGCCGGCACGATGGTCTTCGACATCGCCGACACCGCGCTCACCGAGGGCTCCAGCTTCGCCATACGCGTGGTGACCGCCAGTTCGTCCACCATCTTCAAGTGGGCCTTCGCCGATCCCTTCGACAACGCCCGGCGCTATGAAGGCAACAGCCTCAACAGCAACAACGAGGACTACACCATCGGCTTGGTCGGCGCGGCCACCATCCCCGAGCCCTCCTCGGCCGCCCTGCTGACCGGCGGTATGGTCTCGTTGCTCGCGCTGCTCCGCCGCCGGCGTCGCTAAGACGGGAGGTGACCAGCCGGCCGGCATCGAGCGCTCGCCATCGACCGGCCAACAGCCTAGGCATCGAGTGCCCCCTCGCTCCATGCCGCCGTCTGAAGCCCGCCAATCCTCCGCGTTCCGACTCGGCCAGCAGGCCGTGCCCCACCTGCCGCTGCGCGTCCGCTCGACCGGACGTTACGATGTCGCCGCCGGCTGGTCGGAACCACCGGTCAGAAAATGGTTCGTCGAGCTCACCTGGACCCTCTCCGGCGAAGGCGAAGTCCTCACCGGAGAACAACAGTATCTGCGCCTGAAGCCGGGTGACATCCACGTCTACTTCCCCGGCGAGACCCACCACCTGCGCGCGCTGGGCGGACCCGGCGCACGCTGGCGCTACCATTGGATCACCTTTGATCACCCCGACGCGGAACGCTGGCTCGGCGGCTTCAACCTCGCCCGGCACACCACTGCCTTCGGCCCCTGCCCGGAGCCGCTCTTCAAGGCCGTCGCCCACGCCCTGCGGCGCGGCACGGCCGAGGCCGAGCGCCAGGCCGCCCGCCATGCCCACGACATCCTGCTGGCCGCCTCGGCGACCTCGCCGGCGGACACGCCCGAGGGTGCCCTCGCGG
>JBDRJH010000342.1:0-7186 GCA_043815125.1 Verrucomicrobiota bacterium
GTTTTTAAACGGAGTGACGACGAACTGAACTTTTGGACTCATGACCGGATTTGCCACGTCAACTGGCAAATCCGGAGTGTGGGCCATCCCCCCAGGGGGGGGAAAATGGCGGGATGGACGGGACTCGAACCCGCGACCTCCTGCGTGACAGGCAGGCGCTCTAACCAGCTGAGCTACCACCCCGTAAAGGGGAAAGAGCGCAGACCGTAGGTTTCGCACGGGGGGTGTCAAGCGTGGTTTGGGAAAGTTTTTTAACTTATCTTCCGCAACCCCGGATTACTCCGCGACGGGACGCTCAGTCCCCCGGATCGGCCGGCACACAGCGCTGCAGAACCGACTCCCAAAGAGCGGCTTCGCCAGGATGACCGTGCAGGGTAAGTTCCTGGGCGATGAAGTTTTCGATGGGCTCGACCACGTCGTGATGCGGATCTTCCGACCACTCGGGCCGCACCCGGCGGGCCAGCGCCCAGCAGGCCCACGCGCGCCATTTGCGTTGTTCCTTGCGGGGCTCGCGGAGGCGGTCGGCGTAGTGCTGAAAATGCACGCGCGGATTGCCGATGAACACCGAGCGCGGCGTGTGCGCCATGAACCACGCCATCGCCGCGTAGGGCAGCGGCCACTCGCGCAAGACCTCCTCGTCGCCGGTGAGGTCCGCCCCCATCGCGCGGTCGAGGCAGAGCATTGCGCGGGCCGGCAACGTGCGCTGCCACAACGTCTGCGCGTAGGTCAGCGCGATCAGATAAAACTCGGCGCCCTGGTCGCCACGCAACGCGTTGAGCGCCCGCCAGTCCATGCCCGGCTTGGCGGGCGGCAGGTGCGGGCACGGCGGCAGGATCACGGATGATGTCATGGCGAAAAATGTCGGCTGGTATGCCCGGAGGGATTTGTTCTGTCCGCCTCGCGAACTTGCCCGACACCCATGACCGCGCGAAGCGCGAAGTCGTGACTCGGAGCACGCCGAGAGAGGCAGGAAGACATCGGCAAAACAGTGATGATGGAGGCGTTAATAGCGTTATCCAGCTGGTATGCCCGGCGGGATTCGAACCCACGACCGTCCGCTTAGAAGGCGGATGCTCTATCCAGCTGAGCTACGGGCACACGGCGCTGTCGGTCAAAGCGCTAGCGCCCCGCCCCGACACCGACAAGGGCAAAGGTCGGGGTCACTTCAGGCGCTCCAGCAACGCGATGCAGCGATCCTCGTTGGCCCAGTGGTAGTCGACGACTTTTTCGAAGCCGGGCAGCATCAGCTGCAACAGGGTCCGGCCGCCGATGTTTTTCAGGCGATACGTTCCAATCTTGAGTTGCTCCTGAACCACCGAAGCGTCCGCGACGGCGGCCAGGTCGCGGTCCGCCGCGTGGGAGCCCTGTGCGTGGCAGATCCGCGCGTAGGTGTTGAGCGTCGCCGTGGTGTTGAGAAAAACCGCCTGCCACGGAGCGAGGGCTTCGCCCATTTCCTGGATCATCCGTCCGCTCGCCGGATACTCGCCGACCGCGAGATCGCGGGCCAGGCGGGTCGCCGGTTCGCGACTTTCCAAAACGTGCACCAGACGGTTGTTCACTCCGGCGGACAGGCTACCGGAATCCAGCACCGCTTCCAGGCCCGCCAGCGCCATGCGCTGCAAGACCTGGGCGATCATGCGGCGAAACAGCGTGCGCGACTCGGGCATGAGTTTTTGGGCGGCCTCCAGCAGGATCGTCAGCTCCGCGGCCGCCTCGTCGTGCCGTCCGTCCAGTGCGAGGAGCCGCGCGTGCCAGGTCATGAAGCGCGCCGTCGGGCGCAGTTGGCGGAACGAGGGCAACGGGTCGCCCACCGAGGTGGTCAGGTCCGCCAGTCTGGGCTCCGCCGCCAAGGCCGCGATCCAGGCCCGCTGCTCGGCCAGCGCCGTCCAGCCGCGGAGGATTTCCTCGCGGTTTTCCTCCAGAAAAAGACGCCATGCCCCGGCGTCGGGTTGCGCGTCGGTTTCGGAGGATGGCTCCCGCAGCTCCAACAGTTCCTTGGGCAAATCCGGTTCGCCTTCGCCGGCAAACCTTAACACCAACGCGTGCGACTCCTCCGCGCCGGGCCAGTCGGGCGCTGCGATGTAGTCGTCCGGTGGATACATGAGCCGGGGGTCATCCCAGGCGAGCCACCAGGTGACGGCGCCCGCCGTCAGCACGAAGGCCGTCACCGCGAGCCAGCGCGGACGCCGCCACCAAAACCACGGCACCAGGCACCAGAGCAGCAGGGTGACCGCCGTCAGCGTGCGGCGCTGCCACCGCTCGTCACCCGCCTCTTCGGCCAATGACCAGGGGATTTGCTCGCGCAGGATCAGCACGGCCAGCAGGAGCATCAGCACGATGCCCGCGCTCGGAGCCAGGGTTCGCAGGGGTTTGGCAAACAGGGGTTTTCGGGGCGCGGGGGCGTCATCCATGCTGCCTTTATGTGGCAACGCGCGGTCTCGGCGCCAGAGGAAACCCTTGGTTCTCGTTTGCAGCCGGCGGCGGTTCCGGCTCTGTGGTGATTCCATGGTCAAAATCACCGGCGAATACCTCGGCAACCTCAACTGCAAGGCGGTCCACGGGCCCTCGGGCACCACGCTCGATACCGATGCCCCCAAGGACAATCAGGGGCGCGGCGAATCGTTTTCGCCGACCGATCTGGTGGCCACCGCGCTGGCGACGTGCGTGGTGACGACGTGGGCGATCGTCGCCCGCCGGCACGGCGTCGAGCTCGACGGCGTCCGCTACGAGATCACCAAGGAAATGTCGGCCGAGCCGCCGCGCCGCATCGTGCGGCTGGCCGCGCAGTATTGGCTGCCGATCAAGCGCGACGCACTGCCGGCCGGCCTGCTGGAGGAGGTCGCTGAAAAGTGCCCGGTGCACAACAGTCTCGACGCCGGTATTCAAAAACCGGTGACGCTGCACTGGGCGGAGTGAGCGCGGAGCGCGGCGGATCGAAACGACTCCGTCGTTCCGCTACCGGAAGACATCCGGCCCCGCGGGGTCACGAGCCGTTCTCGAGCTCCTCGTCGCCGCCGGTGGTGGCCTCGGTGAGTTGCACGAGTTCGTGGAGCGAAGAGAAGTGCTGGCTGAGGTCGAAGTCGCCGCCGACGCCGTCGACGACGCGGGCGAAGAGGTCGCGCTTGGAGGCCTTGAGGGCCTCGATGCGTTCCTCGATGGTGCCGGCGGTGACCATGCGGTAAACGAAGACGGTGCTCTTTTGCCCGATGCGGTGCACGCGGTCCACGGCCTGCGCCTCGACCGCCGGGTTCCACCACGGGTCGAGCAGGAAGACGTAGTCGGCGGAGTGCAGGGTGATGCCGGTGCCGGCGGCCTTGAGCGAGACGAGCATGGCGGCGGCACCGTCGGCGTTTTGGAAGGATTGCACGGGCTTGAGGCGGTCAAGCGTCATGCCGGTGAGTTCGTAGCGCGGGAGGTCGGGGTAGGCCCGCGCGAGGGCTTCCTTGACGCGGTCCAGGAGCATCACGAACTGCGAGAAGATGACGACCTTGTGGCCGCTCTCGATGATCTCGGCGAGTTTCTCGATGAGCAGGGTGATCTTGCCCGACTCCTCCAGCGGGGCGCGACGCCAGGGGAGCATGTCGGGGTCGCAACAGACCTGGCGCAGGCGGGTGAGCAGGGCGAGGAAGCCGAAGGATTTTTCGCGCATGGCCGCGCCGACGTCGTCGCCGAGGCGGTTGAGGCCTTCGCTGCATATGCGGGCGTATTCGGCGCGCTGCACGTCGGTGAGCGGGCAGATGAGCTCCATCTCGACTTTTTGCGGGAGTTCGGTGGCGACCTGGTTCTTGGTGCGGCGCAGGATGAAGGGCGCGAGTTGCGCGCGCAGGCGGCCGAGGGTGCCGTTGCGGTCGGTGTTGAGCGCGGACTCGAAGTTGGCGCGCGAGCCGAGCAGGCCGGGCAGGAGGTAGCGGAAGATGGACCAGAGATCAAGCTGGCGGTTCTCCAGCGGGGTGCCGGTGAGCACGATGCGGTGGTCGGCGCGGATGGCGAAGCAGGTCTGGGTGATCTTGGCGTCGGGGTTCTTGATGAACTGGCCTTCGTCGAGCACGGCGTAGCCGAAGTGGTTTTTGGCGAGCAGCGAGCGGTGCTTGCGCAGCTGGGTGTAGCTGGCGATCCAGACGTCGGGCTTGGAGTCGCCGGTGAAGTCGTTGCCGGTCTTCAGCACGTCGGTGCGCAGCTCGGGGTGGAAACGGATGATCTCCTCCTGCCAGACGGGCACGACGCTGGCGGGGCAGACGATGAGGGCGGGCTTGTCGGCGAGGGGGCGGACGGCCAGCAGGGTGATGACCTGGAGGGTCTTGCCCAGACCCATCTCGTCGGCGAGCAGGCCGTGGCAGTTTTTGTCGCAGAGGTGGTGAAGCCACTCGACGCCGCGGCGCTGGTAGGGGCGCAGGCGCTCGGGCAGAACGGGGGCGACGGTGGGCGGCGCGAGCACGCCGTCGCGCCAGGCGGCCAGCTCGGGGGAGACGGTGAGCTTGAAGCGTTCGTCGTTGAAAAGGGAGAAGATGAGGTAGGGCGAGAGCGGGCCGTGGGTGTGGGTCTCGTCGACGTTGGCCTGCCAGGCCTTGACGGTGGCGAGGCGCTCGGCGGGCAGGGTGACGATACCGACCCCGGGGAGGATGACGGGGTTGGTGGTGGCCTTGGTGAGCACGGCGACCTCCTCGTCGGTGAGCAGGTATTCGCCGGCCTTGAAGATCCAGCGCAGGTCGAGCCCGTTGCCACCGCGGCGGGGCTTGGCGACGGCCTCGATGGTGATCTCGCGGGGGCCGTTGAGCAGATTGAGCGCGCGCTCGTCGACCTCGGTGGAGAAGAGTTTTTTCCAGGCCGGCAGGGTGACGCGCAGGAAGTTGGGGATCTCGACCACCGAGCCGAGCACATAGCGACCGGTCTCCTGCGAGTAGGCGAAGTGGGCCTTGCGGGCGTAGGCGGCGAGACCGATGAGCTTGGCGCGCTCGGCCGAGCTGGCGTGACCGGCGGCGACGGCCTGGGCGGCGGGTCCGAGGGCGGGCACGCGTTGCTGGCCGGCGCGGGTCCAGAAGGCCTCGAAGGTGAGACCTTCGGTGGTGGTTTGGAAAACGAGGTGGAGCGTGCGCGAGCCGCCGGGGGTCGGGGCGGGCGCACCGGCGGGACGCTTGGCGCGGACCGGCGAGCTGGCGGAGCGGACCGGACGGGCGGCGGGTGACGAGGATGCGGCGGACGACGAACCGGCCGCGGCCAACAACGGCTCCTCGGCGGGAGGCGTGGCGCTCACCGGGAACGGCGCGGGCGTGTCCTCGGGCAGCGGGGAAATCTCGTCGGCCACCAGTTCCTCGATCTCGTGCAGACCGGCCACGGCGAGGGCGTGCGCCATATCCTTGTCGGTCGAGGAGGAGCGCACGGTGAAGCCGCCCTTGCCCCACTCGATGACGGCATACTCGTCCTTCTTGTCGATGCGCCGGTGGATGATGGCATCCTGGTCGGTCAACTCGAGTTCGCGGACCTCGCCGTCGCGATACAACGCGTGGCCGGCCTCAAGTTGCTCGGGGGTGAAAAATCCGTCCCAATCGCGTTCCAGTTGTCCAAACCAGAACTCAAGGGATTGCGGGGTATAGACTCGTTTCGGGCCGTGGGTTTGCATCCAACGAAAACGCCGAACGTAGATTCGCGCGGGGGGTGGGCAACCCTTATTTGCCCATCGCCTGCAACAAGCCCGAGATCGCCCGCAACGTGCGCAGCAACGCGCCGGTGTTGGCCCGGTGCCAGGCGATGCCGGCATCGCCCATGGTGACTCGCGCCTCCTCGTCGGTCAGCAAGGCGCGCACCTCCGCCGCCAGCGCGTCGGCGTCGTCCACCCGCCGCGCCGCGCCGCAGGCGAGCAACTCGTCGACGATCTTGCGAAAGTTCCCCGTGCCCGGCCCCAGCAACACCGCCCGACCCAGCGCCGCGGCCTCCACCGGCGTCTGCCCCTCGGTGTGCGGCGGCAGCGTCTTCCCGACAAACACCACCGAGGCCAGCTGCAACAACCGCCGCAGCTCACCCGTCGTGTCGGCCAGCACGATGTCCACCGGCCCCGGCGCCGCTCCGCGCGAACGCACATGGTGACTCAACCCGCTCGCCACCAGCAACGGCTCGATCTCCCCCCGCCGTTCGGCATGACGCGGCACCAGCACCAGCCGGCAACACAGCCCTGCCATACGCGCCCGCTGAAAGGCCACGATCAACGCCGCCTCCTCACCCGCCCAGGTCGACGCGCCCAGGATCACCGGCTCGTCCCCCACCCCCAGCGACGCCCTCAACGCCGCCCGCTCGGTCGCGTCCAAAAACGACAGCTCGAGGTCCAGCTTGATGTTGCCCGTCACCTCGATGCCCCCCGCGGGGAAACCCAACGCGCGAAACCGCTCCGCGTCCCCCTCCGAAGCCGCCAGGATGCGCGTCGTCCCGCCCAACAACACCCGCGACAACCCCGCGAACGGCCGCATCCGGCGAAAACTACGGTCCGACATACGCGCGTTGATCGCCACCACCGGCACCCCGCGCCGCGCCGCCTGCCGCACATGCTCCGGCCAGCGCTCCCCCTCCGTCAACACCGCCAGATCCGCGCGCACCACCTTCCACGCCCGCCGCGCGCACGGCCACACATCCAGCGGGAAATACCCGATCCCGATCACCTTCCCCCGATAACGCTCCTCCGCCAGCGCCCGGCCCGTGCTCGTCGTCGTCGTCAGGTAAACCTCCACCTCCGGATCCTCGTGCCACGCCTCGATCAACGGCCCCACCGCCAGCAACTCGCCCACGCTCACCGCCTGCAGCCAGATGCGCCGCACGCCCGCACGCTTCGCCGGCAACGCCGGCACCCGGCCAAACCGCTGCCCGAAATCCGCCCCATACCCCCCGCGCTTCCTCATGCGAAGCAGGTAGTGCGGCGAAGCCAGCAACATCACCACGGGGAACAACAGTCGGTAAATCCAGATCATCGGCTCAAAAGCGAAAACATCCACGGAACCCCAATCCACTCCCCGGCTCAAAACATTTTCACGCGACACTTCTCCCAACCCGCTTCCCAATCCAAGCTTCTTGCTACTTATTACCCCCCTTCCCCTTCCCCTCCAACCTTTTCAGTCCCCCCTCCCCCCTTTCACTTTCACTCCCCCCCTTTCCCTCTCCCCTCCACCCATGCGCCACCTCCGCCTGCTGCTCGCCCTCGCCC
>JBDRJH010000343.1:0-5230 GCA_043815125.1 Verrucomicrobiota bacterium
CCGGGGTGTCGATGAAGATCGCCCCGCGGTCGAGCCGCTCCACCGAGCGGTAGTCGGTGACCTCCGCGTCGTCGCGCATCGTGATGCACTGGACGATGCAGGCCTTGCGGCAGAGGTTGCAGCGGTCCCGCAGGCAGATCGGCTCGGAGATCAGCGGGTCGCCCGTCAGCTCGGCGTCGGTGACGATGGAGTTGAACCGCTGCCGCGGGCCGAACTGGCGGGTCAGCACCAAGTTGTTGTACCCGAACTCGCCCAGCCCCGCGCGGGTGGCCGCGTGACGGTGCGAAAACGGCCCGAACGTATACCGGAACGGCGAGAATAGGGGGACGGAGCACTCATTTCCCGCCCCCGGCCGCGGCTGTTCGCTTCCGCCCGACGGGGCGCCCTTCGCGCCGCCAGACGAACCGGCGGCGCGAAATGAGTGCTCCGTCCCCCTATTTCCCTCCCAGGTCTCCACGTCCGTCAGGTCGCCGACCTTCGGGTGCAGGCCGGTCGTCGGGAAGATCATCGCCTGGTGCCCGCGGGCCAGCAGGAACTGCCCGACGATCTGCGCGATGAACTCCAGCATGTAGTCCTGCACGAGGTGGCCGACGCGGTTGTAGAATACCTCGAAGTATGGGTAGCGGACGTGCGGGGGGATCATCTCCAGCTCGCGCGTGGCCAGCACGGCCGGGGCGTCCATCGCCGGGCTCAGGATCGGCTGGGCGATCGAGATGACCGACCGCGCCTCGGGCAGGAAGTCCCGCGGGTGATGGCCGCCGGGCACGGCGTCATACAGCGGCGGCATCGGGTCGAACCGCTCGATGGGGGCCACGCCGACCAGCGCGGCACCGTGCTGTCTTGCGAGTTCCTTGACGGATTCGGTAAGCTTGCTCATGTCCTGCCTGTCCGGGATGTGGTCGTCCTCCGGAATCACGGTCGCCTCGAAGTCATTATGCCGCAACGCTGCGGCGGCGCCAAACCGAACCGCCGGAGCGGGGTTGTAAAGGCACGACCAAGCAACCCCGTATCACCGACCTTTTCGCCGATCAGTTTTTCAACCGAGCTGTGCGTCTGGTATTCCGACATGTCGAAACGCATGGGTTTGCGGCCCTCAAAGAGGTATTCGGTAAACACGTTCGTGACCTCGGTTTTTCCGACACCGGTTGGCCCGACAAACAAGAACGATCCACGCGGCCGGCGCGTGCTCGCGAGGCCCAGCTCGCCACGCCGGAGCACCGAGCAGATGCGATCCATCACGTGATCCTGTCCCTTGATTTGCTCGCGCAGGTAATCCGGCAAGCGCCGCAGTTTTTCCAGATTCGTGCTCATAAGCTCACTTCCCATACCAGGCCGGGGGTTTCCCGTTCGCGGCCATCGGCGGGAGTTTCACGCGTCGAAACCCGCCGCCGCAGTGTTGGATGACCGCCTCGAACGTCTTCAGCTTTCGCAGTTCGTGCGGCTCGAAATAGTATTTCTCCTCTTCGGTGAACGAGGTTGTGCGCCGACCGCCAGAGTAGCCGTAGGTTCGCTTCGTCACCTTGCGCTTCCCGATGGTGTCCGCTGCCATCTTGGCGGAGTCCTCATCGGGAGCCTTGAACATGATCCGGTTCGCCATGTTCGCGATAAAGACCTTGGTCTTCTCCTGGTCGCCGATGGGCGGAATCAACGAGGTGTAGGACTGCGTTGCCGCAACCACCGTGGCCTTCGCCTCGCGAATCACGTCCACCACGTTGTAGTCGCTCGTTCCGTCTTCGTTGGCGGTGACGATCTTTTGCGCTTCGTCCGCCCAAAGGATCAACAGGTTGTCCTTGGCACGTGCCTCGGCGGGTTTGTCGAACCGCATCAGCACATGCGAATAAAACACCAGCTTCATGAGCGTGTGGATATACCGACGCTCGACCTTGAAACGCTGGGGAATGGAAATGCAGATCACCTTTCCCCGGTCGATGTCGGCGAACGAGAACGTGGATTTCTCCGTGCAGAACACCGCCGCGATGTCCGGCGACGTGAAATGCTTGAGCCGGTTCGCCAAGGTGCCACGCACGCCGCCGAGCTGTTCGGCGGGTTGAGTGGCGATATGCGTTTCAAAATGACTGACCAGCGCTTTCGCCTCCGGCGTGTCCTGATCTTCGAGCAGGCCAACCACGTCCAAAAGCATTTCGTCCGAGGAGAGTAATTCGTAGGCGCTATCGAGCGTCACCGGGAACCCCGCGCACTTGAGCGCGCGGAAAGCGAAATCCATCTGAATTTCGGCCTGCGTTTTGAAAAACGATTGGTCTCCGTTTTGCCCGAGCGAAGCCGCCACATCGCAAATATCCTTGGCCTTGGCCGAATAGGGCAGGCGTGAGTCTTCCAGAAAATTAAACGTGTGCTCCGGCTTCCAATCGTCCGGCGCGTCGTCCGGCCGAACCTTTAGCAAAATCAAATCCTGTTCGCGCCCGAGGTGGCGGAACATTTCTGACAGCGTTTCCCAATACAGACCCTTGTCGTCGATGCATATTCCGCCCCAGGTCGGGCAGTTTTTCGATACCTGCCAAAGCATCGAATTGATCGACGCGAGCGTTTTGCCGCTGCCCGTCTCGCCGACGATCAACCATCCACGGCAAAAGCTGAATAAATCCCACGAAAACCCGCCGAGCCGCAGAATCGGCGGCGAGGCCGCACGCGTGCCTCGCGTCCCGCACCACACCGACCACGCGGCGAGCCCGCCAAATGCGAGCGCCAGCCCGGCGGGTGCGGCGTCGATCTTGGCGACAAGCACCGCCGCGCCCGTGCTCAGGCCGGCAACCATGAAGTGGAGAAACATGCGCGGGGAGGATTCCCCGGACTATACCCGCGCCGCCGCCGGAGAGATTGGACGAACGTGCTCTTTTTCGGAACGAAACGAACACACCGAGCACGAGCGGCGATAGATCAGGCTTCGTGATCGGCCAGATTTTCGACCGTAAGCGGCAATTCATCCACACGCGTCACCGTGATCTTTGCCACCACGGTATGCCCCGTTTTCGAGTGCCCCTTGTAGTCGCCGCTGCTGTCGTGCTCGCGAATGGCATAAAGCCGCATTTCTCCGATTTCGGGCATAATCCGATCCAAGTTCTGACCCTCCACACAGACGACATGATGAGGGAAAGTGAGAACGATCTTTTCCCGACCTTCGCCGAGGTCATGCCACACGGAAACCAGCGTTGACCAAAGGAAGCACCACGCCTCGGCCGCAGCTTGATGCACGGTGATGACGGGCGCGGTGCCGTTCAGGAGAACGGCGTAATCTTCCGGCGCATTTCGTGTGGCGCGGCGTTCGGCCAAGGCTTGTTGAAGGTGGGTCATGGTCTGGTTCCTCGCGCGATTGTTTCGGCTTCCTCCCAAATCAGAGCGAAATGCCCCTCGCTGCTTTCGTCATGCGGGTCGGGTGATGGGAAACGTAGTCGAAAACTTCTCGACGCGACACCCGCGTGCCCCGTCTGCCGGACTCCGTGTGCAGCTCATGCTGTTTCAGAATTTCCCGAAGATCGGATAAGGGGACACCCATCACTTGAGCGGCTTCCAGCAACGAGTAGGTGCGTTGTGTGTTCGGATTCGATGCCTCGTGCTGCGAGGCACCAGCGTGGAAATGTAGTGTGGTTTTCATGCCCCATAATCCCGCAATCCGGCCAAACAAAATAGGCCCTGCGTGAGGAACGACCATTGCCCCCATTTTGGGGTGTCTCTCACGGCCTTATCCCTCCCCGTCTCCCCTTCGTAACCGACGCGGCGTGTTGCGCCATTGCCTGATGGGATCGGGCGCGCTGGGCCGCTGCCAGCGCTTGGCGCTGCCGCTTCGCCACATCGCTTAGCTTAAGCGACATCGCCAGCTCGCGGTCGCCCGGATTGTGGAGATTGGCGCGCAGGCCGGCGCGGTCGGGCGTGAAAATCAGGGCACGCCGCCGACCGCGCGATATGCTCACATACCATTGTTTTTGATTCGTCGCGGCGCGGTTGGCCGCGTCCGCGAGCAAGACCGTGTCCACGGTTTTTCCCTGCGAAGCGTAGGACGTGACCGCGTAGCCCCTTGTGAAAAGCCGTTGCTCCGGCGAGAGGGTTTTGCGCCCGCCCTTGTCGTCCTCGACCACCAGCCGGGCGTCCGCTTCGATGCGAACCACGGTGACGAGTTCGCCATTGTTCAGGCGCGAGCCCTCGGCGGAGCGCCCGTTGAACTTGAGTTGCAGCCGGTCGCCCGGCGACAAGTCCAACTCGACGGGTCGTGTGACCACTACGCGATCCGCATAGCGGAAACTGAACTCCGAGCGCCGACCCTCTTTCACGAGCACCAGACCATGCTCATTCGCTCCGGCAACCTCGCAGGTATCACCGGCGCGGAATCGTCCGTAGCGGCGTAGGAACTGCACCCGTTGCCCCGGCTGGTAAAATCGCGCATCGCGCTTTTGCGCCTCCGTCCAGTCCAAGGCTTCCAGGGCCGTCACCGTTTTCCCCGGCCCGAGCGATCCCGCCGCCGCCAAGCCTTGTCGGATTGCCTCGTTAATGGCGCGGACTTCCTCACGGGTTTGGGCTACCACCAGCACGTTTTCCTTCCGCGTGCGCGCAGCGAGGTATTCCGCCGCCACGGCCTCGCGCAATTCATCCGCCGCCAATTCGCGTATCCATCCGAGCGCATCCAGTCGCTCCAGCGAATCCAACGTCTTTCCGATCGCGGCTTTTTTCACGGCTGCGCGATATGCGCGAATTTCCGCGCGATCCTGCCGCGTTTTGCCCGCCTTCGGATCTTGCCGACGGATCTTCCGAATTTCGATGGGCCGCAGGCCGGAGTGCTTTTCGATGGCCTTGAGCGCATCGGAGGCCGTGACCGCGCCATGCTGACGAGTATCGCCAGAGAGGATCAATCGGCCGGCGTGCTCTCTGGTGAGACGTATCACGTCCCGCAGCTCGCGCCCGCCAAGCTGGCCGGCCTCGTCCACGATCACGACCGCGCCGCGTGGTAATGCGCCGACGGCAAGAGTCCGCGACACGGTTTCCGCCGGCAGGCCGTCCCGGCGCAGGTCTTCGACCTGCTGCCGTTGCGGAGCCAGGACAACCACCGGCTTACCGACCATCGACATGCCGCGCTCGACTTCCTTGAGCGTGAAACTTTTTCCGGTGCCCGCACCGCCCCGGAACAACGTGATGAAATCCCGGCTCCCAAAAATTTGCCGAACCGCCGTCGCCTGTTCGCCGTTCAATTCCGGCACCGGTTCAAAGTCCGGGTTGAACGCCT
>JBDRJH010000344.1:0-8184 GCA_043815125.1 Verrucomicrobiota bacterium
ATGGCAACACCACCGGATGGTCTGAATACGGGATCTGGAGAAACGGAAGTTTAACCAATCTTCTGTCGACGGGCATCATCAGCCCCAGCCAGTTGGAGATCCAAAAAACCGGCAAGATCTACGGCCTCGTGAAAAGCAGCGGACTCATGACGGTCCGCAAGATCACCTTCGCACCGGCCCCCGGCACTCCCGGCCTCGGTTTTGTCTCGGCGAAATGGAACGATATTCCCGGACGCCAGCTGCTGCAGTTGATCAACCACTCTGAGTTCCCTCACAACCCGGACAGCATCACGCTTTCCCCGGTCAACGGAACCTTGTCGGCGTATTATCCCACGACGCTCGAGGGCACCGGAACCCGGATGCGCGGCTACTTCATTGCGCCGATTTCGGGAACGTATGTCTTCCAAGTCTGGGGCAAGTTCGGAGCCCAGCTCTATGTGAGCCCCGACGAGTGGCCGAGAAACCGCGGAGCCGCACGGGTGTTCTTCAACGACAATCTGGTCCTGAGCCAACAGAGTCCGGTTCTCCCCGGTCAATGGGATCGCGCCAGCGTGTCGTCAGGCATCAACTTGGTCGCCGACAAACGGTATTACGTCGAAGTGCTCCACAAGGGTGCCTCCGCCACGCCGCACATCGAAGTCGGTATCACCCGTCCTGATGGTCTCCACGAGCGTCCGATTCCCGCGTCCCGTTTTGATCCGTGGGAAAACCGCCCGCCCGAGATCAAGACCGGCATTCAAGTCGCCAACCTCACATCCACTCAGGCCCAGCTTTCGGTTATAGGGCAGGATGAATACGAGGAATCGACCTTGAAATACAGTTGGTCGGCCACCGGTCCGGGCACCGTGACTTTCAGCGCGCAAAACACCAACGCCGCGAAAGCGAGCACGGCGACCTTCTCCCAGGCGGGCACCTACCTTTGTCGGGTGATTGTCACGGATGACGAAGGCCTCACCGGAACGACGTCGTTGAGTGTCACAGTAAACTGATCCCAACGATCTTTCGCCTGCATCCGCTCCCCGAACTCCCTTCGAAACGAACAGGAGTTTGAGGAGCGTTTTCCGGATGCGGTGTTTCTTTCCGAGGATGAATCCCCGGCTCAAATCTCTCCTCGGCTGGGGCCCTCGCGTGGATGGTGTCGTCATTCGACGAACTTCACTTCAATGCGAGGACCTCGACTCGTTGAGCCTCCCTGCACGGAGCCGCTTCGGGCGGCCGCCGTTTTCAACCCCAACAGAAAAACTCCGTCTCCGTCCCACACCCAATGAAAACGATCATCCCATCAAAATACCGAGGAGGCATGGTGTTAGCCATAGTCACCTCCGCCCTCGCCCTGCTGGCCCCGTCGGCCACCGGCGCCGAAGTCACAAACATCACCAACGACCTCGGCGGTTACGCCCAGCCGTTTCCCTCGGAAAACTACCCCTTCGAGCTCTACACCCAAGTGACGCATTCGCAGGGCGACACCTATGTCGTCATGGTCGATGACTTGGGCCATCCCAAGGTCACGCGTATCACGGAGCATCCCAACAGCACCGCCACCCACCTGACGGTGAATCTCGACGAGCCCGACTACCGCCCATCGAATGACCCGCATAACGGTTTTTCGATCGGCATCGACACCGACGGCTACCTCCACGTCGCGGGCGATATGCACAACTTCGGGTTCAGCGATGGACGGCAAGGCGTTCCCAACCCTGAGGATCCCTACGGAAGCACCACCATGAAATATCCGCTGCGCTATCAGTTCAACTATACGAGCATTCCCGAAGGGGAGCGTGCGACCGTCCTCTATTGGGTCTCCAACAAACCGCGCGACATCTCCGCGGGATTCAGGTTTGCCGGCTATGGAAATGATCCGCAGCGCATCCCCGGCAGCGGCTGGTCCTACGGCCGGTTCTTCAACGACCTTAACGGAAAGCTCTACTACTCGTCCCGCGGACGAGCCGTGGGCCGCTCCACCGGGGCCTATGGCCTGACGCTCAACGCCTACGACACGACCACAAGAACTTGGTCCAGCCGCGGCGCCACCCCGCCTCCAGGCACCTACACGCTCCCGCCCGATCCCTACGGCCCCTCCTATCCCGTGCTTTACTGGGCTGAAGCCGGAGAACCTCCGACCCAGAACAAAGTAGGCAACAAGCGGAGCTACCAAGTGTATCAAGCCGGCTTCAATTTTGATCACAACAACCGGCTGCACCTCGTCGTCTCGGGATACGTCGATCTCTATGGCACGTCCCGCGTGCTTCACGCCTCTTCGGATGACGGAGGCATCTCTTGGAAACAGTCCGATGGCACCCCCATCACCAGCCTGCCCTTGCGTGGCGATGTCGATGCCGCCGCAGCGGGAGGGATGACCGATGTTTACACCCTGCCCGCCCCGACCTTGGTGCTGGATGAAAAGGGAGACTCCGACCCGTATAACGACACCTGGGTGAGCGGCACCCCGAACCCGACCATCATCACCAAGGTCTTCGCCGATACGGCGGGCAATCTGTTCGCCTTGCACGGCGCAGCCCACTTGAACTGGCGCACGTGGGACAACACGCTCGGCGCATGGAAGGCTTCTTCCATCAAGGGCCTCGCCGGTAACATCACCCCTGATGGAACCCTTACGACTTGGGCCGACTACGGGATATGGAGAAACGGGAGCACCACGAGCTCCATGCCCCACGTCACGGGCGTCATCAGCCCCAGCCAGCTCGGCATTCAACAGACCGGCAAAATCTACGGCCTCTACACGGAAACCATCGGCGGAATAGCCTACGCGAAGGTGCGGAAGGTCACCTTCACCCCCGCTTCCGGCGTCCCCGGCACCGGCTTCTTCCAGCAGTCATGGATGGGGCTTCCCGGCCGCCACTTCGGCGCGCTGAACGGCACCGTATATCCGTTGTCGCCGACCACGGCCGACGTTTCGCCCAACGATCCGGCCGCCTCGCTCTTCATCCAACACACCACGTCGCAATCGACGGTGGACGGCAAGATCGGCACCGCCAACCGGGTTCGCGGTTACTTCATCCCGCCGAGCACGGGTAATTATGTGTTCAAGGTCTGGGGCAAGTTCAGCGCCAAGCTCTTCGTGAGCACCGACGAATCGCCCCTGAACCGCGGCACCGCCAAGGTGCTCTTCGACGACAACCTCGCGCTCCACACCGCGAGCCCGATCCTCCCCGGACAATGGTCGCGCGCCAGCGTGTCCGCGCCGGTCTCGCTGGTCGCCAACAAGCGGTATTTCGTCGAGCTGGTCCACAAGGGCGCCTCGGGTAACCCGCACGTCGAGGTGGGCGCGTCCGGACCGGGCGGCTTCGAACAACTGCCGCTCCTGGCCGCGCGCTTCGACGCTTGGCTGCCCGCCGCCCCGCAGATCCACAAGGGCATCGAAGCCGCCAACCTCACGTCCACCCAAGCCACGCTTTCCGTGCTCGGGTATGACGACTACGAGGAATCGGCCTTGAAATACGCGTGGAGCGCCACCGGCCCGGGCACGGTCTCCTTCAGCGCGCAAAACACCAACGCCGCGAAGACCTGCACCGCCACGTTCTCGGCCACCGGCACCTACGTGCTGACGGCCACCGTGACGGATGAAGACGGCCTGTCCGTGACCTCCACGCGAGAGATCGTGGTGGACTGATCCTCCGCCAACTGTCCGTTAACCTCGCGCCCCGAATGCCCGTGCGTTCGGGGCGCTCTTTTATTCCTGCCAGAGGTCGCGATGCCCGTATCGGACGGGCTCAGTGCCCTCCACTCACCCTCGCTCCACGCGGGTGAAACGCCTGCGGCTACGCCCGCGCTACCGCACGTCGGCGCCACTTGCTTTGGACAATTGAAGCCTCGGGCCGGGCTCAGCGCGCGTTCGCCACCGTGCGCAGCCGGCGGGCTAGTTGCGCGGCGTGCAGATCCTCGGGATACACCCACGCGCCCGCCCCGCCCTCCACCCATGCCTTGCTGGGCTCCGTCGTGTCCGTTCGTCCGAAGTTCACGCCCACCAGATTAAGCGACCAAGGCGCGTAGTCCTCTTTCGGATACGGCAGCGGACGCTCAGATCGGAGATTCCAGAAAGTGGCGCGCGCTCCGGAATGTTTGCCCAACGCCAAACCGCCGCCACTCGCCCACGGGCGAGTCCCCTTGCCGACGTCGATCATGGTGAAAAGATTGTCGTAGGGCGCCCGCTTGTGGTTGTCGAAGCACAGATCCACGCCCTTGCCCTGCGACATCACCACTCCGGCGGACTGGTTGCCCATGCCCACGTCGTGGATGAAGCGCATGCGGAAATCAAAGCGCGTGAAAAGATGATCCCCGATCCGGTTGAGGATGATGCCGTGGTGGCCCTGATTTCCGTGTTTGTCCGGCGCGCGCAGCGACTCGAATACCACGTCAGAAATCGTGTTGAACACTCCTCCGACCATCGGACCGCTGTCCGGATTCAGAAACCGCAGCCGACGAGCCCAGCAATGCGCCACGTTGGCAAAGGACAAGGGGTTGAAACCCAACTCGGTGAAGTGTCCTTCATAGGGACCGGCGGGAAACTCAAAGGTTAGATCCTCCACGCCCGAGTCCATCACCGTCGGTTCGAAGCGCCGCACGATCGGCGACCACTCCGGTCGGATGTCGAAGCGCAGCGGACGCTCCAAGGTCACCCGGGGGCCGTCGATCCGGCTGATCCGCGTCACCAGCGAGGCGGCCGTCTTTCCCCGCAGGTTGGAAATATCCCCCGAGTCTTCCGAATAAAGATGCCGCGCCAGCGTGTTGTCCGACGTGTCCGACTGCCGCACCTCCACCACCTGCCCCGCCGACAGCGCACGCGAATTGGCGACAGTGATCACATGGTCACCGCGTCGCGCCTCCGTGGCGATCGGCGTGAGCGAACCCGAGTTGAAGTCGCCCTCCAGTTGCACGATGCCGCCGGACCACGAGTAACTCGACGTGGGGCGGCCAGACGTGGTCGCGCTCGTGTTGGGTTTGATCGCCTCGAGCGGCTTCGGGAGAAACAAGGTCGTCCGCGTGGCGCCCGCTCCGCGCAACACGACTCCCGAACGGGTGATCTTCAAAATGTCGGTGATGATATACCGTCCGGGCGGAATCAAAATCGCGCCCGACTCCGTCGCCGCCAAGGCCGCCTGAAACGCGGCGGTGTCGTCCTGGTCGTCGTCGCCCTTCGCCCCGAAATCGACGACGTTCGCCGTCACCGGATAGTCGGGAATCTCGCGCTCGCCGTTGCGGTAACCCGCGTAAGAAAAATCAGGCAGGCGCCCGGCCGCCGACCAGAGTTCACCGTCGCGCCCCCAGAGTTTGGACAGTGTCGTCGGGGCAGGCGCCGCACCTGCGTGAGTCGAAAACGCCAAGGTCGAAAAGAGAACAAAGGTCAGTCGGGTCGTATTCATGGCGTCTAAAAAGGAGGTTCTCACCGATTCGCGTCCGGAAACTTTTGCATCAGCCCGAGGTGGTCGAAGAATACCGATCCGGGCCCGTTAATCCACAGCTCGACACTCGCTTCGGTCTGCCCCGCGGGCACCACAAACTCGAAGCCGTCCGAGAGTTGCCATTGGAGCGCAGCCGCGTCGAAGACGTGCCGATACACGGTGCCGTCAGGAAAACTCACTGTGACGCCCGAATCGCTCTGCTCCGTTGCCTTGCGAAACGCCCACAACGAATAAACCGCGCCGGGCGTGAGGTCCTTCACCACTTGAGAAACCGACGCCACGCGTCCGTCCGGCTCCTCGCGCGTCGCGCCCGTCAAGGCGAGTCCCTCGCCGAGGATCGAGTCGCGCGTCTCCGGCCCGGGAAAGTTATATCCTTCGCCCTTTACGATCGACGCCGTGCCGTGCGTGCCCGGCGTCCAACCCTCAAGTTTCGCGAGAAAGAGGTTGTTCTTGAGCCGCTGGGCGAGCGGCGTCGAAGCGACCTCGGACCCGCTTTCGGGTCGTCGCGTGGCGTCATATCCGGGCACCGGATAATCCACTCCGGTCTGAAACGCGCCGATGTCCGGCGCGACGCCGGTCGCGACCGGCGAAATGACCGGAACCCGAGTGCCGGCTCCGATACCCACTGGACGCAAGTTTAACGGGAACCTCGCATCTTTGATAAGCGAGTCCGTCGACGCCCCGCCGACGGCGCCTACCAAATTTGTGATCATCTCAGCACCGTAGCTGACGCCCATGTCGCCGTTGATCCAGTTATTGACCAACCGCGTGCCGGGCGAAGTGTTCCGCACGGCTTTCCACGGTCCGTAATAGTTGGAGATGTCCCCGAAAAGCGTATTGTGCGCGACGAGGTTGTAGGCGGAAGGACGGTTCAACGTGATGCCGTTGCCCGATAGATTCCACGTCACGTTATGGTGGACGACGATACCCGCGGTGAAGTTGTCAAGGTAAACGCCGACCTTCATGCCCTCGTCCGTATCGTGTATCCAGTTATACGCTACAACTACTCCGGATCCGCCTCCCGCCAGATAAATCCCTCCGGTGTCGTCGCATATGCTTCCGAAGCGACTGATGCGATTGTGGATCACGCGGTGGTTGTGACCGTTGGGCCTCATGCCGTCCCGGCCCGCGCGGTTCACAGTGTTCCAAGCGACGAGATTTTCTCGGCTCGACGAAGTCATATCGATGCCCGATGCGTAGATACCGAGCAGGTCGACGTCCTCCATGAGGTTGTTGATCACGCGATGGCCGCTCCCGTTGAGCGTGATGCCGCTCGTCCAGGACCAGGAAATCCGGCACTCGCGCACGATATTGAACTCGCCGTCCACCGCGACGCCCCCGGGCGCCGAGGTGCCGTTCGTCCCGAAGTCGCCGCGCGTGAACGAGGGATAGCGGATATCAAGGCGCTCGAGCACGCAGTGATTCGACTTCGACAGATTGGCGGCGGCACCGACGACTTTGAATCCCTCGACCACGACATGGCCGAGCCCCGCGAGATCGATCGCATGAGCTCGGGTTTGCAACTCCACGCGGCTCGTCGCGGGACCGAATCCGGCGGGCGGCACGACGAGCAGTTCGCCCGTCGCCGCGTCGTAATACCACTCGCGCTCCGCATCAAGGAGACGCCTCGCGCCCGAGACATAGAACAAATCGTCGGGCTTCGACGCGGGCATGTGGTTTTTATGAACCCACGTTTCATGCCGAGTTCCGGCGAATGGCTTGAAGGTGATTGTCTTCGTCGCCGGATCAAACGCGGTCACCGGCGACCGCCAGCTGCTCCATTTTTTTCCGGCAAGCGCCCAGACCACGCCTCCCTCGAAATAGTCCGCGGGCAAACCGGCGGGCATGGAATCGGAGGCGACCGTCGTCGTGTCGCCGCCGGTCATCGGCGCGCCCTGCGGATCGAGCAGGTTGTCGTCGGTGCGATTGGGCCAGCGCGCCTCGTAACCGATCGCGCCGTCGAAAAACACCTGTGTGCGCGAGGCGGGCAAGGTGCTCGGCCACGCGGCGCGCCAGGCGCCGGGCGCAAAGTCGGTCGCCGGCGTCCAGCCGCCGACCATGTCGAGACCGGTGAGAACAACCTCCTCGCCGGGCGCGGCGGTGAAGGTGATCGGCCGCCCCTCCTCGCCGCCACGACCCGGCCTGAGCGTCTCTCGATAAACGCCCGCGCGCACCACGCAGACTTGCCCCGGCTGCATGAATGGCGCGATGCGCCCAAGGGTTCGGAAAGGGCGCGCCGACGTGCCCGGATTGGCGTCGTCGCCCGTGTTGGCGGAGACGTAGTAATTCACGCCGTCGACCGGCGGCGGCGGCGCGATGAATGCGTGCGCCGAAACCATCGGCAACGCGCGCAGGCAGAGCGTGAGAACGAAGCCGCTAAGGCGAACAGACATCGGGATCAGTCCTCCCCTTCATCGTCGAGCAACACCTCAAGCACGTAGAAACGCGACGCGGCAGGGATCGCTTTTTTCACCTTGATCTCGGTCAGGTCGCCCTGCGGCAGCTCCTCGATTTCGAAGCCGTCTTCCAACGCCTCGAACGGCGTCTTCCCAACGGCATGCGCCACGATGGGCCAGTCCCGCACGGGCACGGAAAGCGTCTCATGCGCGCGCACCACGTAATGCAGATCGGTGCGTCGCGCGGCGCGGGAGAAAACAAATTCGAGACGGCTGTCCGTCGTCGCCTGCACGCGCGGCTGGCTCGCGTCGGCGGCGGTCAGCGGGTGGTCGAGCCCGAGCGCGTATTTGAGTAGGTTGGGCACGCG
>JBDRJH010000345.1:0-11468 GCA_043815125.1 Verrucomicrobiota bacterium
TCGGTCGTTCCTGCATTTTGCTCGGACGACCAACAAATTTGGTCGGCTGACCGACGAATTTGGTCCGTCGATCACACAATTTGTGTGCCGGGTGGACGAATTTGCAGGAACGAGCACACAATTTGTATGACGGGCCGTGCTTCTTGGTTGGTCGTTCGATGAATTTGGGCGGCCGGACCACGATTTCCGTCGGTCGTTCCTGCATTTTGGTCGGCGCGCCGATCTCCAGGCTTCGTCGTTCCTGCATTTTGGTCGGACGTTCGACGATTTTGGTCGGCGCCCCACCGATTTTGCTTCGTCGATCACACAAATTGTGTGCCGCGCGAACGAATTTGCAGGAACGGGCATACAAGGCTTGAGGGGCGGCGCGGAGCGGCGCTGCCGGCCAAGCCGGCGTTTAAGTTGAAAGTTTAAGTTGAAGGGGGCGGCGTTGCCGCCGGTTTGTCGGAGAAAGTAGCGCAGGCATCTTGCCTGCATTCTGAAAAACGACGGCCGGCAGGATGCCGGCGCTACTTTGCGGCGGGGAGCGGAATCCCCGCCCTACCCTTGCTTGGCTGCGGATTGGAGACATGCCAGGAATCCACCGGCCGGCTCGGCAATAACCAGATCTATAGGTCGGATGACTCCTTCCCGGTCCAGCAGGAGGTTGGCCGGTTGCGCATCGCCGATCACCATGCCGGCCTCGGCATTGAAATAAATGAAACCATCGGGGTAAGCCTGAGATCGCCGATACCCAAACTCGGCCAGAAACTCGTCGATCTCCGCTTGAGTGGGACTGAGTTTTGCAGGATGCGAGACGATCCATGCCTGCGAGGTGACCAATCGTATGCCTGCTGATTCAAGCAAGAGGCCATGCAGAACAATATCGTCTCCAAAAAGTTCGTTGTGCCAAGCCAAGCGCTGCAGGTAGTCGACCGGTCGTGCCACCGCACCTTCCTCTCTCAGGCAATGGCCGAAACGACCGTCATGCGTGACCTTGACCGCCACCCGGCCCACCGAATCGAAATAGGTCTCGTGCTCGGCCCCGGAGCCTACGAACCCGACTTCGCCCCCAAGGGCCGACTTGGGAACACATAAACCTTGGGCTCCGAACCAGTCACCGAGCTGTCGAGCTTGCTCCTGCCGGCCAAGATGGCCGAAGTCTGCGCCTTGGCCTGCTCCCAATTGGTCGAGGACTGCCTGAGGCGCGACGCCCGGATAAAGCGCACGTAATCCTGATGCCAAGTGGGAAGTCCTTTCATAAAAAGAGTGGGAGTCAGAATCACTCACGGGTCAAGTGCGACGGGGCGGCGCTGCGCGCCGCAGGTCGAAAGTCGAAAGGTCGAAGGTCGTTATGGTAGGGAGGCCACTCCGCTGGCCGCCGGGTCTGCGCGTAGGGGTCTCGCTTGCGAGATCCGGCTGGGCGGCGCGGGCGCCGCAGGTCGAAAGTCGCATGTCTTAAGGTCGAAAGGTGTAGCGTGCGCCGCCCTCGGCGCAGTGATAAATGACGGCCGGCAGGATGCCGGCGCTACTTTCAGAACGTAGCGGAACGGCAGGGCCGTTTCGATGGTCGGACCAAGGAGCGCCGCTTGCCAAGCGGCGTCCGTGGGCTCGAGTTGCGCAGCGATCCAAGCCTGACGCCGCCTGGCAGGCGGCGCTCCTTGCGTGTGTAGCGTGCGCCATCCCCGGCGCAGTGGGTTGCTTGGTGGTCAAGAAATTCAGTTCCGGCGGTTATGTTCTTGGCTTCTTGGGAGCACGCTTGGTGAGACTGCGCCGAATCCAGCCGGGATCACGCCTCATGTCCAAGATGGCGACAACCTGAACGCATTGCTCATCGAACAACATAATAGACGGCAAAGGGAAAGCGATGGCACAACTGCCTGTAGAGTCCGGCAACATGTCGATGAATACCGGCATACAGCCTCAGCGCGCCAATATCGCTCAACATGCACTCGGCAAAATAGTCTCCGACAGCTTGCCCCTGCCGATCATAGAATGCACGCCCCTGAAGCAGTTCCTGCTCTGCCTCGCGCAGAATATTAACCTCCCTCGTTTTCAACGCTCCAGACGCTTCTTGAGTTCGGCCAGCGGTATAAATTGCGCCTTGCCCGAGGCGATGAGTCGGCGTCGTTCAGCCAGCACCGGGCGATGCCAGGCAGGCGATGGCAAATCATCCCCCTCCTCGGCCAAGGCCGCCCATAAACGCTCCATCGTCTCAAGTTTTTCATGCAGAGGCATTTTCTTGATATCGAGCGTGGTCATGACGTTAAAAAGATGTGTTTGCCTAAAAAGAGTGTCAACGCGAAGCGCCGGCTTAAGCTGGCTGGCTTTGCCAGCAGGGTGAAGGGGCGAAGGGCGCCGCAGGGCGGCCGGCGGCGCCGGCGTTTAAGTTGAAAGTTTAAGATTAAGGGATCGTCCAACGGACCGCGCGAGCGCGGCCCCTACGTTTCGGAAAGGCGCGGACCACGGTCCGGCCCTACAGGGGCGCCGGGTTTGTGTCGTCACAGCCGTTATGACTTTTTGAGAGCCTGCCGGATCCAATCCGGGTTTCTGCGACAATCCAATATGCGACGCACACGGACCACTTGGTCTTCAACCTTGTAATAGATCGCAAATGGAAACCGTTGACTGACCATAAAATGGTAACCGCCTACCTTGCGATGCACTCCACCATGCAGGAAAAGCGAATCAATGTCCGAGAACAGCGAGTCGAGAAAGTAGTTCGCGATGTTCAATCCTTGCTTCTTGTAGAAGCGAAACCCGGCCAGCAAATCGCCATTTGCCGTCCGTGAGATGATGACTTTCATTTGGCACGCCGACGAAGTGACTTTTTGGCGGTTTCCCAATCAATAAACGTTTCTTCACCAGACTGGATGCGTTTTTCGGTCTCCGCCAGTGCCGCCTTGTGCCAAGCCGGCGGTGTGAACGCCTGGGGCTCACTGGCGATCGATGTCCACAGGTCTTCGATGGCACGCAGCTTATCTTCGGTGGACATCTTGGATATCGGCAGAGTGATTGGCATGGGCTCAGTATGGAATGCACCGGATACCCGGGCAAGTGGTTTGATTGAAAGCGGCGGTGCGGCGGCGGTGCCGCCGCAGGTCGAAGGTCGCGGGTCCAAGGTCGCAGGTCGGTAGCGCAGGCATCTTGCCTGCATTTTGAATCATGACGGCCGGCAGGATGCCGGCGCTACTTTTCGGAACGTAGCGGAACGGCGGTGGCCCGCCAAGCCGGCGTTTAAGTTGAAAGTTTAAGATTAAGGGAGCTCGGCGGCCTGCGGAGTGGCCGCCCTACCCGTAGCGGAACGGCGGTGGCCGTTTCGATGGTCGGACCAACGAGCGCCGCTTGCCAAGCGGCGTCCGTGGGCTCGAGTTGCGCAGCGATCCAAGCCTGACGCCGCCTGGCAGGCGGCGCTCCTTGCGGTGTAGGGGTCTCGCTTGCGAGATCCGGTTTGGGTAAACCCCCAACGGACCGCGCGAGCGCGGCCCCTACATTCGGCGGAAAACGGACATTCCTGTCCGTTCTCCCCTCCCCTGCGTCCGCTCCAACGCAAACGGACAGGAATGTCCGTTCTCCTTGGTGCCCTCAGCGCACGGAGGCGACGCGGGCTTCGTGCTCGGCGAGCGCGATGTCGTGGTCGACCATGATCTCGACGAGTTCCTTGAACTTTACCTTGGGCTCCCAGCCGAGCTGCTTCTTGGCCTTGGCGGGATCGCCGATGAGCAGGTCGACCTCGGCGGGACGCTCGTAGCGGGCATCGTATTTGACGTATTTCTCCCAGTCGAGGCCGGCCCGGGCGAAGGCGACCTGGCAGAACTCCTTCACGGAGTGGGTCTCGTTGGTGCCGACCACGTAGTCGTCGGGCTGGTCCTGCTGGAGCATCATCCACATCATCTCGACGTATTCCTTGGCGTAGCCCCAGTCGCGCTGGGCGTCGAGGTTGCCGAGGTAGATCTCCTTCTGCAGGCCGGCCTTGATGCGGCCGACGGCGCGGGTGATCTTGCGGGTGACGAAGGTCTCGCCGCGGCGGGGGGACTCGTGGTTGAAGAGGATGCCGTTGCTGGCGTGCAGGCCGTAGGACTCGCGGTAGTTAACGGTGAGCCAGTAGGCATACATCTTGGCGCAGCCGTAGGGCGAACGGGGCCAGAAGGGGGTTTTTTCCGTCTGCGGGACTTCCTGCACCTTGCCGAACATCTCGGAGGAGGAGGCCTGGTAATAGCGGGTCTTCTTGACGAGGTCGGCCTCGCGGATGGCCTCGAGGATGCGCTGGGCGCCAAGGCCGACGACATCGCCGGTATACTCGGGCACGTCGAAGGAGACGCGCACGTGCGACTGGGCGCCGAGGTTGTAGATCTCGTCGGGCTGCAGGCTGTAGAGGAGCTTCACCATCTGCACGGAGTCGGCGAGGTCGCCGTAGTGCAGGAAGAGCTTCACGCCGTTGACGTGCGGGTCCTGATACAGGTGGTCGATGCGACTGGTGTTGAAGGTCGAGGCGCGACGAATGACGCCGTGCACTTCGTAACCTTTGGCGAGCAACAGCTCGGCGAGGTAGGATCCGTCTTGGCCAGTGATTCCGGTGATGAGGGCTTTTTTAGGCATGGTGGGAAAAGGGGGGCGGCGCGGAGCGCCGCAGGGAGCCGGCGTTGCCGGCAGTGAGAGTGACTGAGTGAAAGGGATTAAGTGAAGGGGGACGGAGGGAGCGCCGTAGGGAGAGTGCTGGATCCTATGTGGTCCTGCCCCCACCGTCGTTGCGCAAAGTTCGAATCGTGGAGGTCAGAATTGCGATAATTTCATCACACAGAGCCACTCGCTCAGCAATGACATTGGCGGACAGCCAGTGCTTCATCCGAGAATAACGCCCGCGTGTCTCAGTGGCGGAACCACGTGCGATCACCAAAAAATGAGCGTAATCTTTTTTTGAGCCCCGCCCGTAACCTTCCTCGATGTTAGCCGCAATCGAATCGGCGCTGGCTACTTGCTGGGAAATCAAACGAGCCGTCAGGGGCGATTTGGTCAAAGCTGACATGTCCGACACCGCCTGATCAAACAACAGGCAGGCTTTTTGGTAGGCTTTGAATTTCTGCAGGGAATCAATCTGCGCCATACAATTTGTCCTCTTCACCGCTTCCGCGTCTTCGCCCCCCTCACTGCTCCCTCCTACGTTAACTACACCCTTTCAGTTTCACTACACCCTTTCGCTTTAATACCAACCGCTCAAAGCATTCAGACTTTAACCACGGATGGCGCGGATGGGCACGGATTGATCGGTTCCCATCCGTGATAATCCGAGATATCCGTGGTCAAAAAAATCCCCCCCCAAAGTCCAATACGATTCAGCCGCCGGTGTAACTACACCCTTTCACTTTCACTGCGGTGCCTGGCACCGCCTCCCTTTCACTGCTCCCTTTGCCGCGGCCAAGCTTGTGGATTTGCGCAGCCCATGGGGCACCCGCGAAATCCATCCTGCGGACATCCGCCTTTCGGCGATGCCATCTCCGCGCCTTGCGCTACGTCGCCCCGACGGTGCTCAGCTTTGCTTTGGCCGAGCTTCGCCCCGTCGCGTCTACGGGTAAGAGGCGACCGGGCGGCGGGCTGGCCGGTGAAAACAAACATGAACTGTAAAACGCCGCGTCGGGGATGTGTCCCCGGGCGGCGGAAAGGGACTAGTGCAGGAGCTTGGCGACGAGCGGGAGCACGGCGGACGAACGCTTTTGCCAACTGCGGAGCTTTTCGGCGCGGGTGCGCAGGAGCTTGGCGGGGGAGTGCTTGTCGGCCTTTTCGCCGACGTCCCCACCCTGCCCCACGAGGGCCGCGTCGATCGCGGCCAGGCGTTGCTCACCGGCCCGCAGGTAGGGCACGAGACGATCCTGCAAGAGGATGCTGACGAGCCGGCGCAACTCGGTCTGCGGCAAAAACACCTCGCGCGCGGCGACGCCGTTGGGCGCGGCCTGCGCGGTGACCGCACCGAGCTCGCGCAGGGCGCGAAGCCCCTGGCTGATCGAGCCCTTGCTGAGGTCGAGCTTTTGCTCGATCTGCGCAAAGGTGAGCGCCTCCGGAGAGGCGTAGAGCAGTCCGTAAATCTCGCCGTAAGATTTTGGCATTCCCAGCAGTTGCATGAAGTCGACAAAGAGCGCGACCACCTCGGCCTCAAAGACGCTCAACCCTTCGGCCGACTCCAGGGGAGTAGAGTCGAGGGGACGATGGTTGCTGGCGGTGGACGACGACATGCGAAACAAAGAGTCGCTGGAATGCCGCCACCTTTCTGCAATTTCAATTCAAAATGAAAAAAACAAGCGGCGCGGCGCGCCGCAGTGGGCCGGCTGGGCCGCCGCAAGTCGCAGGTCTGAAAGTCGCAGGTCGAAGGTCGGTAGCGCAGGCATCTTGCCTGCGCGTAGGGGTCTCGCTTGAGCGCGGATTCTAAAACTCCTTATCTATCTGCGTTATCTGCGGAATCCGCGGTTAAAAATCAGGCTAATGCGCTCGTTTAAGTTGAAAGTTTAAGATTAAGGGAACTCGGCGGCCAGCGGAGTGGCCGCCCTACCCGTAGCGGAACGGCGGTGGCCGTTTCGATGTTCGGCGGGGGAATTTACTTCACCGCTTTTTTAACGATCCCGAACGTCTTTTTATTCCTCGCCCCATTTTCTTGGGATCGCTGCGGCAATCAAACACCGCCCATACATAAACCAAGTCCCCTTGTAATTCGTAATAGATCGCGAACGGAAATCGCTGAACCAACAAGCGATGCATTCCATGCACGATTCGATGAATTCCCGCGTATAAAATCAGTGAATCAATCTCGGCATGGATCGTATCCAAAAAGTATTCCCCGACTCCTACACTCTGCTTTTCATAAAAAAGCCAGCCACGCTCCATATCCCGTTCCGCATCATCACTGATTTTAATGCGCATGGAGTTTTTTACGCATCCGATCTTTGACCACGGCCCAATCGGTCCAGACCACTTCACCCGCCTGGGATTTCGCCTTTCGATTGGCGAGCTCTACCCCATGCCATGCCGGACTGGGCAGATCGTCGTTCCCCGAGGTGAGATCGCCCCATAGTTCATTCATGGCACGAATCTTCTGCAAGCGGGTCATCTTCTTTAACGGCAGGATCGTGGGCATATTCTGCAGTTTGAAATGAATCGATGTTGAGTCAAACACCCAGTCGGGGGCCGGCGAAGCCGGCAGGGACGCGGCGGCGTTGCCGCCGCAAGTCGCAGGTCTGAAAGTCGCAGGTCTAAAGTCGGTAGCGCAGGCATCTTGCCTGCGCGTAGGGGTCTCGCTTGCGAGATCCGGTTTGGGAAACGCCCAACGGGCCGAGCGAGCTCGGCCCCTACAGGGGTAGCGCAGGCATCTTGCCTGCATTTTGATCAACGACGGCCGGCAGCATGCCGGCGCTACATTTCAGAACGTAGCGGAACGGCGGTGGCCGTTTCGACGCGGCGCGCCGCCGGCCCCAAGGAGCGCCGGTTGCCAACCGGCGTCCCTGCTCCCGAGCCCAGCCGGTTGGCAACCGGCTCTCCTGCCCGCGCCCCTAGGCGCCGGCTCGCGCGGCCGCACGTGCCAGCGCGGCGCGGTCGAGCTTGCCTTGCGCGTTGCGCGGCCAGGGCGTGACGGCGACCCAAGCCTTGGGACGCTCGGCGGCGGAGAGTTTTTCGCGCACGATGGCTTCGATGTCGACAGTGGGCACGGCTCCGGGTTCGGCGGTGTGGCAGGCAACGACACGACTGCCCCAGTCGGGATCGGGCACGCCGACAACCGCGACATCGGCCCAGCGGCCGGCGGTGCGCAGCACGGCTTCGATCGCGAGGGGGTCGACCTTTTTGCCGCCCGTGATGATCAACGCATCCGCCCGGCCCAGCAGGCGCAGGCGGCCCTCGCCATCGATCCCGGCGAGGTCGTCGGTGCGCCAGGGACCGGGGGCGCGCGCCTCCGGCCAGTAGCCGCGGAAGAGCGACTCGGCCTCGACGAGCAGGCGGCCTTCGGTATCGAGATTGAGCCGGGCGTGGGGCAGCGCGGTGCCGCAATCGCGCCGGCCGGCGATAAACTCCGCCGGCCGCTGGGCGGCGACCATGGCCGCGGTCTCGGTGGAGCCGTAGGCGACCGCAACGGGCAGGTGCGCGGCGGCGGCCCGGTCGAGCAGCTCTGGCCAGGCGGGGCCGCCGCCGAGCAGCACCGCGCGAAAGCCGCGCAGCCAGTCGACGGCCTCGGGATCGGCCAGCAGGCGGGCGAGCTGGGTCGGCACCAGCGAGATGAACCAATCGCCGGACGCGGGCAGCGGCGGGCGCTCGCCCGCGGAGATGGCGGCCCAGTCGGCGGGCAGGTAGGCGCCTCCGGTGAAGACGGTGCGCAGCCAGGCCATGAGCCCGCTGACGTGATGGAGCGGGAGCAGTCCGAGGGCGTTGACGCGGGAGACGCCAAAGTGACGGGCAAAACCGAGGGCGGCCGCGGAGAGCGTGGACTCGTCGTGCCGGGCAAGTTTGACGCCGCCGCCCGAGCCGCCGGTGGGCAGGCAGAGCCAGCCTTGAGCCCCGCCGCGGGCGTCGCCGACGACAGCGGGCGTGGCGACGAGCCGGTTAAAGAGCGCCCGGCGATGGGGGTCCCAGTCGGGGTCCGCGACAAAGACGACGCCGCCCGCGGCCACGGCCGCGGTGAAGGCGTCGATAAACACCCGCGGATCGCGTTGGCAGACCACGGCGTCGCCGGCTTCGCCGAGCGAGAGGTCGGCGGAGAGCAGACGGAGCAGGTGCTCGTGGGTGGGCATGACACCAGCAAAGGCCCGAACATGCCCGGCTGTCAGCACTTTGCTTGCGCCTTCGCGACGATGATCGGACGCCCGGAGTGCTACGTCGGAAACATCGCGATGCGGGCAGCGCGCCGAGTGACAGGGACGGAGGGACGCGGCGGCGATGCCGCCGCAGTGAAAGGGATTGAGGGTGGTAGGGCGTGAACGCCGGGCGCGCCGCGAGCAGCCCGGCCGGTGCAGCCGGTTTAAGTTTAAGATTAAGGTCGAAGTGGAGGTTGTGACCGGCTTCCGGCTATTTCTATTAAACTTAATCTTCCGACTTAAACGGGAGACCCGCGCGAGCGCGGCCCCTGCGCGTAGCGGAACGGCGGAGCCGTTTCGATCCGACGGCGCGCCGTGCAGCCCCAAGGAGCGCCGGTTGCCAGCCGGCGTCAGCGCGGCGCGGACCAAGGTCCGGGGCCCTACGGGGCCGGCGTGGTCGTTAGTTGGCTTGCCCCTGGGAACGGGGATGCTTTGCTCGGGATTTTCCCCCATGCGCTGCCCTCTCTTTTTGTTATCCGCACTGTTCGCCGTCTCCCTGCAGGCCGCCCCCCTGCGCATCGTCGGCTCCGATCTGCTGTCGCCGGTGCTTGATCGCGGGCTCGCGGCCTATGCCGAACGCAACGACCGGGAGATCACGGTCAAGCTCGAGGGCAGCGGCATCGGGCTGGACAGCCTGCGCCGCGGCGAGGCCGACCTCGGCGTGCTGATGTTTGCTCCCGGCGCCCCCCTGCCCTCCGAGGAGTTCCTGCTGCTGCCCGTCGCCTACCAGACCGCGGTGCTGGCGATGCGCAGCTCCATCCCCGTCAGCCAGCTTTCCTACAGCCAGATCGGCGGCATCTATGGCGACTCCGAACAAAAAAACCATCGCCGCTGGAGCGATGTCGGCGCGTCGGGCCCGTGGGGCGCCCGCAGCATCCTGCCCGTGGCCGTGGGCCGCCAGGGCGGACTCGCCTTCGACCTGCTGCGCGCCGAAACGCTGAAGTCCAACCGCCTCAAGCCTTCCGTCGTGCAATTCAACACGCCCGCCGAGGCCATCCGCCGCGTCAGCGGCGACGAGGGCGGCATCGCGGTGTTGCTGCAACCTCCGCCCGAGGACTCCGGGCTGAAGGTCGTGCTCGTCTCCCGCGAGGATCAGGGCGTGGCCTACCCGCCCACTCCGGACAACCTGCACAACGGCGACTACCCGTTGCGCCTGCCGGTCTATCTGGTCGCCCGCAAGGCCGACATCAACAGCCTCAACCAGCTGCTGCGTTTCCTACTCGGCGAGGAAGCCCTGCCGCTCTGGGAGCAGGCCGGCCTGATCTCCGCGCCCGTGCAGAGCCGCAACCAGCTGATTTTCGATCTGGAAGTGATGTAACCCCGGCGGCGTCGGGAACTGAAGAACGGGCCGTCTCCCTCCTTCAACGCATCGGGTAACCGGCGGCTTCGTCTGATCGGATAGATCCACAGCGATCCGCCACTCCCCCCCCTCCCTGCCCGGCGGCGCTCCGGCCCCCGCTATGCAGGCGGATCGTTCCGTCCAGCCTGCCGGCGGACACAACCGGGCAACGAAGCCCGGGGACTTCCATTGGCACGGCCGCGCGACGAGTGAACGACACCGCGTAGCCGACGGAGAACGGACATTCTCCTATCCGTTCCGCCAGACGCTCTGACCCCACCGCAAACGGACGGGAATGTCCTTTCTCCCCTGTCCCCGCCGAGTAAACCAAATCGGACAAGACATTCACCGTTCGTGGCATGACACCACCGTTTCCCCGTCGGCCACGATGAATCATCGTGATCCGACAACCCCTCACGATCCCGTTTATGTCCATGCCATCCGTCAAACCCTCGCTCCGCCTCGCCATCGTCGCCGTCGCGCTGCTCGTCTCTGCATTCACCCTGAACGCCGCCGAGCGCGACACCCTCAAGCTGCTCGCCATCGGCAACAGCTTCTCGCGCGACTGCACCGCCTACCTCGACGACCTCGCCAAGGCCGGCGGCAAGACCCTCGTCTTCGGCCACGCCATGATCGGCGGCAGCTCGCTTGAGGTCCACGCCACCCACCTCGCCCAGGCCGAGGCCGGCGACGAGGCGGGCCGCGTCTATAAAAACGTCGTCGATCCCGTCACCCGGCAAAAAAGCGACGCCACCCTGCCCGAGATGCTCAAGTCCACCGACTGGGACTTCGTCACCCTGCAGCAGTGGAGCCGCCTGAGCTTCAAACCCGAGACCTACCAGCCCTACGCCGACCAGCTCATCGCCGCCATCCGCCAATACGCGCCCGATGCCGAGATCCTCGTGCACCAGACCTGGGCCTATCGCGAGGACCACGATTTTTTCCAAAAGAACAACGGCTTCACCCCGCAAAAAATGTATGACGGCCTCACCGCCGCCTACCGCGCCTTCGCCGACGGCAAGGGCTTCCGCATCCTCCCCTCCGGCGACGCCCTGCAACACGCCCGCCGGACCCCGCGCTGGACCTACGTGCAGGACCCCGACTTCGATTTCAAAAACCCCGCCCCCGGCACCGAGCCCGACCAACACGCCAGCCTCAACATCGGCTGGGGCTGGATCAGAAACCAGACCGTCTTCCGCAACGACCCCATCCACCTCAACACCGCCGGCAAATACCTCGGCGCCTGCGTCTGGTATCTGACCCTCTACGAAACCGACACCCTCCCGACCGATTTTCTTCCCAAGGACCTCGACGCCGAGACC
>JBDRJH010000346.1:0-7239 GCA_043815125.1 Verrucomicrobiota bacterium
GCAAGGCTCCGCCCTCCGGCCTGGTCCGGTTTTATCAAACGCGTGAGTTTTATACAGGCACGGGTCATGGCGGCGGTCCCCGTGGCAAAGATCCGACGCAAACGAGCGCAAAGTGCCCGCAGTGCGGGCAGCACCGCGACCAGTCCGGGCGCGGCGGCGCAGCCGCCCGCACTACGATCACTTTGGCCAAGAGGTTTTCGACCTTCATGCGTCGCAGTTTGGCGGCCGGATGCAGCCAGCCAAAATACCGCACGCGGTGCTGGCCGGGTGGCGGCACGTGCAGCAAATACCGCCTCATAAACTCACCGGCCTCCAACTCCACTTCGCGCCGTTCGCCGGTCTGGCTGTCGGTGTAGCGGAAGCTCACGTGCTCGTCGCCCGCTTCGATGATGCGCTCGTCCGAGATCGCGGTGCGCTTCACGTAGCGCGCCAGATAACGAACCACCTCGGTGCCGTTGCCGGCGGCCTTCACATCGACGTTCCAGTCCGCCCGCCAGGTCGAGTCCGGCACGGCCGCGTGCAAGCCCGGTTCGGCGGCGCGCAGCGCCGCCTCGAACCCGCGCCGGAAGGCGGCGGCCACGGCTTTGACCGGCAAAAACCACTGGGGCGAACGCGACGCGCGCCAGCGCGTGCCGTCGTCGGCCAAGCCGCCGCCGGGCATGATCAGGTGAACGTGTGGATGGTGCTGCAACTGTCGGCCCCAGGTGTGCAGGACCGCGACCGCAGCGATGTCCGCCCCGAGCACGTTCTTACGATGCGCGACTTCCTGCAACGCCCCGAAGGCCTGCGCGAAGAGGATGTCGGCCAGCTTCGCGGGCTCCGTCCGGAAGGCGGCACGCAAGGTATCCGGCACGGTAAAGGTCCAAAAGTAATACGGCACGGGCAGGAGCTGTTGCTCCTGCTTTTGCGTCCACTCGCCCGCGCCTTGCCCGCCGCAGCGCGGACACGCGCGGTGGTGGCAACTGTGGCAGGCGTAGTCGTGGCCCGAGCAATCCGCGCAGGCGTAGACGCGCCCGCCCAACGCGGGCGTGCGCCCAAACGACGGGGTCAGGCCGTAAATTGGCAATTAAATCGAGATGGATGGTGGATGCAAATAATGCAAATTATTACACAATAATACTTAATGAGAGAAATACCTGACGGGCGCCTAAATCCGAGCCAAAGGGAATCGGGACGGTGTTTGTTGATTTTTTTAATTAAGATCGGCGCGGCGAGGTGAAGCGTGAGCCGATTCCAAGAATGCAACGAATCCAGCATACTCCAAAGGTCGTCAGGGGGTCGCCTCGCGTGTCCTGCGGGAGGCCAGGATCCTTGGCCGTCAGCCTGAAACGCCGCTTGGCAAGCGGCGCTCCTTGGGCGCTCCCGGGGCGTTGTTGGGCCGGGGTGTGACCGGGCGGGGCTGCTCAGTCGGTCGCGCGGCGGACCCAGAGGGTTTTTTGCGGGTCGGCGAGTTCGTAGATGCGGATCATCTCGTCTAGCTCCATGAACACCCAGGGCATGAGCGGGTGTTTGCCGTTTTTGGTGAACACAATGTCGTCGGCCACGTGCACGGCGGCGTGCAACGCGTTTTCCTCGGCGTCGCGCAGAACGATGATATCGCCGAACTCCGGACGGCCGACGTAGGTGGCGTAGTGGGAAGTCAGATACGTGGCGGCGTCGGCCGAGGGGATGGCGGGCTCGCCGAGCTTGCGGTCGAAGTTGGCACAGGTCCAGAAGCAGTCGAGCGACTCGCCCTGACCGCGCGTGAGCGTGGACACGGGATAGGTGTAGGCGTGCTCGCGCACAAAGGACGGCATGAGGTGCAGCGCGTCGATGCGGCTGGTCCCGGGCAGGGCGGCAAGGGACTCCAACATGGGGATGATCTGCCTGCGGGTGCTTGCCAGTCGCCAGTAGGCGGCGATGTCGCCGACAGGGGCGTCGGGGCTGATCGCGAGCGAAATGAGAAAGGTGCGCTGGTGGTTGAGCGCGCGGGTGAGCGCGATGCGGTCGGTTTCCTCGGGCAGAAAATGCAGCACGGCGCCGACGTCCCAGAAGTGAACGTCGGGACCGTCCAGGGCGGGAAACAGAAACCCGGCGACGAGGTCGCCGACGGCGGGGGGGAGCTTGGCGCGGATGTCGGCCCATTGATCGGGACTCCAGCGCTTGGTGCCGAAGATTTCGCGGTTGCGCCAGTCGAGCCTGAGCAGGGCGCGGTAGAGCCGGCCGCGGGTCTCGGGCGGAAAGTCTCGGATGAGCGCGGGGTCGATGCGGAGCTGGGTTTTGCCACGGGGCAGCTCGCGGTGGCTCGCGATGATCTGGTCGCGCGGGGACGGTTCGACGCCGGCGTCGGCGAGCAGCTGGCTCAATTCGGCTTCGCCGGCCCCGCCGATTTCCCATTGCACGGGCCGGGACGAGTAGAGGGCGGGCGGGATGAGGCGGATCGGCGGCTGGATGGTGACAGGGGTGACGATCATGCGTCCCCAGGGACCGACGCGCTCTTTCGGTTGATCGGTGACGGTGGGCCCGGGCGCGGGAATGGATGCGGCGACGGGCGCGGACGGCGTCGGACCACGCATGAGCACGGTGGCAACAACGGGCACAAGCAGGAGCACGGCAAGCATCCAGGGGCGAAGGACAATCAGGCGCTGCGGGGGCGGTGCGGGGGGCGGACTCGATGGTTCCATACGGGAGGCGGGTGTCGCATCAAGGCGGGCGGCGCGACCGGCTGCAAGCCCGCGACCGGTTTGTCCTTAACCGAGGGGACCGGGGTCGGCGCCCCGTGCCGACAACGGGGGGCGCGCCGGGGGCAGCGGGCCGGACGGCTCTGCCCGGCGAGCCTCGCGGGGGGGGGCGGGCGCAGGCGCAGGCGCGGCTTGCACCGCAGACGCGTTGCGGCCACACCGCTCGCACCCCTCCCGATGTTCGGCCTTACGTTTTTCGATTTTTGCATCGTCCTGCTCTACCTCGTCGCCACGACCTGGATCGGGTTGCGCGCGGGTCGGGGGGCGGGGCGGTCGGCGCAGGAGTTTTTCCTGCCGCACCGTTCGGGCAAGTGGATGCTGACGATGGCCACGTTTGGCAGCGGCACGAGTTCGGACCAGGCCGTGACGGTGGCCTCCAAGTGTCACGCGAGCGGCGCGTCGGGCATCTGGTATCAATGGATGTATCTGTTCGCCACGCCGTTCTTCTGGATCGTCGCGCCGTTGCTGCGGCGGTTTCGCGCGGTGACGACGGCGGATATCTTCGAGGCGCGGTTCGACGCGGGTGTGGCCCGGTTGTTCTGCGCGGCCGGGTTGCTCAAGTCCGCGTTGTCGGTGGGACTGTTGTTCAAGGGGACCGGCGCGGTGCTCACGGCCACCAGCGCGGGCACGGTCGACAGCGACGTCATGCTGGTGCTGCTGGCGGGCTCGCTGCTGATCTACACGCTGGTCGGCGGACTGGCGGCGGCCATCGCCACGGAGTTTTTGCAGAGCCTGCTCACGCTGTTGTTTTCGTTTTTGTTGCTGCCGTTCGTGCTGCACGCGGTCGGCGGCATCGCGGGCATGAAGGCCACGCTGGCCGACCCGGCGATGTTCGACCTGTTCGTGCCGGGGCAGATCGGGGTGTTTCACATCGTGATGCTGAGCATCAGCGGGCTGGCGATGCTGGTGATGATCCCGCACAACCTCGGCGTGTTCACCGCCGGCCGGCGCGAGTCCGACGGGCAGGTGGGGTTCGTGGCGGGGGCGTTTCTGAAGCGCGTGTGCGTGGCCCTGTGGTGCCTGACGGGGCTGGCGGGAGCGGCGTATTTCGCCGGGCGCGAGATCGATCCGGACCAGCTCTACGGGTTGATCGCGCAGGCGTTTCTGCCGGAGTTCATGCCCGGCCTGCTGGGGCTGTTCATCGCGAGCGTGCTGGCCGCGTCGATGAGCACGTGCAGCGTGATGCTGGTGGCGGGATCGGCGCTGCTGACCAACAACTTTTACCGGTCGGCCCGGCCGTCGTATCCGGATCAACACTACGTGCGCGCCGGCCGGGTTGCCATGGTGGCGGTGGCGGCGGCGGGGCTGGGTTTCGCGTTTTGGTTTCCCGGGGTGGTCCGGGGGCTGGAGATCATCATCGCGGTGACGCCGATCATGGGCGTGGTGTTTTGGCTGGGGTTTTTCTGGCACCGCATGAACGTGGCCGGCGCGTGGACCGGCACGCTGCTTGGCTACGCGGTGTGGGGATTGACGGAGTCGCGGGTTCTTTTCGCCGTGGAGTTCGCCTGGCAGATGTTGTTCATCCTGGTCCCCACGACGCTCGGAGCGGTGATCGGCAGCCTGCGCACGGCCCCGCCCGAACCGGAGCGACTGGAGCGGTTCTACGCGTTGTCGCGCACGCCGATCAGTCCCGGCGAGATCGTGCCCGGGCCCTGCCTCTTGCCGGTCGGGGTGACGGCGCCCGCGCCGCGCTGGTGGTTGGTCGCCGGAGCCGTGCATGTGCCGCGCCCGGAGCGGCGCACGGTGAACGGTTTTCTGGCGTGCGCGGGGCTGGTGCTGGCGATGATCGCGGGCTTCGACCTGATCCTCGCGCTGTGACGCGGCGCACCGCAGCGGGCTGAATTTTAGCGCAAAGACGCAAAGACGCGAAGATCGCAAAGGTCCGCGCCGGGAACGCCGACGTCCCCGTCGGCCTGCATCGTTCCGTCTCCCTCCGCCGTCACCCCGGCCTTTCGGGCTTTCCAGACCGCTGGCATTGGGATCATAACCTCCGGTGCATGGCCGCTTTCTCCAGCTTCACGGTTGCCCGCCCTCTCTTGCACTTCATGCGCCCGATCATCACGCTGACCGCCCTGCTGCTCACTGCGGATGTTGTCTCGGCGGAAACCTATCTTGAGCCGCAGGCTTTTGCTCACTCGCTGGACCTGCCGCCGTTGCAGTTGTCCGATGCCATCGTCAACATGGACCTGCCGTTGCCTGAGCCCAAGGACAACGCCAACGCGGTCCACGCCGCCTCGGGCATCATCCCGCAGACCGCGTCCCTGCCACTGCTCATGGGCCGGTTGCCACCGATCGGGAACGGCTCCCCATCCTACCCACGGTCATCACTGTTGCCGGGCGGGGCGACCACGTCGCCGGTCGGGCAAGCGCTCGTCACGCGCGAGGTGGATCTGTCCGGTTTTTCGCTGGAGTGACCGGGCGGGCCGAGATCGAACCGAAACGACCCTCTCGCTCCGCTTTCGCCAAACTCCAGAACGAAGCGACTCCGTCGCTCCGCTACGAACAACCGGGGCGCAGCCCCGGCGGACGAAAGCACTCCGTGCTTCCGCTACGAGGGTAGCACAAAAATATCGCCAAATTTCCGCGCGACTGTCCTTGCGGCCGGCCGTCACTCGTCGGTTGTGTGCGCGAGCCTTGCGTCTCCGCGTTAAAACTTTTCGTTTCCACCGCTCTCCATGTCTTCCGCTCCTCCCCTGCTCGACGTCTCCGGCCTGGTCAAAACCCTCGGGGGCAAACGCGTCGTCGATGGCATCAGTTTCACTTGCCGCTCCGGCGAAGTGCTCGGGCTGCTCGGGCCCAACGGCGCGGGCAAGACCACCTCGCTGCGGATGTGTCACGGGTTTCTCCGGCCCGACGCGGGCAGCGTGCGCATCGCCGGTCACGACCTCGACGCCGAGGGCGACGCCGCCCGCCGCGCACTCGGGGTCTGCACGCAAAACGATTCCTACGACAGCGACTTCACCGTGCGCGGCAACCTGGAGCAGACCGCGCGCTACTACCGCCCCAAGATCGGCGACATCGGCGCACGCATCGACGAATTGCTGCGGCAGTTCGACCTCGTCGAATACGCGAACCACAAGCCCGAGATGCTCTCCGGCGGTTACAAGCGTCGGCTGATGATCGCGCGCGCGGTCGTGCACCGTCCGCAGGTGGTGTTCCTCGACGAACCCACCACGGGGCTCGATCCGCAGGCGCGCATGGGCGTGTGGGAACTCGTCTCGCGACTGCGCGCCGAGGGCATGGCCGTGGTGCTGACCACCCATTACATGGACGAGGCCGAGCGGTTGTCGGACCGGTTGATTTTGTTGCAGGCCGGCAAGGTCCGCTCCGAGGGAACCACGCGCGAGTTACTCGGCAGCGTGGTCGGCGAGCACGTGGTGATGCTGCCGTTCAACACCCCGGAGGCCAAACAGGTGGACGCATGGATGTTGGCCCGCCACATCCGCCCCGCGACCGTGTTGACCGACTGGCACTTTGCCCTCGACGCGCACGGGCTGGCGGCGTTCGTGGCGGAGTTCCCCGGGCTGCGCTACGAGGTGCGCCAGCCGACGCTCGACGATCTCTTCATGACCCTCGGTAAGGAGACCCGCGCATGAGTTCACGCCATCTGTTCAAACCCGCCTTTGCGTGGCAGAGCCGCGCCGTGCTCGGCCGTCATCTGCGCGTGCACCTGCGCAACTGGCACACCGCCGCGGTGCCGCCGATCTGCGAGCCGCTGATCATGCTGCTGGCCTTCGGCGTCGGGCTCGGCGGACAGGTCAAGTCGCTGGAGTGGCGCGGCGAAACGGTCTCCTACCTCGCCTATCTGGCGCCGGGCATCCTGGCCTACACGGCGTTCATGACGTCGTTCTTCCAGTCGCTGTATTCCGCGTTCATGCGCATGCATTATCAGAAGTCGTGGGAGGGTCAGCTGACCACGCAGGTCCGCCTCGAACACGTCGTCTGGGGCGAGGCGCTGTGGTCGGCGACGCTGGCGACGTCCTACGCGGTGATCGTGTGCGGCGTGCTGGCGGGCTTCGATTATTGGGGGCCGCTCGACCTGCACTGGACGTGGTTGCCGCTGACGATCCCGCTGGTGTTCGTGACGGCCGTGGCGTTCTCCGCGGCGGGGCTGTTTTTCACCGCGGTCATTCCCACACTCGACCACATGGGGCTGCCGTTTTTCCTGGTGATCATTCCCATCGGTTTCGCCAGCAGCACGTATTTCCCGCTGCCCGACATCGGCTGGCTGCACACGCTGGTGACGGTCAACCCGCTGCATCATCTGGCCGAGGGCCTGCGCCGGCTGTTGCTGGAGGGCGAGCTCACCGGCCACCTGCTGATGGCGCCCGCGCTGGGCCTCGCGATGATCCTGCTGCTGATGCCGCTCGATCTGCGCCTGCTGCGCAAACGGGTGTTCGGCGACGGGTGAGCCGCGGCACCGGAGAACGGACATTCCTGTCCGTTCCGAAACCATCGATCCACACCGGCAAGGCATGAACGGACAAGAATGTCCGTTCTCCTTTGTTCCGCCTTGGCA
>JBDRJH010000347.1:0-5195 GCA_043815125.1 Verrucomicrobiota bacterium
ATCGCTAGCGGCGCGCCGACCAGCGGCGGCCCTACGGGGGAGGCCACGGCGGCCCGGGGAGGGGTGGAAATTCAAGGGTGACTCGTTTGGCGGATGCACCTTTATGGTGCGCCATGGCTTTTTCTACCCCACATAAGCACAAGGTTTCTCCGTCGGTCCGTGACGCGGTCGAGCATCCGGCGACGTATGGTTTGCGTCAGTGGTCGGGCTGGGTGCTGGGGCCGGGGTTTTTGTTGATCACGTTGTTGTTTGATCCGCCGGCCGGGCTGAGCGTGGAGGGGTGGCGCACGGCGGGCGCGGCGGCGTTGATGGCGTCGTGGTGGATTTGCGAGTCGGTGCCGATCCCGGTGACGGCGCTGGTGCCGCTGGTGCTGTTTCCGCTGCTGGGGTTGGGCAAGATTTCCGAGGTGGCGGCGCCTTATGCGAATCCGTTGGTGTTTCTTTTTCTGGGCGGCTTTCTGATCGCGCTGGCGATGCAGCGGTGGAATCTGCACCGGCGGGTGGCGATCAACCTGGTCGCGGTGATGGGCACGCGTCCGAACCGTATCGTGCTGGGGTTTTTGGTGGCGTGCGCGCTGGTCAGCATGTGGGTGAGCAACACGGCGACGGCGTTGATGATGTTGCCCATCGCGACGTCGGTGGTGCTGCTGGCGGGCGGCGAGGGCAAGATCGGCGGGGCGGGCAAGGACTTTGGTCCGGCGTTGATGCTGGCGGTGGCCTATGGCGCGACGACCGGCGGCATGGCGACGTTGATCGGCACGCCGCCAAACGCGCTGTTGGCGGGTTATCTGAACAAGGTTTACGGTTACGAGATCGGCTTTGGGCAGTGGATGATGATCGGGTTGCCGGTCACGTTGGTGGCGTTGCCGCTGGTGTATTGGGTGCTGACGCGGATCGCGTTCAAGCTGGGCAAGGAACCGGTCGAGGGCATGGCGGAGTTGATCGCCACGGAGCGGACCAAGCTGGGCGGTTTTTCCAAGGGCGAGGTCATGGTGGCGGGCGTCTTTGCGCTGACGGCGCTGGGGTGGATTTTCCGGCCGTTGTTCGCGGGCGCGTTGCCGATGATTTCGGACACGACCATCGCGATCGGCGGTGCGTTGTTGTTGTTCATCCTGCCGGTGAATGCGCGGCGCGGGGAGTTTGTGATGAACTGGGAGGCCACCAAGGGCATGCCTTGGGATGTGCTGTTGCTGTTTGGCGGCGGTCTGAGTCTGGCCGGCGTGATTCAGGCGCACGGGTTGTCGAGCTACCTCGGCACGTTGTGCGCGGCGCTGGGCGGGTGGCCGGTCATCCTGACGGTGGCGATCATTTGTTTCGGCATGTTGATGCTGACAGAGCTGACCAGCAACACGGCCACGGCGGCGACGTTCCTGCCGATCGTGGCGGCGGTGGCCGTCAGTTTGGGGCAAAATCCGTTGCTGTTTCTGGTGCCGACGGCGTTGGCGGCGAATTGCTCTTACATGATGCCGGTGGGCACGCCGCCCAACGCCATCGTGTTTGGCAGTGGCGTGCTGCGGCTGCCGCAGATGGCGAAGGCGGGCATGTGGCTGAACGTCGCGCTGGTGCCGGTGATCGTGCTGCTGGTGTGGCTGCTGGGCGCGCTGGTCTTCGACCTGAAGCTGGGCGTGCTGCCGGAGTGGGCCGTGGGCAAGTAAGTCAGGCCCGGCGGCCGGAGAACGGACATTCCTGTCCGTTCACGTCGGAACGGAGCGAATCGGACCGAGCCAAATCGGACCGAACCAAACTGGAACGGACAGGAATGTCCGTTCTCCCTTTTCGGCGTCAGCGGCCCGCGTTGGCGAGGGCGGCGATCTCGTCGTCGGAGAGCGCGCGTTTGTAGACGGCCAAGCCGCCGAGCAGGCCGACAAAGGGGTTGGCGATCAGGCCGCCGGTTTCGATGAAGCCGCCCTGGCCGTCGCTCACGACCTTGGCGGGGCGGGCGACCGCGCCGACGGTGAAATCGGCGTCGCCGGCGAGCAGGCCGCCGGGGTAGCGGAAGGGGTTGCGACCGTAATCGCCCTGGGGTTCGCGCACGTCGAGTTTGCCGTCGAGGTAGGCGCGGGCGCATTCACCGTCGTAGGTGATGGCGACGCATTGCCAGGCGCCGATGGGGACGGGCGTGGCTCCGATGGCGACGTCCATGCAGTAGGGATAACCGGGGGTGGGACCGCCGTGGCTGGAGATGTGCGCGCCGAGTTGTTGGGCGGAGTTCCAAATGGAGAGGTTGAGGAACATGCCGTATTGGCGGCGGTGGTGTTCGTTCCAGACGCCGGCGATGAACTCGCAACTTCCATAACCGGTGGACTCGCGCTTGATCCAGGCGACGACGGTGACGCGTGCGTCGGGTCCGCCGATGTTGAGCGCGGGAGCCTCGGCGGCGGTGGCGACCAGATGGTTGGCGGCGAGTTCGCCCACGGCGCGGAAACGCAGCGCGCGCGGGCCGAACACGCCCTCGGGCACGTATTCGAGCGGAGCACCTTCGGCGCGCAAACGGATGGGCGCGGGGCCGTGCGATTGCAGCGTGTCGTCTTGGAAATCCCAGAAGGCGACGAGGTCGGGCAGGGTGGCGGGGGATGCTGAAGGCATGGTGGTAGTGTTGTGGTCGGTCTCGTGCTGTCGAGAGTCGGGAGCGGTGAATACTGTCCGTGCAAAATCGCCGGATGAACGCGCTTGGCCTGATTCGGCTGACGGGGCAGTCTGCGGTCCTCATGCGGTTGCCTTGGTTTACCCGACTGTCGGAGCCCGGCGAACGCCCGACGCGCGTGCGTTTTGTGCTCGCGTTTGCGGCGTTAGTCGTTGGGTGGGCGGTGTTGCACGACCTGTGGCTGATCCGCGTTGAGCCGCGGCATTTCACGGAGTTTCACCGGCCGCTGCTGCCGATCTCCGACTTGAATCTGCTGGCGGTGCAATACGCGGTGTTCGCGACGCTGGGGCCGGGGCTGGCGTTCGGGTTTCTGGCGCACGCGGCCTGCCGGGGCGGGGACCGTCCGCCCGCGCGATTGGTAACGGTGCTGGCCGGCTTTGCGGTGTTGATGGTGGCGGTGGAGGTCGTTTTGCAACTGCTCGGATACTGGTCGCTGGCGCGATTCAAGGCGGGCGGCGATCCGTTGTATCCCGGCTTGTTGTATCCGGAATTGTCCGACGGAATTGTGTTTTCCCAGACGGTCAACGTGTCGGCCTACGCGCTGGCTCCGTTGTGTGGCGCGTTTTATCTGCTCGCCGTCTGGCGCTGGCGTCGGCGGCGGGCACTTGATTATTATGACAAGGTCGGGGCCGGCAATTCGTCGGCGGGTGTAACTTCGATCAACAAGGCGTAGTAGTGGGTGTAGGCCACGGTGAGAAATGCCATCAACAGGTCGGCGACCAACATGAAACCGGCGCTGACCGGCCAGTTGTCCAGGGCGGGCACGAAGACGACGGGCAGGATCACGATGCACATGACGATACCGGCACCCGTAAGCAGCAGCGCGTTAAACCCCAGCACCGGCCAAAAGCGGCCACGGGTGAGTTCGTGGCTGCGTTGCAGCGCGCGCGTGCCGGAGACGCCTTCGCCCACCACCGCGCATTCCGCGAAGCAGAAACGGGTGGCGAAGTAGATGCCCGGCACGATCAGCAACAACAGCGTGAACACGATCACCAGACCGGAAAGCAGACGCGTCCAGAACAGGCGCCCCCAGCTTTGGAGCGCCGCGCCCATCGATTCCGCGAGCGTCGCCTTCTGGCCGGATCCGGCGGTCAATGTGAGACGGGTCAGCGCGGCGATACCGATAATGCCGACGACATTTTCCAACAGTTGGCCGAGACGGAACGGGCCCTTGAGGTTCTCGGGATCAAACACCTCATACTCGCAGTAGGCGTAGACCACTTCGATCGGGAGCCAGACGATGAGGACGATGGCGGCGATGAGGCCGAAGTTTTGACGATACAGGCTCCAGGCGGAGGCGAGGGCGGGTTTCAGCATGGGGGGTTAGGTTTGGGCCGGGTCGTTTGGAACGGCGCAGTGTGGGCAGGAGATGTCGGGCACGTAGCGCGGGTCGCGTTGCTCGGCTTCGGTGAGCGGCATCTGGCAGGCGAAGCACATCACGGTGGAGGTCTCGCGCAGCTGCGGGTCGACGCCACGCGTTTGTCGAAGACGAAGCACTCGCCCTCATAGTGCGCGCCGCCGCATTCCTCGAAATATTTGAGGATGCCACCCGCGAGTTGGTAAACCTCCCCGAAGCCTTCGCGGCGCAGAAAGGGCGCGGCCTTTTCGCAGCGGATGCCGCCGGTGCAGAAGGTGACGACCGGCGCGTGCCTCAGTTCGGCGGGCAGTCTGCGCACGGCCTCGGGAAACGCGCGGAAGGTGTCGATGCGCGGATCGATGGCGCCCTTGAACGTGCCGAGCTTCACCTCGTAGTCGTTGCGGGTGTCGAGCAACGTGACCGGCCGGCCCTCGTCGAGCCATTGCCTGAGGGTTCGCGCGTCGATGCGCGGCGCGGGGTCGCGGGCCGGGTCGATGCCGTCGACGCCGAACGCGATGATCTCCTTCTTGATCTTCACGAGCATCCGGTTGAACGGCTGCGTGTCGCTCCAACTCTCCTTGGGCGCGAGGTCGGTGAGGCCGGGCAGGGCGTGCAACTCGACGACGAGCGCGCGCACGTCGCCGGGCCGGCCGGAGACGAAGAGGTTGATGCCCTCGGTGCCGAGCAGGATGGTGCCCTTGAGCGAACGTTGCGTGCAGGCGGCCAGCAGCCGCTCGCGCAGGCCGGGCAACTCACCGTCTTCGAACGGAGTGAACTTGTAGCAGGAGATGTTGAGGAACGGCGCGGGCATGGCGGCGGGGTCACCAGACTGTGACGGTCGTCGGCGGCCCGCCAAGCGCGATCAGCCGCGGGTTCAGCGGTTGCGGAAACGCCCGGGCGGGCGTCCGGTGGCCTTGCGGATGGCGCGGCTGAAATACCCGGGGTCGGTGAAGCCGGCGAGCACGGCGATTTCCTGGACCGGCAAGGCGGTGGTCTGGAGCAACGTCAGCCCTCGCTGCAGTCGCAGGTTGAGCAGGTGGTTGGAGGGGGTGATGGCGTAGGCCGCGAAGAAGTGCCTGAAGAGCGTGCTGCGGTGGACCTGCAATCGTGCGGCGAGCAACGCCAGGTCGAACCGCGGGTCGGCGGAGTTTTCCTCCATGAGGCGCTTGGCGCGGTCCGCGAGGGCACCCTCGG
>JBDRJH010000348.1:0-7181 GCA_043815125.1 Verrucomicrobiota bacterium
GTCGACTTGCCGGAGCCGGTGGGGCCGGTGACGAGGATCAGGCCGCGGGGGCGGTAGAGCAGTTCGCGGATCTTGTCGGGCAGGCCGATCTCGCGCAGGCCAAACATCTTGTTGGGAATCTGGCGGAGGACCACGCCGTAGTTGCCGCGGGTCTTGAGCACGCTGACGCGGAAGCGGGCCTTGTCGAGATAGGCGAAGCCGAAGTCGGAGCCGCCGTTGAGTTTCAGGGCCTGCTGGTGCGAGTCGGGGGTGATGGAGAGCACCAGTTTCTCGGTGTCCGCGGGCGTCAGTTCGGGGCCTTCGATGGGCACCATGCTGCCGCTGATGCGCAAGGTCGGCGGCTGGCCGACCGAGCAGTGCAGGTCGGAGGCGTTTTGCTCCACCACCAACTCCAACAGATCGTTCATTTCGTAGCTCATGGGAAACGAGTCGGGGTTAGGGGGCGTATCAATTGGCGTCGCCGACGGTGATCGAGACGACCTCCTCGATGGTGGTCATGCCGGTGAGGACCTTGCGAATGCCGTCCTCGCGCATGGTGCGCATACCGAGGGAGCGGGCTTTCTCGCGCAGGCGGGCGGTGCCGACGTTGTCGTAGATCATGCGCTGGATCTCCTCGTTGACGATGAACATCTCGAAGATGCCGGCGCGGCCGCGGTAGCCGGTGCTGTTGCAGGGCTCGCAACCGGCGCCGTGCATGAAGGTGGCGCCGGCGGCCTGCTGGCCGGTGATGTTGAGGGAGCGCAGCTCGCGGGGGTCGGGCGTGTAGGCCTGCTTGCAGTGCTTGCAGATCTTGCGCACGAGGCGCTGGGCCATGGCGGCGCGCAGCGAGGTGGACACGAGGAAGGGCTTCACGCCGATGTCGATCAGACGGGTGACGGCGCCGGGGGCGTCGTTGGTGTGCAGGGTGGAGAACACCATGTGACCGGTGAGCGAGGCGTTGATGGCGATCTCGGCGGTCTCCAGGTCGCGTATTTCGCCGACCATGACGATGTTGGGGGCCTGGCGGAGCATGGCGCGCAGGGCGCTGGCAAAGGTCATGCCGACCTCGTGCCGCACGGGCACCTGGTTGACGCCGGAGAGCTGATACTCGACGGGGTCCTCGACCGTGATGAGTTTGCGGTCGGGCTTGTTGATGAAGTGGAGGCAGGAGTAGAGCGTGGTGGTCTTGCCGGAGCCGGTGGGGCCGGTGACGAGGAAGATGCCGTCGGGCATGCTGATGATGCGCTCCATGATGGCCTGGTCGTCGCTGAGGAAGCCGAGTTCGGGCAGGCCGAGCGAGAGGCCCTCCTTGTCGAGAATACGCATGACGATGGACTCGCCGTGCGCGGTGGGCAGGGAGGAGACGCGCAGGTCGATCTGCTTGCCGCCGGCGGCGATCTGGATGCGGCCGTCCTGGGGGATGCGTTTCTCGGCGATGGAGATGTTGGCCATGATCTTCAGGCGAGAAATCATGGCGAGCTGGAGGCGCTTGGGCGGGCTGTCCACCTCGATGAGCACGCCGTCGATGCGGTAGCGCACGCGGAAGCGTTTCTCCAGCGGCTCCAGGTGGATGTCGGACGCGCGGCGCTGGATGGCCTCGAGGATGATCTGGTAGACGAGCCGGATGATGGGCGCGTCGTTTTCGTCGGTGGACTCCTGTCCGTCGGCCGCGGTGGTGGTGGTGCTGATCTGGCTTTCGTCGACCGCGCCGAAGTCGCCGAGCAGGGAATCGAGGGTCTCGACGTCCTTGCCGTAGAAACGGTCGATGCAATTGCGGATGTCCTCGGCGGGGGCGACCGCGGGCTCGATGCCGAGCTTGAGCACATGGCCGAGGCTGTCGATCGCGTCGACGTCGAGCGGGTCGCTGATGGCCACGCGAAGCGTCTGCCCCTCCAGCGCGAGCGGGAAGACGGTGTAGCGGGCGGCGAGCGCGCGGGGCAACAGGGAGAGCAGGTCGCCGGAGACGCGCACGCCGTGCATGTCCACGGTGGGCATGCCGAACTCGTCCGCCAAGAGCTTGGAGAACTGCATCGGCTTGATGCGATGCATCGAGATGATGGTGTCGATCAGCTTGGGCGGAGCAGTGGTCAGGTCGGTATGCTCGCTAACACGGGCATTGGCGGCGTCGAGCTGTTCCTGGGTCAGGAGACCCTTGTCTATGGCCAGCTGGATTACGAAATCGTCGGCGGAAGTCACGGGGATGTTGGGGATGTCGTTTTGCCGAGGAGGAAGGGGACGGAAAACGCAGTTTCTTTGCTGAGGGTTAGCGGTTGAGACTCAATAAAAATTCCGCGTTGGTTTTGGTTTTCTTCAAGCGCTGAATAAACATGTCCATCGCCTCGACGGGCGGGATGCCCTGCATGGCGCGGCGCAGACCGTAGACGCGCAGCATCTCGTCGGGGTGATAGATGAGCTCTTCCTTGCGGGTGCCGGAGCGGTCGATGTTGATCGCGGGGAAGATGCGCTTGTCGGACAGGCCGCGGTCGAGGTGGAGCTCCATGTTGCCGGTGCCCTTGAACTCCTCGAAGATGACCTCGTCCATGCGGCTGCCGGTGTCGATGAGCGCGGTGGCGAGGATGGTGATCGAGCCTCCGCCCTCGATGTTGCGGGCGGAGCCGAAGAAGCGCTTGGGGCGCTGCAACGCGGTGGCCTCGACGCCGCCGGACATGATCTTGCCGGAGTTGGAGGCGAGCGCGTTGTAGGCGCGGGCCAGACGGGTGATCGAGTCGAGGAGGATGACGACGTGCTCGCCCTGCTCCACGAGCCGGCGGGCCTTTTCGATGACCATCTCGGCGGCGTGCACGTGACTCTCGGGCGATTCGTCGAAGGTGGAGCTGACGACCTCCCCCTTGGTGTGGCGCTTAAAGTCGGTGACTTCCTCGGGGCGCTCGTCGATGAGCAGGAGGATGAGTTTTTTCTCGGGGAAGTTGTGCGAGATCGAGTTGGCGATGTTTTGCAGGAGCACGGTCTTGCCGGTGCGGGGCGGGGCGACGATCAGCCCGCGCTGACCGAAGCCGACCGGAGTGAGCAGGTCGATGGCGCGCATGGAGATGTCCTTGTGGATCTCCGGGGCCTCCAGCAGGATGCGCTTGAGCGGGTAGTAGGGCTCGAGTTCCTCGAAGGGGGTGACGTTGTCGATGACCTCGGGCGAGCCGCCCATGACGCTGTTGATCTTGATGACGGCGGGGCAACGGTCGCCGGGCCGGGGCGGTTGCACCAGGACCTCGACCAGATGACCGCGTTTCAGACCGAAACGGCGGATGAGGCTGGCCGGCAGATAGGCGTCCTCGGGATACAGACGGTAGTTGACGTGCTCGTGCACGATGAAGCCGTGCCCTTGGTCGGCGAGATCGATCCAGCCGCGGTCGGAGACGGGGCGCTTGGTCTCGTCGGCGTGTCTGAGGATGGCCTCGAGCATTTGCAGGCGGTTGGGCGAGCCACCGGGCAGCTGGATGCCCAACTCGCGAACGCGGGCGGTCAACTCGGCATGGGTGCAGGCGTAGAGTTGTTCCATGCGAAGCGGTTCCCCTCCGGATTGGGTCAACTCGGCGGCAAGGGCGTCCAGCGCGGCGAAATCCTCAAAACGCGCCGGGTCGGGCAGGTCGCCATGATGGACCACCTGCCTGGGGGGCGGAGGCTGCACGGGGTGCGGGGCCGCCTGCCCTCCTTGGTGGCCGCCACCGCCACCGCGGGCCTGCTTTTTTTCGAGCCACTTTTGTTTTTTCTTCTCCTTTTTGCGCTCCCACCAGGGTTTGCGCTCCTCCCGGGAGGCGCCGTCGTCCTGCGAGGCGTTTTGTTCATCGGAGCCGGCGGCGGGGTTGGCGCGGGACGAATCGGGCGCGGGCTGACCACCCCCGGCTTGGTCCGGAGAGGACTTTTCGGAAGCCTCGGCGGTGGCGGGCTCGGGCGCGGGTTCCGGGGCGGCGGTCGCACGGGCGGGTTTGAAGACCGGGCGTTCGTCCGCGACGGGAGCCGGGGTGGAATCAACGCGTGGCTCCGCGGGGGCGGGCGCGGGGGTCGGGGTGGCGTCGCCCAATGGCAGCTCCAGGTCGGCGGAGGTGCCGGCGGCTTTTTTCGTGCGCGTGCGACGGGCGGGCTTGGCGGCGGGCGCCGGGCTCTCCTCGGCCGTCGCGGCGGCCTTGGGCGCGGCCACTTTCTTGGCAGCGCGCTTGGCGGGAGCTTTGCGGGGCTTTTTTGCGACAACCGGGGTGTCTTCGCCGGGGGATTCGGAAACGTCCATGGACATAGGATTAAATGCTGGGATGATAAAATGGTTCGGCCCGAAGCGGCGCGTTCGTCGGAGAACGTCGTCCCCGGGTTGGGCTCAGCCTTTGCGTTGGGCGGCCGCGCGCAGGGAGGCGGCGACTTGCCGGACCTGCCGTTGCAGGAAGGCGGGCGAGCCGTCGTTAAAGACGACCACGTCCGCAAAATCTTGTTTTTGCGCCAAAGGCAATTGCTTCGAGATGCGTTGCCCGGCGAGCGGCTGGGGAATTCCACGCTCTGTCAACCGGGCCAACTGAACGTCGGAGGATGCCGCGACGCAGACGGTGAAATCAAATCCTTTTTCAAGACCTTTTTCGAACAGCAACGGCACCTCCACCACCCAGTCCGCCGCCGGGTCGGTCGCCACGGCCTCCTCCCAGGCCGCCTTGACGCGCGGATGCAGCACCGATTCCAACCACAATCGCTCCGCGTCGTCGGCGAAAACCACCGCCGCCAAGCGCGCACGATCAACCCGCCCGTGTCCATCCAGCACGCCATCGCCCCAACGTTCGCCGATCATGCGCACAATGCCCGGGTCCACCAGCAGGCGCTCGCGCACGATGCGATCCGCGTCGATGCTCCGGAATCCCTCCTCCTCAAAAAGCGCGGCCACCGTAGATTTACCGCATCCCATACCGCCGGTTAATCCGATAGTCATAGTAAGTAGTCACTTGAACAGAGATTGGTCTTGCCGGTTTTTCCAGCTGATAGTTACTGGCCTGATAAGGCAACCGGCTGGCAACATATCCGGTTTTTATTCCCCCAAACTCTTCTCCGCAACCCACCACAACATGCTGCCGCATTCCTGCTCCCCTTCGGAAATTCTGGCAGCCGCGCTCGCCCAGGCCGAACGTCTGCAACCCGGCGGAGACAACGGTTTGATCCGGGCGGTGGTTCCCCTGGTTACCGATCTGTTTGAAGGCCGGCACCCCGACTACCAGGGCATCGACCTGCGATATCACAGCTACCAGCACACCCTGCTGGCGACCTGGTGCTTCATCGAGCTGGCCGCCGGCCGGCTGCGCCACGACATCGCCCCGCCGCTTACCCTGCGCGAGTTCGAGCTGGGTTTCACCGCAATCATGCTGCACGACAGCGGGTATTTGAAACTCCGCTCCGACACCGACGGCACCGGCGCCAAATACACCCTCTCGCACATCCTGCGCAGCTGCGCCCTGGCCGCCTCGGTGCTGCCCGCCCTGGGGTGCGACTGGGACGAGATCAACGGCGTGCTCGGCGCCATCCGCTGCACCGGTCCCACCAGCAAGATCGGCGCGCTCAGCTTCAACACGCCCACCGAACGCATGATCGGCTGCATGATCGCCACCTCCGATTACCTCGGCCAGATGGCCGATCCGCACTACGTCGACAAACTCGACGACCTCTACCGCGAATTCGAGGAAGCCAACGACTTTAACCGCGTCCCCTCTGAAAAACGCATGTTCGCCTCCGCCGCCGACCTGATCTCCCGCACCCCCGATTTCTGGCACAAGTTCGTGCTCCCCATGCTCGGGCGCGACTACGAGGGCGTCTACCACTGGCTCGCCGACACCCCCGGCGCCCCCAATCCCTACATCGAGGCGGTCGAGGCCAACCTCCGGCGCATTCAATCCTGATCGCGACGACCGATGCTGGCCACCGTTCTCTCCGCCGGACTCCAGGGCATCGAAGCCCAGGCCGTCCACGTCGAAGTCAACTCCGGTGAGGTCGGCGACCCCAAGCTCGTCCTCGTCGGCCTGCCCGACGCGGCCGTCAAGGAGTCCGACGACCGCGTCTTCTCCGCGCTGAGCAACAGCGGCTTCAAGCCCCCGCGCACCCGCACCACCATCAACCTCGCGCCCGGCACCCTGCGCAAGGAAGGCCCCCTCTACGACCTGCCCATCGCCATCGGCATCCTCATCGCGACCGGCCAGATCGAGCCCGGCAACGTCGACGACCACCTCATCGCCGGCGAACTCGGCCTCTCCGGCGGCACGCGGCCCGTGCGCGGCGCCCTCGCCATGGCCAAGCTCGCCCGCGCCCTCGGCAAACGCGGCATCATCCTCCCGGCCGACTCCGCCGCCGAGGCCGCCCTGGTCGAGGGCATCGCCGTGCATCCGGTCCACTCGCTCGACGAGACCGTGCGCTTTCTGGTCGGCGAGCGCGACATAGCCCCCTACCCCCACGAACGCGCCATCGCCTTTGAACGCCCCGAGCACGACGCCGCCGGGGACTTCGCCGAGGTCAAGGGCCAGCACGCCCTGCGCCGCGCCGTCGAGGTCGCCGTGGCCGGCGGGCACAACCTCATCATGATCGGCCCGCCCGGCTCCGGCAAATCCATGGTCGCCAAGCGCGTGCCCTCGATCATGCCCGACTCCACCCTGGAGGAGTCGCTGGAGATCCTCGCCATCCACTCGGCCGCCGGCCAGACGCTCGGCCAGGGCCACGTCTTTGGACGCCGTCCAGTGCGCTCGCCCCACCACACCATCTCCGATGTCGGCCTGCTCGGCGGCGGCACCATCCCCGGCCCCGGCGAGATCTCCCTCGCCCACCACGGCGTGCTGTTCCTCGACGAACTGCCCGAGTTCAAACGCTCCGCCCTCGAGGTCCTGCGCCAGCCGCTTGAGGACGGCCACGTCACCATCTCCCGCAGCGCCGGCAAGATCACCCTGCCCTGCGGCTTCATGCTGGTCGCCGCCATGAACCCCTGCCCCTGCGGCTACCTCGGCGACCCCAAACACGAGTGCCGCTGCTCGCCGTCGCAGATCCAACGCTACCGCGCCCGCATCAGCGGTCCCCTGCTTGATCGCATCGACATCCACATCGAGGCCCCCGCGCTCAGCATCGGCGAACTGCGCACCACCGCCCCCGGCGAGACCTCGGCCGACATCCGCGCCCGCGTGCAGGCCGCCCGCGAACGCCAGCTCGCCCGCTTCAAGGGCGGCCGCACCCTCGCCAAC
>JBDRJH010000349.1:0-8455 GCA_043815125.1 Verrucomicrobiota bacterium
AGCGCGGCCGCGCCGCGGCTGGGGCTCAACCGGCGCTCGCGGTTGACGTTGCAGGCGGTGTTGCGCGGCGACAGCGGTATCGACAAGCGGCACTTCGCCACGCAACCGGTGGAACGGGTGCTGGGCGCGGGGGCGGATGAGTTGAACGAGATTTTTCGTCGCGAAGCGCCGTTGCTGGCGGGGCGGGCGCTCACGGCGGCGTTGGCGCAGGCGGGGTTGCGCGCGGACGAGCTCGACGCGTTGTTGATCTGCACCTGCTCGGGTTACCTGTGCCCGGGAGTGACGAGTTACGTCGCGGAGCAACTGGGACTGCGGACGAATGCGTATTTGCAGGATTTGGTGGGCCTGGGTTGTGGTGCGGCGATACCAACGCTGCGTTCCGCGCAGGGAGTGTTGGCGGCCAATCCGGGGGCGACGGTGGCGTGTGTGGCGGTGGAGATTTGTTCGGCGGCGTTTTGTCTGGATGACGATCCGGGAGTGCTGGTGAGCGCGTGTTTGTTTGCGGATGGCGCGGCCGCGAGCATCTGGCGGAGCGAGCCCCCGGCGGAGGGTGCGGCGCTGCGTATCGAGGGTTTCGATACGCTGCATCTGCCCGCCGAGCGGGACATGATCCGGTTTGAGCAACGCGACGGGCGGTTGCGGAATCTGTTGTCTCCAGCGGTGCCGGGCTTGGCGGCGGGGGCGGTCGCGCGGCTGTTGGCGCAGGAGCCGGCGGAGCGGGGCAGGCCGGGGCGGATCATCGCGCATCCGGGCGGGCGGGATGTGCTGGATGCATTGGAGGCGGCGTTGCCCGGGTATGCGCTGGATGCGAGCCGCCGGGTGTTGGCGGCGTATGGCAACATGAGCAGTCCATCGGTGTTGTTCGCCTTGGAGGATGCGTTGCGCGAGGGCCGTCCGGGGCCGGGGGCGGACTGGTGGCTGGTGTCGTTTGGCGAGGGCTTCTCGGCGCACTCGTGCCGACTGGTCGGCGGGTGAGTGCGTGCAGGTGGCGGATCATGGCGTCGGCCGGGCCGCGAAACGGGGCGATTGTCCGCATCCCACCGCGAGCTGCCATTGCCCATGTCGTTGGTGTGGCGGGAGCGTTTGGGAACGCGCACCAAGGTTGGAATAAAGTGGCCGGGTGGCTACCCTTACCTGACATGAAAGCATTTGGACTTGGTGTATTTTCCCTGGTGGTGGTGGCGGCGTGGTGGGGGGCTTTGTCGGCGAAGGATGCCGCCGACGAGTCCGCGGCGCCCGCCGAGCCTCCGTTTGCCTGCGACCCCGAGGGGCTCTCCGCCTGCGGGTTGCCCGGCAACGTGGTGATCGACATGAGCCGCGCCACTGTGAAACGCACCGACGAGGAGTGGCGCGCGTTGCTCACTCCCGAGCAATATCGGGTGACTCGCGAGCAGGGCACGGAGCCGCCGTTCCGCAACGCGTATAACGATCACCACGAGGACGGCGTCTATTTTTCGGTGTGCAGCGACACGCCGTTGTTCGACAGCCGCGACAAGTTCGAGAGCGGCACCGGCTGGCCCAGTTTCACCAAGCCCATCGAGGGCCGCTTCGTCGGCACCAGTCGCGACACCAGTCACGGCATGATCCGCGACGAGGTGCACTGCACGGTCGACGGCGCGCACCTCGGGCACGTGTTCCCCGACGGCCCGAAACCCACCGGCCTGCGCTACTGCATCAACTCCGCCTCGCTGCGCTTCATGCCGCGCGCGGAGTATGAGCAGTGGCTGGCGAAGCAAAACGCGCCGGTTGTGAAGGCCGCGGCCGAATGACGGGGCGCGTGGGGACGCCGGGTTTGCTTCAACGAGTCAGGTCGTAGAGCGCGTAGCCGGCGAGGAGATTGGGGGCGAAGCCGCAGGCCGTCTTCCAGTCGCCGCCGAGGTGGGCCTTGCGGGCGATGGTGATACCCTTGGCCGCGCAGAAGTGCTCGAAGTCGGCGATGCTGACCGGATTGCCCGGACGGCTCTCGAACCACTCGGTGGTGTAGACGGCGTTGCGGGGCTTGCGACCGCGCAGGAGCACATCCAGGCGGTTGCGCCAGAAGCCGTGGTTGACGAAGCCGACCGTCACGCGGCGGGCGACGCGCAGGGCTTGCTCGATCACCTCCGCCGGGTGGCCGACCTCCTCCAGCGTGCGCGAGAGGATGACGTGGTCGAAGTGATGGTCGGGGAACGTGCCCATGAGCCGCAGCATGTCGCCCTGGTAGGCGTTGAGGCCGCGGCGCACGCAGGCGGAGATCTTGTCGAAGTCGAGGTCGACGCCGACCGCGTAGACGTGCTTGGACTGCACGAGGCTCTCCAGCAGCACGCCGCGTCCGCAGCCCAGGTCGAGCACGCGCGAGCCCGGCTCGACCCAGTCGGCGAGGATCTGCATGTCCACGGTGCGTTTGCTGGCGGGGCGGCTCATGAGGTTTTCGATACGGTGCGGCAGGGGCGGGCGAGGAAGCCGCGCACGAGGTCGTAGAGTTGCGGCGACTCGAGCAGAAAGGAGTCGTGGCCGAGGTCGGTGGCCAGCTCGGCGGAGGAGGCGGGTTTGCCGGCGCGCAGCAGCGCCTCGACAATGGAGCGGTTTTGCTCGGGCGGGAAGAGCCAGTCGCTGGTGAAACCGACCACCAGTGTATCCGATTCGACACTACGGAAGGCCTCCTCCAGCGAGCCGTGCGCACCGGCGAGGTCGAACTGGTCGATGGCGCGGGTGATGTAGAGATAGGAGTTGGCGTCGAAGCGGTTGATGAAGCTCCGGCCCTGATAGCGCAGGTAGCTCTCGACCTCGAACTGCACGTCAAAGGTGGCGCCGCCGCCGGCGGGTTTGTCACTTATTGAGTGACAATCGGCCTGGGCGGCGGGCGTGGGAGGGGGAGCACCGGCGGACTTGGGGCGGTCGGCGACCTGGCGGCGGCCGAATTTGCGGTCCATGGACGCGTCGGAGAGGTAGGTGATGTGGGCCATCATGCGGGCGATGGCCAGGCCGACGCGCGGGCCGGCTCCGGCGGTGTAGTCGCCGTGCTGCCACTCGGGGTCCTGCATGATGGCCTGGCGGCCGACCTCGTTGAAGGCGATGGCCTGAGCGCTCTCGCGCCAGGTGGTGGCCATGGCGATGATGCGCTGGGCGTAGCCGGGGAATTCGATGGCCCACTGGAGCGCCTGCATGCCGCCCATGGAGCCGCCGATGACGGCGTAGAGGGAGGGGATGCCGAGGGCATCGAGCCAGATTTTCTGCGCGCGCACCATGTCGCGGATGGTGACGGGCGGGAAGGTGATGCCGAAGGGCCGGCCGGTGGCGGGGTTGACCGAGGAGGGCCCGGAGGAGCCCTGGCAACCGCCGAGGACGTTGGCGCAGAGAACGAAGTATTTGTTGGTGTCGAGGGCCTTGCCGGGGCCGATGAGGTTGTCCCACCAGCCGGGTTTGCGGTCGCCCAGGCTGTGGATGCCGGCGCAGTGGTGGTCGCCGGAGAGGGCGTGGCAGACGAGGATGGCGTTGTCCCGGGCGGCGTTGGGGCGGCCGTAGGTTTCGTAGCGGACGGTGAAGCCGCCGATGGTCTGGCCGTTGACAAAGGTGAACGGCTCGGTGGTGACCCAGTCGCGGGGTTCGACGAGGCCGACCTCGCCGGGGGTGGCGTGGCGGGAGGCGAGGATGTCGTCGTCGGCGTCGTTCATGTGGCGGAGCTTAAGCGGCACAGCGAAGCGGGGGAGGCGGGGTTTGGCAAGGGCGCGGCGGGGTTGCCTTTGGCGGGGTTGTGGGATTGGGTCGGCGGCGATGAAAACCTCTACGTTGTCGGCTGTTTCCTTCTCCGTGATTTTGGCCGCCGGTCTGGCGGGTTGTGGCCAGTCCGAACCGGCCGCGCCCGATGCGCCTTCCGAGGCGCCGACGGCGAAGGTCGAGGTGGGCGTGTCGATGGAGCAGGTCGCCACGAGGGCCGAGGCGCTGGCCAAGTCGGTGGGCATCGAGTTGAAGATCCCGGATTTTAAGACGGCCTCGGTCGCGGATATTTCCAAGGTCGCCTCGCAGGCGCTCTCCGGGCTGGGCTCGGTGGTGGAGTCGTCGCCGGCGGCGGTCAAGCAGGTGCAGGCGGTGCAGTCGTCGTTGACGGCGGGCGACGCGAAGGCGGCGTTGGCGTCGTTGTCCGGTCTGGGCGACCTGGTGAAGAACATCCCGGCGGCGGCCACGCTGCTGGAGCAGAGCAAGCAGCTGGTGAGTGCGTGGGCGCTCAAGCAGGGGTTTGATCCGGCCAAGATTTCCGGCGTGCTGGGGGCGTTGCAGACCGGTGACCTGGGTGCGCTGGCCAAGCAGGCGACGGCACTGCTGGGCAAGGGCGGGGTGAGCGGCGAGCAGAGCGATCTGCTGAAGGGCGTGCTCAATACCTTCGGCATCGACAGCAGCTCGGCGGCCGGCGCGTTGAACGCGGCCAAGGGGCTGTTCGGCCAGTGAGGTGGTGAGAGGTCTGCCCGTCTGCGTTGAACGCGGGCGCGGCGGACGAAACGACTCCGTCGTTCCGCTACAAAAAAGCCCGGCGTGGCGGCCGGGCTTTTTGCGTTTTCAGGGGGTGTCCTCGTTGGAGAAGACGGCCTGCACGTCGTCGTGTTCGTCGAGGGCGTCGTGGAGTTTTTCCAGGGCCTCGGCGGTGGCGGCGTCGACGGGGACGGTGGTGACGGGGATGTAGGCGATCTCGGCGCTTTCGGTCTTGATGCCGGCGTGCTCAAGGGCGTGCAGGACCTTGTCGAAGGCGTGCACGTCGCAGCGCAGTTCATAGCCGTCGTCGGTGGTGATGACGTCGTCGGCGCCGGCGTCGAGGCCGACTTCCATGAGGGCGTCCTCGGTGGTGGCGTCCTTGGCGATGAGGAACTGGCCGGCGTGCAGGAACTGGAAGGCGACCGAGCCGGTGCTGCCGAGGCTGCCGCCGGCGCGGGTGAAGAAGGAGCGGATGTCGGCGGCGGCGCGGTTTTTGTTGTCGGTGGTGACCTTGACGACGAAGGCGACGCCGCCGGGGCCGTAGGCTTCGTAGGTGATGTCGTCGTAGGAGACGCCGGGGAGCTCGCCGGTGCCCTTCTTGATGGCGCGGTCGACGTTATCGACGGGCATGTTGGCCTCGCGGGCCTTGAGCAGGAGGGTGCGCAGGCGCGCGTTGGCGTCGGGGTCGCCGCCGCCGGACTTGGCGGCCTGGGTGATGTCGCGCGAGAGGCGCGAGAAGACCTTGCCCTTGCGGCCGTCGGTCACGGCTTTTTGGCGTTTAACTTTGGACCATTTGTTATGACCGGCCATGGGGGGAGGGGAAGTCCAAGGTCGAAGGTCCCAAAGTCCAAGGTCAAGTGCGGCGGCGCCGGGGCGCCGCGGTGGTGACTTTCGACTTTCGACCTGACGACTTTGGACGTCCGGGTTACTTCTTCGGGGTGACGTTCTTGAGTTTGCGGCCCTTGCCCTTGCCGCCGACGGAGGCGACGGCCGCGGCGGGGTCGACGACCTGGTTGTCGGTGGCGGGGTCCTTCATGCGGTTGACGATGAGCTGCTGGCCGATGGTGAAGACGCCGTTGATCGTTGAGTAAAGGGCGAGGGCGGCGGCGAAGTTGTAGCAGAACAGGGTGAAGATGATCGGCATGAACTTCATCATCTTCATCTGCGCGTTGTCGACCGAGGGGCTCGGGGTGAGGCGCATCTGGATGATCATGGTGGCGCCCATGAGGAGCGGCATGATGTTGATCGGCAGGCCGAAGATGCGGGCGATGGTGTCCGGGGCGGAGAGGTCGTGGGCCCAGAGGAAGGACTGGAAGCGCAGCTCGGCGGTGCCCTGGAGCATCGCGAAGAAGGCGATGAAGAGCGGGATGGTGATGAGCACGGGCAGGCAACCGCCGGCGGGGTTGATCTTGTGCTTTTTGAAGAGCTCCAGGGTGGCCTGGTTCATCTTCTGGGGGTTGTCCTTGAACTTCTCGCGGATGGCGGCGATCTCGGGCTGGAACTTGGCCATGCGCTTGGCCGACTTGGAGGCGGCGAGGGTGAAGGGCAGGGTGACGATCTTCAGGGCGAGCGTCATGAGGATGATGGCGACGCCCCAATTGCCCACGAAGCCGTGCATCCAGTTCATGAGGCGGTTCATGGTGGGCGCGAGCACGCCGGAGAGGGCGATCTTGCTGAAGAAATAGCGGTCATACTGCATGACCTTGTCCTCGCGTTTTTCGAACTGGGCGAGGCGGGTGTATTCCTTGGGGCCGACGTAGAGGTCGCCGGCGATGGTGGCCGATCCGCCGGCTTCGAGGGCGGGCACGTCGAGACGGATCGCGCCGGTGATGCCGCCGTTGGGTTTGGTGGTGCCGGGGAAGGGTTCGAGCTCGACGCGGCGCACGATCACGCCGTTGCCGGGGGTGGCGGGGGTGTAGATGCTGACGAAGAACTGGTTCTTTACGGCGGCCCAGACGGTGGTGGCGTCCTGTTCGAGCACGGTCTTGGGGGCGCCGTCCTTGAGGCCGATCCAGCTGAGGAAGCCGCCGCCCTCCAGGTCGCCGGGGGCGATGACGTCGGCGTCGTCGCCGTCGTAGGTGGCGACATTGAGGTATTGGCCGTAGTCGTTGACGCTGACGTGGGCGGTGGTGCCGAGGGCGAGGGCGGCGCGGACGGCGGGCACGGGGTGGTCGGCGAGGTTGCGGAAGGTGGTCGCGGCGTGGATGCGGTAGGGATCCTCGTCGGGGCCGGGCAGGGCGTAGCGGCGGGTGATTTCCAGGCGGCCTTCGAGCACGGTGCGGTAGACGACCTCGGAGGCGGTGGCGGAGACGAGTTGGTAAGGGGTGTTGCGACCAAGGCCGGGGATGCTGCGCTCGGCGAAGGCGAGGATCGGGTCGGCATTGATCTGGTTGAAAATGTAGGCTTGGTCGGAGTCCTGCTCGGCGGGATAACGGGCGAAGGCGACGTCGCGGATGGCGCCGCCGTAGTTGGTCAGGCGGAGTTCGACGTGGTCGTTGCGCAGGGTGGTGACGACGGCGTCGGCGTTGACGGAGGCCAGCGCGGCGAAGGTGGCGTCGGCGGGCGAGCTGGCCGGGCGGGCGGAGTCGGCGACCGACGGGGCTTGGTTGGGCGCGCCGGGCATCGGCGCGGGCGACTCGACCTCGGGGGCCGGGGCGGGCGGCGGGCTCAGGCGCGAGCTGAGGATGAGGCTGGCGAAGGCGGCGACCAGAAGGAGGATGCCGATGTGAGGTTCTTTTTATCCATTGAAGAGAGTGTTGCCGGAGGGGATGGCGGTGCAGACCGGCCGTTGGCGCAAAGGTGCCGCCGGCACGGGATCGTGGCCGCCGGGGTGGAAGGGGTGGCACTTGGCGAGGCGACGCGCGGCAAGCCAGGAGCCGTGCAGGGCACCGTGGGTGCGCAGGGCATCGGCCGCGTAGTGCGAGCAGGTCGGGGTGAACCGGCAGCCGCAGGCGGGGCCGCCGGCCGCGTGCAGCGCGGGGGAGATCACCGCCTGATAGACGTGCACACCGGCCAGCAGGGCGCGCGCGGCGAGTCGCGGAGCGGGCGGACGGCGGTTGGCGGAGAGTTCAGGCATCGGTGCGCGGAGTCGGGAAAAGTTTTCGACAGGCGTCCACGAACTTCCGCTCGATGGCGGCATATTCAAGCCGATTGATGCCGCGGCGGGCAATCAGCAGCAGGTCGACCTCGGGCGGCACGAGTTGCTGATGGGCGCGGAAGGCCTCGCGCAGGCGGCGTTTGGCGCGGTTGCGCAGGGGGGCGATGCCGACGGCGGCCTTGGAGGCGACGACGCCGAGGCGGGCGGTGGGGTGGGGGCCGCGGTCGGGCGAGGGGAGGGCAACGACCACGAGAAAGGCGCCGCAATCATGGCGGCGCCCGTTGGTCCTCAGATTGAGGAAGTCGCCCTGCCGCCGGATGCGTTGCTCGGCGCGGAAGCGCATGGCGCGTTGGGGAGGCGGGCGGATGTTCCGCCGGTGAGGGGCGGAGTCGCGATCAGACGACGGTGAGGCGCTTGCGGCCCTTGCGGCGACGATTGCGGAGGACTTTGCGGCCACCGGGAGTGGCTTTGCGGGCGAAAAAGCCGATCTGGCGGGCGCGCTTTTTGCGGTGAGGGCGGAAGGTGGGTTGCATGACTTTAAGTTGTGAAGAGTTGACCGAAGTGCCGGAGCGCCCGTCGGGTGTCAAGGCCGCGTTTGTCGGATATCGGCGGATGACGGGAGCGGCCGATGGCGGCGCTGCCGGTAAAAAGTGGCGGAGAGGGAGGGATTCGAACCTCTGCCGGCCGGTGAAGCTAAGTCGCCTAATTATGCGGACTTAGTTGATGGTTAATAATTTAGAACAGGAATTAAGATGCAGGAAAATGCCGGGAAGTGAAGCCAAAAACAAGATTTTGGGCAACCTTTGGGCAACCTAAACGACCTCGAAAACGCGGCGCTGCCTCTTTGAAAGAAGCAAACGCCGCGTCGTGGTGCCGGTCAATCCTCCTCCGGCAACATGATCGTTGCGCAGG
>JBDRJH010000350.1:0-14735 GCA_043815125.1 Verrucomicrobiota bacterium
CGCCCTCAAGAAGGTTCTCAAGGCCAAGGGCCTGCAGACCGCCGTCGGCGACGAAGGCGGCTTTGCCCCCAACCTCGCCTCCACCACCGACGCCCTCGACGCCATCGCCGAGGCCGTCAAGGCCGCCGGCTACAAGCTCGGCAAGGACATCATGCTCGCCCTCGACGTCGCCGCCTCCGAGTTCTACGACGCCAAGACCAAGAAATACGTCTTCAAGAAGAGCACCGGCCAGAAGTTCTCCGGCTCCGAGTTCGTCTCCTTCTACAAGGACCTCTGCGCCAAGTATCCGATCGACTCCATCGAGGACGGCTGCGCCGAGAACGACTGGGCCACCTGGAAGGAACTCACCGTCGCCCTCGGCGACAAGGTGCAGCTCGTCGGCGACGACCTCTTCGTCACCAACACCGAGTTCCTCAAGAAGGGCATCGCCACCGGCACCGCCAACTCGATCCTCGTCAAGGTCAACCAGATCGGCTCCCTCACCGAGACCCTCGACGCCGTCGAGCTGGCCCACAAGAACAGCTATACCGCCGTCCTCTCCCACCGCTCCGGCGAGACCGAGGACGTCACCATCGCCGACATCGCCGTCGCCACCAACTGCGGCCAGATCAAGACCGGTTCCGCCTCCCGCACCGACCGCGTCGCCAAATACAACCAGCTCCTTCGCATCGAGCAGGAGCTCGGCGCCGCCGCCATCTACGCTGGCCGCCTGTAATCGGTTTTCCGATACGACCGCCGAAAAATCAAAAGGGCCGGATACCCGAGAGGGTGTCCGGCCCTTTTTTTCGTTTCCGGCGCCGGCCGTGTGCGAGGGACGTCGGCTCAGTCCTCGGTCTCGAAAATTTTGCGCAGCTCGGCGGTGATGACCGCGCGCGGACTGTCCTTGCGAATAAAACCATCGGCCCCGAGGTCGGCCGCCTGACGCACGGCGGCGAGTTGGGCGTTGCCGCTGAGCATCACGACCGGCACGTCCTGATCGACCTCCCGCACTTCCTTCAGAAAATCGAGCCCGCTCTCGCCGGGCATGTTGATATCGAGCACCAGGCAGTCGGGCAGGTGTTGGTTCCAGACCTCACGAGCCGCCTCCACGGAGTCGGCCTCGTGGACGGTTTTCACCCCGAGACTCTGCAAGACCATGCGGACGAACTGACGAACATGGGCCTCGTCGTCGACGATCAGCGCGGACTGGGGAATGTTCGGTGACATTGGCGGTGTATCAGACGGTTTTGACCCGCAAACGCAAGTTGACCGCATGGAAGGCCAGGGCCTCGCGGATGTGCAGGTCCCAGTAGTCCCAGTCGTGCGCGCCGGGAAACTCGCGGTAGGTGTGCGGCACCTTGGCCGCGTTGAAATCGCGGATCAGGTCGCGGTTGTCCTGCAGAAGAAAATCCTCGGTGCCGCAGTCGAGCAGGAGCTTCGGCAGGTTGCTCGCGCGCATGGCGCGCTTCGCGAGCCAGCGGATGTCGTGGGGGGTGTTGAGGGGATTCGTGCCGAACACCCGCTTCATTTCCTCGGTGAATTCAGGGGTCCACCCCCGGCGCTTGGCGGCGGCCAGCAACTCGGCCGCATCCTCGCTGCTCCCCCAGCCGACGGCCCCCGAGTGGCTGTTGACCGAGCAAAACCGGTCGGCGTAGCCCAGGCCCAGACGCAGCGCACCGTAGCCGCCCATCGACAGGCCGCCGATGGCGCGGCCGGCTCGGGTCTTTTTGACGTTGAAGTGCCGCTCGACAAACGCCGGCACCTCCTCGCCGATATGCTTGGCGTAGTCGGCACCCTCGGCGTTGGTCGTGTAAAAACCGCGGTAGCCGTCCGGCATGACCACGACCAGCGGCAAATCGCGCACGTAGTGTTCGAGCCGGGTGTTGCGCGTCCAATTCGACGAGTCGTCGCTCAGTCCGTGCAACAGGTAAAGGGTCGCAAACGGCCCCTTGCCGGAATCGGGCAAGAGCACCCGCATCGTCGTTTTTTTACCCAAGACCGAACTGGACCAGTGTAACGTGAGAAGCGCCATGCCGTCACACTTCGGTCGCCGCACACAACTCGCGCAAGCCGTAAGTCATCGTGCCGATAACCCAAGCCGCCGAATGACAAATCGAGAAACACTGAATCAGGCCACGGCTTGCATCAAATTTGCTAATCCTACCGTTCCGATCTATTCTCATTAGGTATTAGACCCTAATTTAGTTTGAAAAACAGTCCCATCACCACCTAGATAACACCTTAATGACAAAAGTTTGCGCTAGTTCAGCAGCCCGGCTGCTTCGGCTTACCATGGCCGGAGTCGTGCTCGGCGTTGCGGCGCAAGCAACCCTGCAGGCGGCAACGCTGACTTGGGACGGAGGTGGTGCGAACGACCAGTGGGGCACCGCCGGCAACTGGGATCCCGCGTCCGCCCCGAACAACGGCGACAGTGTCATCTTTGACGGCACCACCCGGCTCACCATTTCCAATGCTCCGTGGGGACGGCAGTTGCAATCCGTCGCCTTCGCGTCCGACGCAGGCGCCTTTACGGTCAATGGCGGCATGTTGGCGGTCGGTTCCGGGGGCATCACCAACAACAGCACCAACACCCAGACCATCAACAGCCGCATCGAGCTGTCGGCCAACCAGACCTGGAACGCCGCCAACGGGGCGATCATCAGCAACGATTCCTATTTTAACGCGACCAACAAAAACCTCACCCTCACCGGTGGATCCACGATCACCATCGCCGGACAGGTCGCGAATGCCGGCATACTCACGCTGGCCGGTTCGGGCAATCGCAACTTCACGAGCACCACCTCGATGAGCGCGACCACGGTCGACATCAACAACACCGGCACCAACACCTTCTCCGCGCAGGTCAACGCCACCACGCTCAATCTCACCGCCGGCACCAGCTACTTCAACAAAACCGGCACCTCCGCCCAGATCGGCTCCGGCGGCGTCAACATCGGCGGCACCGCCAACGCCACCTTCGCCGGCAACGTCGGATCCAGCGGCGGCTACAACATCACCTCCAGCGGCGACATCAACTTCGCCGGCAACATCACCAGCGGCGCGCTCACGCTGAACGGCACCGGCACGACCACCCTGTCCGGCAACGGCGGCAACAGCATTTCCAGCACCACCGTCAACAGCGGCACCTTGGTCATGGCCCAGACCGGCAGCGGCGACGCCATCAACGGCCCCCTGGTGGTCAACGGAGGCTCGGTGGTCTTCGAGGGCGACGGCCAGATTCCCACCTGGACCAGCGTCACCCTCAATGACGGCGCGGTCTTCGATCTCGGCGACACCGTGCAGGAGTTCACCAACCTCATCGTCAACGGCAATGCCATCATCGACTTCGGCACCGGCGGCTCCGAACTCGACATCACCAACATCACCCTCAACGGCGACAGCGTGCTCACCATTCTCAATTGGAACGACTCGCTGGATTCCTTTTTCGCCAACTACGACCCCGGCTCCTCTTCGCTCGCACAGGTCATCTTCGACGGTTACGGCGAGGCCACCTGGGACCCCTACGACAGCGGCGGTTTCATCACCCCCGGCACACCGGTGCCCGAGCCCGCCGCCTATGGCCTCATGTTTGTCGGCGGCCTGCTCGGCCTCGTCCTGAACCGCCGCCAAACCCGCCCCTCGCCCGTCCGCCTTCCCGGGATGCGACCCGCCAAGCCCGGACCGTTTGTCACTTATTAAGTGACAAACGGTCCGGCGCGGACGCCGCCCGACGACGACGTCGGGAGGGATGCGGGAAAGGCGTCTTGTCACTTGCCCCGGAACGACGCGCGCCCTTTGCTCGCCGGTTTGACCATGACGCCCGCCCAGGAAATCGCCCGCCGCCGCACCTTTGCCATCATCTCGCACCCCGACGCCGGCAAGACCACCCTCACCGAGAAGTTTCTGCTCTACGGAAACGCCATCCACCTCGCCGGCTCGGTGACCGCGCGCAAACAGCAACGCTCGACCACCTCCGACTGGATGGAACTCGAAAAGCAGCGCGGCATCTCCGTTTCGTCCACCGTGCTCCAGTTCGACTACGCCGGCTGCGCGGTCAACCTGCTCGACACCCCCGGCCACAAGGACTTCTCCGAGGACACCTACCGCGTGCTCACCGCCGTCGACGCCGCGCTCATGGTCATCGACTCCGCCAAGGGCATCGAGCCGCAGACCCGCAAACTCTTCGAAGTCTGCCGCCGCCGCGGCGTGCCCATCTTCACCTTCATGAACAAGTGCGACCGGCCCACCAAGGACCCGCTCGAACTGATCGACGAACTCGAGAGCGTGCTCGGCCTGCAACCCTGCCCCATCACCTGGCCCCTCGGCAACGGACCGTCCTTCCGCGGCGTCTACGACCGCCGCGCCCACCAGGTGCACCTCTTCGAACGCACCCCGCACGGCTCGTTCCGAGCGCCCGTCAACGTCACCGGCCTCGACTCCCCGCTCGTCCGCGAAAAGCTCGACGACTACACCTACAACGAGGTCGCCGAACAGATCGACATGCTCGACGGCGCCAGCGCGCCGTTCGACGTCCACGCCGTGCACGCCGGCAAACAGACCCCCGTCTTCTTCGGCTCCGCGGTGAACAACTTCGGCGTGCAACTCATGCTGGAAAACTTCCTGCGCGACTCGATTCCGCCGACCACCCGCCGCTCCGTCAGCGTATCCGTTCCGGGACTACCGGGGCCGACCGAGGCCCGCGAGGTGCCGACCGAGCACGAGAAGTTCTCCGGCTTTGTCTTCAAGATCCAGGCCAACATGGACCCCAAGCACCGCGACCGCATCGCCTTCATCCGCGTGTGCTCGGGCAAGTTCAGCCGCGACATGACCGTCGTCCACCAGCGCACCGGCAAGACCGTGCGCCTCTCCTCCTCGCACAAGCTCTTCGGCCAGGAGCGCGAGACGGTCGACGAGGCCTGGCCGGGCGACGTCATCGGCCTGGTCGGCCACGACGCCTTCGGCATTGGCGACACCCTCACCGAGGATCGCAGCATCGTCTACGACGAGATCCCGCGCTTCCCCTCGGAGGTCTTCGCCTACATCTCCAATCCCAACTCCGGCGAGGCCAAGAAATACCGCGCCGGCATCGAGCAGCTCCTCCAGGAGGGCGTCGTGCAATCCTTTATGCCGCGCAACTGCCCGCCCGGAGCCACGTTGCTCGCGGCGGTCGGCCCGTTGCAATTCGAGGTCGTGCAGGCTCGCCTCAAGTCCGAATACAACGCGGAGTCCCGCCTTGAGCCCGCCCCCTGGACCATGCTCCGCTGGGCCGAGCCCCACCCCGCGCTCGCCAACCCCAACGACATCATCGTCGCCGGCGGCGTGGCCTTCGGCACCGACAAGTTCAACAACCCCGTGGTCCTCTTCCCCAACGACTGGTCGCTCGACTACTTCACCGAGAAGAATCCCGAGATCAAGTTGCACGAGATGCCCATCGAGCAGACGCGCGATTGACCGGGACCGCCGTCATGGAAAAGCCCACTCTCTACGAGCGCGTCGGCGGGCGCGAAGGTCTGTTGCGCCTGCTGAAGTATTTCTACGCCGACGTCCGCCAGCAAAACGACATCGGTCCGATCTTCGGCGCGCATGTCGACAACTGGCCCGCGCATATGGAAAAGATCGCCGACTTCTGGTCCGGCGTCACCGGCGGCCCAGCGCGTTATCCCGGCGGCATGCCTTGGAAACACACGCCCCTCGGTCTCGAGGAAAAACACTTCCAGGCATGGCTCGGACTTTGGCGCGATCACTGCAACGCGCACCTCGCGCCGCGCGAGGCGGCCGAGATGATCGCACGCGCCGAGATGATCGGGCAACGCCTGCGCGAGATGATCTCGCTATACGGCACCAAGCCCCCGGCCTGATCCCGTAGGGGCCGTGCTCGAGCGGCCCGTTGCGTTGAAGGCATGCGCAAAACGTCAGCGTTCGCTGAACGGGCTTTGCGAGCAAAGCCCCTACGTTCGCCGGACGGTTGATCGTCCGATTCTGAAAAAGGTGAAGCCCGACCCTCAGGGGAAAGGGCCGGGCTTCATGTGGTGCGCCATGACGGAATCGAACCGTCCTCTCATGTATGGGAAACACGCATAATAGCCGATATACTAATGGCGCGGGGGTAGGCCGACGAAGCCATACGGCAAACGCCGTCACGTCAAGAATGTTGAACCACACGCAGACGGCCCACACCGCAGACCTTAACCGTGGAGCACCACGATCTGATGCAGCCCGACGCGGTCGACGGTGAACGACACCTGGTCGCCATCGCGAACAAACTCCACCGGTGCGCCCTGCGGCTCGAGCGTCACCGCGCTGACGGCGCCAGGCACGCGCACGCGCACCTTGACGTCGTGCAGCGGACGCTCGTCCTCGACGACCTCGTAGGAGGCCAGACTCGCGGACGTGGTGCCGCCATGCAGGTCGGTTTTGCCGCCGCGGTTGATCGTCGTGCCGTTGAGCAGGTGCAGGACGTGGCGGTTTTCCGCCGGTTGACGCGTCAACGTCACGCGGCCGGTGCTTGGGAAGTTTTCCAGTTGCACGGAACGATCATCACCCAACAGGCAGTCCAGATGACGCCCGATCGTCTGACGCAACGCGACCTGTCCGTAGCCGCGGTAAATCGAGAAGATCGGATGCGCGAGGTAGAGCACGTTGCCCTTGCGCACCGCCGCCGAGAAGCCCGACGCCTCCGGACGCGGCGGGGTGTGCTGGTGACTGCAAAAGTGATCCCAGGCACGGTTGAAATACGGATCATAGACGTCGCCCAACGACTCGCCGTCGGTCGGCTTCACCCGACGAGAGCGTCCATACATGACCATGGGACTGCGGGCAAAGGGCGCGGCCAGATCGTCGCGCGGCTTCCAGTAGTCGGGACAAAACTCCGAATATGCCCCGATCTCCGCGCCGACGTCGAAGAGCGGTCCGCGCTCCGGGTCGACCGCGCTGTCTCCGCTGAGCAGCAGCTTGCCGCCGGCCGTCACGAACGCGCGCAGTTTGGCCTCCAGAGTCGCCTCGACGGCCACGTCGTCCGGCAGCACCAGCAATTTGTAGCCGGCGAAATCCATCTGCGTGTCGAGGATGTCGAAGAGCACGTGTTCCTCCAGCAACACGCGACCCGCGCCCACGTCGCCCGGTTTTTCGCGGGCGTTGGTCAGGAAGGCGGTCTTGCCGTCGGTCGACTGGCTGTTGAGCAGGCCGACGTCGGCGACGTTGGCCGCGCCTTCGACGAAGCGCTCCTTGGCGGCGACCTCGCGGTAGGCGGCGCCGATGATCTCATAGGTGCTCTCGTCCATCTGGCCGGTCGGATGCAGTTGGTCGCCGACGCTGCACTTGGCGCCAAAGGCCAGCATCGCGGCGCATTCGTAGCGCAGGGCGTTGGGATGCTTGTAGCCGCCAAACTCGCCCCAGGTCGTGTGGAACTTGCCGGTCATGCCGAGGAACTCCATGCCGAGCTTGTGCGCGTATTTGGCCGACTGCGGGAAGTGGTCATAGCCCCAACCGCCGGTCGGCAGGCTCTCCAGCTCGAGATGGCTGAAGAACGGCAGGATCTCGCGAAAGCCCGGGGTCACGTGGCCGCTGTTGTGGAAGACCGGCATGTCCGGATCGATGTCGCGCACGGCGGCGGTGGAGCGCTCGTAATATTTCATGAGCGCGTCCATGCGGCTTTGCTGGCGGTCGGCCTGCACCAACGGATCGAGCCCCTTGGACTGCATGTGCCGCAGACCCCAGACCGAGCAGTCCTCGCCTTGGTTGATGATGTCGAAAAAGATGCCGTCGGCCTCGGGGAACAGACGCACGACTTCCCGCACCTGCTCGACGAGGTAGTCGAGGTAAGGCGAGTGAAAGCTCATCGTCATGAAACCCGCCTTCAGGTTGTTGGGCGTCCAGCCGACATACCGCCCGTCAGGACCGACCTCGCGCCACTCGGGATGCTCGTCGGCGGCAAGGTTGTGCACGCCGGCGGTCAGGTAGATCGGCACGTTGATGTCGATCTCCTTGGCGGCCTCGAACTGGGCGCGCAACAGGTCAAAGCCAAGCCCGGGATGACGCTTGCCGACCTGGGTGTCGTAGTAGCTCCAGCCATGGTGGCAGGTGGCGAAGGTGGTCACGCTGTTGACCGAGGCGCGCTTGAGCGTCTCTTGGTATTTTTTCTTATCAAACCGCGAACCAATGCCGTCGATAAACGGCGAGGTGTGGAAATCCAGGTGGATCTGACGAAAGCGCAGCGGGGTTTTCATGAGCGATCATCCTGACGCCGGCGTCCGGCGGGGAAAAGCGCCTTTGCTTGTGAGGATTCACCCGTTACTGGTATTTTTTCACCATGAAACCGCCCGAAACGTTTGATCGATGGCTGACCAAGGCACCCGAGTTGGTCGCGATGACGCGTGCGTTGCACGGCGTGTCAGTCGAGCGGGAGACGTTTCTTTTGCCGGACCTGTGGATGCTGCATTTTTACGATTACGCGGGCGAACTGACGATCGGCGATCACGCCTTCATGATCGAGCCCGGCAGCGTGTCGCTGGCGCCGGCGAACCTGCCGGTGGGCTTTCGTTATCGCGGCCCGTCACGTCATCTCTACGCGCACTTCCGGCTGCCGTTTCGAGGTCGGGTGACGCCGGCTTTTTGGGAGCCCGATCCGCGGCTCAACGGACTGCGCGAGTTGTTGGAGCGCGCCCTGTCCTTTCGCAAGACCGACCCGCTGCGGGCCTCGGCGCGGCTGTGGGACGTGTTGCTTGGACTCGCTTCGCTGAAGGACGCGCCGACGCGCAGCGGCGAGGAAGACCGCGTGCTGGAGACGGCGCTGGTCCGGCTGGAGTCGAATCTCTCCGAGCGCGTGCGCATCGCCGAGGTCGCCCGGCACTGCGGGGTGTCGATCAACACGCTCGGGCGCATCTTCCATGACCGGCTCGGCGTGTCGCCGGTCGCGCACCTGCGGCGCTGCCGCGTGAACCGCGCCTTGGAGCTGCTGCAACATTCCGATCAGCCGGTGAAGTCGATCGCATGGTCGGTCGGCCTGCCCGACCTGCACCATTTCAACAAAGTGCTTCGCGCCGAGACCGGACGCAGCCCGCGGGGCTGGCAGGAACGGGGGCACTAAATGCAGCGACGGTGTCCCCGGCCGTGTCGAACAACGTCGTATCGTCACACAGGCCCTGGGGACAGGGGAACGGCTGCATCCTCAATGTTCAGGCGAGCTTGCCCTGGATCATCTTGCTGGCGGCGCCGAAGTCGATGAGGCCGGCGTCGGGACGCTGCTTGAGCGCGCCGATGACCTTGCCCATTTCCTTCTTGGTGGTCGCGCCGGTCGCGGTGATCGTCTCGGTGATGATGGCCTCAAGCTTGGCGCCGTCGATCTGGGCGGGCAGGTATTTTTCGAGGACGGCGATCTCCTTGTCGTTGGCCTCGATCAGATCGGTGCGACCGGCCTTGGCGAACTCGGCGTTGGCGGCCTGCAGGTTCTTCACGGATTTGCGCAGGGTGGCCACGACGAGCGCGTCATCGATCGGCACGTTGGCATCGGAGGCGACCCGCTGGATGGCACCGTCGTTGGTGCGCAGAATCAGCGCGGTGGCGCTGTCGCGGGCCTTGACGGCGGTGATGATATCGGCGCGGAAGGAGTCGTAGAGAGAGGACATGACCGCCACCCTACCCATCCCCCCGCCCAGACCAAGCCAGCAATTTGTCACTTATTAAGTGACAAACTACCGATGGCGCATTCCCATTACCTTTAGAGGGATAACGGCATTTGTAACTTATTAAGTGACAAATTTGCCTGTGGGGTCTGACGGCTTGGCTGGAGGGGGTGCCGGGGTCAGGGCACTTCGTTGACGAGGACCTCCACGTGCATCCCGGAGGTGACGGAGGCGGGGCCGGAGTAACTGCCGGCCACCGGCGGCGCGTCGGCGGGGTGGCGGGTGACAGCCACCGCGATGTGGTCGTGGCCGGTGACGATACCGCTGGTGGTATCGAAGCCCTTCCAGCCGGCGCCGGGCAGGTAGACCTCGGCCCAGGCGTGGGTCGAACCGTGGCCGATGGCGGTCTGCGGACAGTGCAGGTAGCCGCTGACAAAACGCGCGGCCAGGCCGAAGAAGCGACAGGCCTCGATGAAGAGCGTGGCGGTGTCGCGGCAGGAACTGGTGCCGAGACGCAGGGTCTCGGCGGGCGACTGCACACCGGGCTCCTCGCGCATGCCGTAGCGGATGGTGTTGGCGATGGTCTTGTTGATATTGTCGAGCAGGACGTAGGTCTGGATGGTCTGGCCGGGGATCCAGAACTGGACCAACCAGTCGCGCATGACGGCGCTGTCCGACGGGAAACAGAGCATCTGATACGGGATCATCTCCACGCGTTCATCGAGGTCGGAGTAGAACGGGAACATGACGGCCTTGTCGTCGACCAGAAAGTTGAGCGGTTCCTCCTCGAAGTGTTGGACGATGACGTCGCTGCGGATGTCGAGCCGGTCGGCGGGTTCCTCGAAGTGGACCACCGCCACGGAGTTTCCGTAGATGTCGCGCTGCCAGAGGGTGCGATGGCGCGGCTGAATGACGAGCGAGGCGCGGTCGATGCGGATGTCGTGTCCCGAGCGGGGGCGGATCATCAGACTGTGCGGCAACAGCGTGACCGGCTCGCTGAAGGTGTAGGTGGTGTTGTGCTGGATACGGATGCGTTTCATGCCGGTGGTGTGCGGGGAGAGGACGTGGAGGGGCGGTGATCAGTGGGGGGCGCCGGGCTTGAAAGCCACGGCAAACCACACGGCGGCGACGATCAGCGCGAAGCTGACGGCGTAGTTCCAGGTGAGTTTTTCCTTGAGCACGAGCCAGGCGAAGCCGACGAAGACCACCAAGGTGATCGCTTCCTGGATGATTTTCAACTGGTAGCCGGTGAACGTGCCCGAGAGGTAGCCGGCGCGGTTGGCCGGCACCAGCAGGCAATACTCGAAAAAGGCGATGGCCCAGGAGAAGCCGATGATCACTATCAGCGGCTTGTGCTCGAGCCACTTGAACTTGAGGTGTCCATACCAGGCAAGGGTCATGAACACGTTGGACGCGAACAGCAGCAGGATGGTTTTCATGGGAGCGGCCGTCGGCCGCAAAGTCGGTGGAATTGCTCAGGGCAGCCAGGGAAATCTGCGGGCGTCGGGTTTGCGCTTCTCGCGCTGGGCGCCGTGGAATTCCTTGGCCTCCTCGCTCATGTAGTAGAGCAGCGTGGCGTTGCCGGCGAGTTCCTGCAGGCCGGACTGGCCGTCGACGTCGGCGTTGAAGGCGCTCTTGAGGCAGCGGATGGCCAGCGGGCTGTGGCCGAGGATTTCCTTGGCCCATTTGACCCCCTCGGCCTCGAGTTCGGCGACGGGCACGACGGCGTTGACCAGGCCCATGTCGAGGGCCTGTTGCGCGTTGTATTGGCGGCACAAATACCAGATCTCGCGCGCCTTTTTCTGGCCGACGATGCGGGCGAGGTAGCTGGAGCCGAAGCCGCCGTCGAAGCTGCCCATGGCCGGGCCGACCTGGCCGCAGATGGCGTTGTCGGCGGCGATGGAGAGGTCGCAGACGATGTGGAGGACGTGGCCACCGCCGATGGCGTAGCCGGCCACGAGCGCGATGACGACCTTGGGCATCGAGCGGATGAGCTTTTGCACGTCGAGGATGTTGAGGCGCGGCACACCGTCGCCGCCCACGTAGCCGGCGTGGCCGCGCACGGACTGGTCGCCGCCGGCGCAGAAGGCGTATTTGCCGTCGGTGTGCGGGCCGGCGCCGGTGAGCAGAACGACGCCGACGGAGAGATCCTCGCGGGCGTCGATGAGCGCGTCGTGCATCTCCATGACGGTCTCGGGACGGAACGCGTTGCGCTTGTGGGGCCGGTTGATGGTGATCTTGGCGATGCCGTCGGCCTTGTGGTAGAGGATGTCGGTGTAGGTCTTGGCGACTTTCCAGACGGGTAGACTGCTCATGGTGGCGGAGTGAGGAGGGATCGGAGTTTTAACGCAAAGGCGCGGAGGCGCAAAGGACGCAAAGTTTCGTGGGCTGACGTTGATTCAAGAATTACAGCGCCTTTGCGACTTTACGTTAAAGGATTGGGAGTATCAGGCGGAGCGGGCGGCGAGGAAGCGTTCGCAGCGGGTGCGGACGCGGTCGGCGTCGAGCAGGCGGAAGGTGCTGGTGATACTGGGGCCGGCGTTGGTGCCGGTGACGGCGAGGCGGGCGATGGACTGGTAGTCGCCGAAGCCGCGGCCGTTTTTCTCGGCAAGCGCGGCGAGTCCGGCCTCGATGGATTCGTCGGTGGAGAAGTCGAAGCCGGGCAGCGCGGCGAGGAGCTCGCGCAGACGGTCGAGCGGCTCGCCTTTCTTCATGATTTTTTCGAGGGCTTTTTCGTTGAGCGGGTAGTCTTCGGCAAAGAAATAAGCGGTGTAGGCGGGCAGCTCCTCGACGCCTTTGATCTTGGGCTGGGAGAGCAGCATGACCTGGTCGAAGTAGGCGACGTCGGCGGTGAGAGCGGGAGAGTCGGCGGCGTTTTTTTCGAAGTAGTCTCTGGCGAGTTTGATGAAGAGTGCGGCGGGCAACTCAAGCAGGTAGGCCATGTTCATGTGGGCCATCTTTTTGTCGTCGAAGCGGGCGTTGCTCTGGTTGATGTGGTCCCAGTCGAAGAGCGCGATGATCTCGGCGAGGGGCATCTTTTCGCGGTCGTCCTTGGGGTTCCAGCCGAGGAGCGCGATGTAGTTGACGACGGCTTCGGGCAGGTATCCGCGATTTTGATACTCCTCGATGAGGGCGCCCTTGTCGCGTTTGGACATCTTGCCGCTACCCTCTTGTTTGAGAATGAGCGGGATGTGGGCGAACTCGGGCACGGGCGCGCCGAAGGCCTGGTAGAGCTCGACGTGTTTGCTGGTGTTGGAGAGGTGGTCCTCGCCACGGATCACGTGGGTGATGCCCATGGTGATGTCGTCGACGACGTTGACGAAGTGAAACACCGGCGAGCCGTCGGAACGGAAGATCACGAAGTCCTCGTCCTCGGTGCGCTCGACGCGGCCGCGGATGCGGTCCTCGATGATGACGGGCTGGTTGGCGACCTTCTCGACGGTCTTCTTGCGGAAGTCGTCGTAGACCTCGGTGCGCTCGCCGAGGAGTTTGAACCAGACGGCGCCGTCCTTCTCGTAGGTGCGGCCGGCGGCGGTGAGTTTGGCGAGGTATTCGCGGTAGATGTCGGCGCGCTCGCTCTGGCGGTAGGGACCGTGGTCGCCGCCCTTGCCGGGTCCCTCGTCCCAGTCCAGGCCCAGCCACTGCATGCTGGAGTAGATGACGTTGAGAAACTCCTCGCTGTTGCGCTCCTTGTCGGTGTCCTCGATGCGCAGGATGAAGGTGCCGCCGGTGTGGCGGGCGTAGAGCCAGTTGAAGAGCGCGGTGCGGGCGCTGCCGATGTGGAAGAAACCGGTGGGACTGGGGGCGAAACGGACGCGAACGTGGGACATGATGAAAAGTGAGGCTTGAGGGACGGTAAACGGCCGAGCACAACCGACCGCGTGTTCGGTGTCAAAACCCCGCTCGATCCGGAAAGGTTTCTGCAACGCTTCCTCAAGGCCGCCGAGGACCGGGGCTTTCGGGCCGATTGGTTCGCCCGCATCAACGGCCTCGACCTGCCCGCGCTGAGCAGGCCCGCCGTCCGGCCCGACGCGCCGCGCATCTATCTCTCCGCGGGCATTCACGGCGACGAGCCGGCCGGGATGGAGGCATTGCTCGCGCTATTGGAATCCGGTGAGTTTGACGACCGTGCGGGTTGGTGGCTGGTGCCGGTGATCAACCCCGCGGGCCTCGCCCTGGGCACACGGGATGACGCCCTCGGGCGCGACCTCAACCGGGATTTCAAGGATCTGCGCACGCCCGAGGTCGCGGGGCTGGTCGGCTGGTTGCGCAGGCAGCCGGACTTCACCGCCTGCGGGTGCCTGCATGAGGACTGGGAGGCGCAGGGTTTTTATCTTTACGAACTCAACCCCGACGACCGCCCCACCCTCGCGCCGGCAATGTTGGCAGCAGCCGGCCAGCTCATGCCCATCGAGGCAGGCGATATGATCGACGGACGCCCGGTCGCCGAGCCGGGCATCATCCGCCCGGTCAATGATCCGCTGGAGCGGGTGGACTGGCCGGAGGCGATTTACCTGCGGGCGCATCACACCAGCCTGAGCTATACGCTCGAGACGCCGTCCGGACTCCCCCTGGGACAACGCGTCGCGGCGCTCACGGCGGCGGTGCGCGCGGGGTTGCACGCCCTACTCTGCCAGTAGCCCGCGTTGCGTGCAGAACGCCGCCAAGTCCTCCGCCAGCGGCGCGGTGAGCACGTAGTCGAGCCCTGTCTCGCGCAGGTCGATCTCGGCGCAATGCAGCGCCTGCCGCGGCATCAACAGCATGGCCGCCAATTCGGGCGTATAGCCGCGGTCGATAAAATCGAGGTAGCAGCGCGCGTCGGGACCGTAGATTTTGTCCCCGACCACGCTGTGCCCGAGCCACTGGGCGTGGGCCCGGATCTGGTGTTTGCGCCCCGTCTCCAGGCCCACGCGGGCGAGTGTGAACCCGTTGGCCGCGCACACCGGCGTGAAGTGCGAGACGGCCGGCTTGCCGTCGGGCCGCACGCAGGTCTTCACAAACACCGGACTGGCCAGGTCGTCACCCAAGGGCTGGTCGACCGTGACGTCGCCCACCAACTCGCCGGTGAGGATCGTCTGGTAGGTTTTGCGCACGCGGCGCTCCTGCATCGCTTTTTGCAGGCGGCTGGCCATGCGC